>CAZPTT010000116.1:0-21179 GCA_964589435.1 uncultured Pirellulaceae bacterium
GTGATCCAAGTAAGAAATCCTCACACGACGTCGAATCCCTATGAGTCACCGCATACGGAAATTGCGGATCCGACTTCAGCAACAAGAATGGCGGCTCTCGTCACTCTGGTCAAAGCCACAACTTTGTTGTCGTTGCTTGCCTTATTTGCATGGTTATTAAGTTCTTCGGCTCTTCGCGAGTTCGGCCAAACAATGCTTGACACTGTCAGTTGGAATGCGGGATATAATTCTGACGGACCAGTTTTTAATCCTCCCAAAGCGACCAAAGCAGACTTGATTCAATCTACCAGGGGACTCTTACCAGCGATTGCCCTAACCATCGGCACCAGCGTCCTGATTTTTTGTTGCTTTCGAAGGTTCTCGGAATTCACATCTCGCATGAAGACAGCAACGCTGGCCTTAACGCTGCTAACTGTGTTGCTTTGGATTCCAACGGGATCAGTCTTACTGGTCATTGTCGTGGCCTAGCTGTTCGTTCTTAACATGGCGGCTCACTCTGTTGCGAGTGGCACCTGAGTAGAGCAGTATTGGCATGGAACTGATTAAAACTAGAGGCTGGCTAGGCTCCTAGAAATCAAAGAGAATGCCATTGTTGGTATTCTCTTTTTTCATTTCGAGTGCCAACAAATCGCCAAGCACTTCGCGACTTTTACAATACAGGTTCTTGATGAACAACAATCTTCACCGCCGCCAATTCCTCAAAACCGCAGCCGCTGCAACGACGACTTTGGCGACTGGCCTGAATAGCCATTTAGTGAATGCCCAGGCTTCAACGGCTCAAGAAGCGGCATTGCCGATCTGTGTTTTCGAAAAATTCCTGCAAGACTTGAGCTATGACGAATTGGCTGACAAAATCGCCGAACTAGGCTGCGTTGGTATCGAAGCAACGGTTCGCAATCGTGGACACGTCTTGCCCGAACGAGTCGAAGAAGACTTACCAAAACTGGTCGAGGCACTCGAGAAAAGAGATCTCAAAGTGACGGTGATGGCGTCGGATGTTTTCAGTCTCGAGCAACCATTGTCTGAGAAAGTTCTGCGCACGGCGGCGGGGCTCGGCATCCAAACTTATCGGTTGGGCCCTTATCGTTATGACAAGAAGATTCCACTGATGGAACAGCTTGAGACAATCAAGCCGCAATTCAAGGAACTTGCCGCTCTCAATGGCGAGCTTGGCATGACCGGGCTTTATCAGAATCACTCGGGCAGCAGATACATGGGTGCAACGCTGTGGGATTTGCACTACCTCATCAAAGACATCCCGGCCGAGCAGCTTGGAAACGCGTTCGACATCCGCCACGCAGCGATCGAAGCCGGACTTTCTTGGCCGACGCTTTATCGTTTGATGAAGCCGCATATCGGTGCGATATTCGTCAAGGACTTCGATTGGGATGGCTTGAAAGCCAAGCACGTACCGCTTGGCCAAGGTCGTGTTGATCCGAAATTTTTCAAGATGCTCAAAGACGACAACTTCTCGGGCCCCTATTCGCTACACGTCGAATATTTGCCCAAAGAAGGAACGCAAGCGAACATCGATGCCATCAGACGCGACGTTGACGTGTTGCGAGATTGGCTGAAGTGAACCGGGAAGTGCCCCGAAAAGGGAGCTTGTCGTTATCGATTATTTTTTACACTTCTCGGTGAACACCACCATGTTCGCGGTGCCGAAGCGCCCATTTCCCTCTTTCTCGTACTCCTACTCGTACTCAGCCTTCGGCGGTACTCGTACTCGATTGGCAATAAAGTCGAGTACAAGTACGAGTACCATTTCATTGAGTGCGAGTACGATTTTGGGATACTAGTGGTGGCGTCAGCCGAAAAGTCGCTCTACTTTGTCTATAATCTTGGTCTTTAATGACAAAACATTTCCACATTTATATTTCCACATTCAATTTTCAATATTGGGTAATCCATTGGCGGGCGAAGAAGCAATCAACGGTCTACGAGAAGCACTCAAGGTTTCTCCCAACAATGTTCCCCTTTTGATTCACTTGGCGCAAACGCTGGCCGGGTTTGGTTTTTTCGAAGATGCTGAAACCGAGTATCGGCAAGCACTCTCGCTCAAGCCCAACGACATCAACGTCAAACTGGGATTAGCCGACGTCTATGTTCAACAAGACAAGGTCAGCCAAGCCCTGGTGATTGTTGAAGACATTTGCCAAAAGACAGACGCGCCGGCTAAAGCGCATGTGAGCTACGCTCGTCTGCTATTTCGTGAAGGCAATATTCCCAACGCCGTCGCCCGGTACAAATTGGCGCTGGAAATGGATCCCGAGTCAATCGATGAAGAACTGAGCGAACAACTTGGCATTGGCGAAGAATACGAAAGCGGTGACGTTGTCGAAGGTCGGATGCGCGAGTCAATTCATACGCCCGGTGATTCGGCCGATCCAGAAATCGAACGACCCAAGATTAAGTTTGACGACGTCGGCGGGATGGAACAAGTCAAAGAAGAAATTGAGATTAAGATTCTCAAGCCGCTGAAACACCCTGAGTTGTTCGCGGCTTATGGAAAACAGGCGGGTGGAGGGATTCTGATGTACGGGCCTCCCGGTTGCGGCAAAACCTATCTGGCCCGCGCGACGGCGGGGGAAATCGGAGCCGGCTTCATTTCCGTCGGCATCAGCGACGTATTGGAAATGTGGACGGGATCGAGCGAGCGAAATCTGTCGGCGCTGTTTGAACATGCACGAAATAATTCTCCTTGTGTTCTGTTCTTCGATGAAGTCGACGCGCTGGGAGGCAGACGGAGCGATATGCAAAGCGGTGCCGGTCGCCACGTGATCAATCAATTTCTCAGCGAAATGGATGGCGTCGACAAATCCAACGAAGGCGTCTTAATCTTGGCAGCGACCAATGCGCCGTGGCATGTCGACCCAGCCTTTCGACGTCCCGGCAGATTCGATCGGGTTCTCTTCGTTCCGCCACCGGATGACGCAGGGCTTGCCGAAGTGCTTCGCATTCAGCTTAAAGGCAAACCCCAAACGACGATTGATTTTAAAAAGGTTTCGCGAAAGCTCAAAGGGTTTTCCGGAGCCGATGTCAAAGCCGTTGTCGATCAAACGATCGAGGCGAAACTTCGCGATGCGATGAAGACCGGTGTGCCCCAACCGATTGACACCAAAGACTTGTTAGTGGCGACCAAATCGCTACGACCAACAACAAAAGAGTGGTTTTCCAGCGCCAAAAACCATGCTTTGTATTCTAACCAAGGCGGCATCTACGACGACGTCTTAAGGTATCTAAATCTATGAGTCCGTTCCTGCAGCGCGCCCAAATGCTGATTCAGCAATCACGTTTCGAATTGGCAGAAACCGAGCTTCGTCAGGCACTCGTTGACGACCCGGACAATTCGCTGGCGCATGCCTTTTTGGCCATCTGCCAAGTTGAGGCAAAGCAATACAACGAAGCGACGGAGACGATCAAAACGGCTATCGGACTCGAACCAGATTCGGCGTTCAATTTCTACGTTGCATCGACGATTAGCGATGCTCGAAACCAATTCAAGAAAGCCGAATCTGAGATCCTTCATGCAATTTCGATGGATCACTCGGAACCTGAGTACTTCGCCCAACTGGCTGGTCTTAAGCTGCAGCAGAAAAAGTGGCAGGCTGGTTTGGAAGCGGCGGAGACCGGTTTGGAAATGGATCCCGAAGACGTCCGTTGCATGAACCTGCGCGCAATGGCATTGGTAAATCTGGGGAAGAAATCAGAAGCCGGCGCGACGATTCAAACGGCATTGGAGAAGTCGCCGGAAGACGCGCATTCCCACGCAAACATGGGCTGGTCATTGCTTGAACGCAAACAACCCAAAGATGCGATGCCGCATTTTCGTGAAGCGTTGCGACTGGAACCCAACATGGAGTGGGCACGGCGCGGCATTATCGAATCCATGAAAAGCCAATATTTCATCTATCGGATGATCCTGAGCTGGTTCCTTTGGACCAGCAAACTGGAAGGCCGCACGGTGATGTTTGTGTTGATCGGTGGGTACTTTGGCGTTAACGCCGCGTCCCGCATGGCGGAAAACAATCCAGCCCTGCAGCCGTTTCTTTATCCACTGATTATTGCCTACGTTGGATTCGTGATTCTGACTTGGGTTTCGGTTCCGATGTTCAATTTATTGTTGCGGTTCAATAAATTCGGGCGGCTGGTTCTTTCGAAACAGGAAAAGCGCATTTCGACACTGGTTGCAGTGTGCTTGCTACTGGCAATCGGGTTTGTGATCATCGGCTTCGTGACAGGCTACGAGTACTTTTTCATGGCAGCATTGGCGTCTGGATTAATGATGCCGATCGTGTCGACATACTACCAATCCGATCTAGGTTGGCCGCGCGCTGTTCACGCATTGATGCTGAGTGCCTTCCTGATTTTCGCCCTGTTAATATTCGCTGGAGCGATCGGCGGCTATCTGTCCACCGATGGAATGCGAGTCGCTTTTCAAGGCATGTTGAATCTTGCCACGACACCCTTGATCGTGGTGGCCGTTGGGTGCCAATTCGCCGTTAACTTTTTAACGCTGGCCAAACCAACTCGCGGAAACGACAATTCAAAAATGATTTTGGTGATCGGCGGAATTTTGTTGGCTTTGACAACTTTGGTGCTACTAGCCGCGATCACGTTCATCTTGTCGATGAGTGATCAATTGAATGAGAAGAAGGATTTTGGGCCTCCGATTCGAGTCTCTTACGTCGAGTCCGAGAATCTACGATGGACACACCACGAAGAGTTGGAAAGCGTAACTCAAGAGCTGACCAAGCTTGGCTTCAAAGTCGGTGGCGATTTTTCCTGCAAGGAGCTGGGCGAGGGAAACACGCGACTGCTGTTGCATTCTGATGGCTACGTGCTGGCGGACTTGACGGATTTTGAGCAACTGCCCAACCTCGCCATGTCTATGAGTATTGCAAAAGAAGGCGATCGTTTTGTGTCATTGAAAACGACTGACGAGGTAAATATCCTGCCACCCGGCTGGAGTGAAGAGACTGTTTCTCTGTCTGTCGTTGAAATGTTCCGTGAGATTCAAAAGCAAATCGAACCTGGCTCAACTCGTCGTTTTAAGCTTGACGAGCTTGCAAAAATTTGTGAGCAGCAACACGCGACCATCAACGATCATATTCTTAATCGGGGTGGCTATTCCAATGAAGAACTTGGTGCTCTTGTAACTGCAAAAGATATCGATCTAACCCCTTCTCTACTAGAAAAGTACCAAAGCAGAAGCAAGAAAAGTAACAAGAAGAAGATCGAGCAATTCGTGATCGCTGAGTTCATCAAATCCAATCCGGAATTTGCGGATCGGGAATCAAGTTTGTTTTGCATCAACCGTTATAACATTGACGGCGGCGCGGGCATCTTGGGTGCAATATCGGTGACACACTACCTGAATAATTCTGATAAAAAACTTTTCCGTAAGCTTAGAGGAATCGATCCTAATGATTTCCGCGAACGCTACTTTGAATTAATTGACGCCGAGAAGATCGAACGCGTGGGACAGACTACCGTTCCGATCCCAACGGACATCTACCGAAAGAAGAAATAGCCTTTCTACCTTTGCCGGCTTGTCGACCAAACTCTGCTACAACTGATTTCAGAAGAGGAAAAAATGGGCTCGAGCGGAATAATTAGAGTGCTGCATTTGGCCCGCCTTGCCAACACCTGTTTTTTCGGCGTGTTGTCTGTCGTATTCATTGTCTTGTGGATCAGAAGCTATTGGTACATGGAAGGTGGATTCTTTAGCTCATTTCCTGGACAGCATATTGCGTTTCATGGTGGGAGCGGCCGGATGTGTGTTTGGTTCGAGCATCGCTCGGCACCTCAATGGTTTAGCTGGCATGTTGACCCCAACACCGAGTATGTCGCTCCGAATCATCCTGATCGGATGCCTTGGTTTGACTTGGCGTTTTTCTGGCCGACGATGACGCGGCTCTATGTTGCCCATTGGTTTCTCGCCGTCACGACAGCTACGATCGCCACTGCTCCTTGGTATCCACACAAATTCAGCATGCGTGGGCTAATCGTTTCCCTAACGATTCTGTCAGTGCTCATGGCGTTGATCACTTGGATTGATCGAACGTTTTAACGGCTTGAATCTCAATATCAGGCGACGAAATTTCAAGCTTGAATAAAGACATCGTTTGTCTCAGCTACTTAACCTTCTCGTAGTCTGGCGCGTCGAATTGTTCTCTGAGGCGATGATACTCATTGGTCAACTCGGATCTAGTCTCAATATAATCCGGGTGGTCATAGACGTTGGTCATTTCGTTTGGATCCTTAGCCAGATCAAACAACTGCCACTCGTCGGTCTCGGGCAGATAAAACAGCTTCTTCGACTGCGTACGAACTCCAAAATGCTGGGGCACCGCATGCTCGCCAAGCTCATAGTAAGCGTAGTACAACGAGTCCCGAACCTTCTGTGAACTGTCGCCGAAAATTGGCAACAGCGAATGACCCTGCACTTCAGCCGGAACTGATTCGCCGGCTATCTCCAAAAACGTTGGCGCGTAGTCGATGTTTTGAATCATCGCTTCCGGTCGCGAGCCCGGTTTGATCTTGCCAGGCCAGCGAGCAACGAAGGGCATCTTGAATGACTCTTCAAACATCCAGCGTTTATCAAACCATCCATGTTCGCCAAGATAGAACCCTTGATCCGATGAATAAATGACAATCGTGTTGTCGGCCAAATTGTTGTCATCGAGGTATTGCAACAATTTGCCCACACTGTCATCCACCGCCTTTACTGTCTCCAAATAGTTGCGAATGTATCGTTGATACTTCCAACGAACTAAATCCTTGCCTTGGATCTTTCCAGCTTTGTGATCGGCGATAAAAGATTTGTTCTTGGGGGAAAAATGAGCGTCCCACTTTTCTCGTTGGGCATCATTCATGCGATTGTATTCAGGTGTGCCATACTCTCGGAACGATGGCAGCTCAACTCCGTCAAGTTCCTCTTTTCGCAGCTTCAAATCGTAAGCCCAAGTCAAATGCCGGTCGACTTCCATCTCATTGCTGGCCAAAGTCGCACTGCGATTGTCGTATTGATCAAACAACGTTTCGGGCTCTGGGATCTCAACGTCATCGAGTGCTCCAAGGTGACGGAGTGCCGGTGCAAACGTTCGATGCGGCGCTTTGTGTTGACACATGAGAAAGAAGGGCTTTTCTTTGTCGCGACCTTCCAACCAAGTAAGAGATTTCTCAGTCGTCAGATCCGTCGCATAGCCCTCAAACTTCGGCTTCGAGCCATCCATTTGCAAGAAGACCGGATTGTAATAGCTGCCTTGCCCGGGAAAGACCTCCCAATAATCGAAAGCAACGGGATCAGATTTCAGATGCCACTTCCCGATGACGGCGGTTTGATAACCAGCCGATTGAAGCGACTTGGCGACCGTCCATTGCGATTGATCAAATGGCTTTCGTGAGTTGCGCATGAAACCGTTTTTATGGCTGTGCTTTCCCGTCAAAATGCATGCTCGAGATGGGCCACAGATCGAGTTCGCGCAGAATGAATTTTGAAACAAGATCCCTTCTCGTGCGATGCGGTCAATGTTGGGCGACGGAGCGACTTTCGCCAGCGAGCCACCATAAGCAGAAATTGAATTGACGGCGTGGTCATCGGAAAAAATGAACAGAATGTTAGGTCGCTCATCTTTGTTAGAACGTTCGTCCGCCACAGTCTTGGAGGCAATCGAACCAATCGAAAACATAATGACGAAAACGGAAAAGAGTCTTTTCACGATGTAGCTCATTTTAGCGGGGCACATTTGAGATAAAGAAACGTCAATCATAGCACTTCCTACGAACATCGCCGGGAGGATATTGGCTGGCCAAACATCTTAGAGCCCATTTCAAAACCCGGTTTGTGACAGTAGAACGACTCTCCGAGTCGTATTTGGCTGCGAAACTGACTCGGAGAGTCGTGCTACTTTGGTTTTGAAACCAAGCCTCATTTTTCGTCTTCATCGTTGGCCAAAATCGCCTCGTTAGTTCGCTTCCTCAGCTTCAAAATCCGCTCTCTTGTCTCTGCGATCAGGTGCGGCGGCCAGTCTTTTTGCTGAATCTGCTCGATCGCATCGGCGGTCATTTGCGTGAACACAACAATGGCTTGCTCCATGGAAGCCGTGCGCCGAATTCGGGATTCAGACGAGACCTCCAACTGCTTCAAGTTGTTTCGTTTAAGCTCGTTCTCTGTTTCCAATCGCGACTTCGATTCTTCTAGCCGCGCGTCGATTTCTAGCTGGTGCTCGAGCAACTCCAAGTTCCTCTCGACACGAACATACTTCGAACGGGCTCTTTCTTTTTCCTCACGTCGCTTGATCAGTTTGGATTTTTCAAGTTGCTTTAATACGTGCCGACCGGGAACGATGAACTGAACAAGACAAACCGGACAATGATCGACGATACCGGCTTCCGTGGCGCGAGACCGCAGGGGCTCGTCGCAGCTGAAACAGGAATAGCGAACAATGTCGGTTCCGAAAACGGTTTGGGAATGAGCGACATGGGCTCGGCCTGGCTGGGCGTCGGCGGTCGTACGAGCTGATTCGGATTTAGATTTCTTGTTCATCGATCCAGTCACAATCAACCGAGCTTCAAGACACTTCGTTCATGATTTCAGCAACGGCACGTTTTCTCAAAGCGAATATCTCTTGAATGGTTTCGTCGATCAAGGAAGGCGGCCAGTCTTTGTTTTGGACTTCTTTCAGCCGCTCAACTGTCGATTCTGTCAGCCGTAACAAAGCCGCTTCTCGCGTCTCCTTATTTCGCAAGCCTAGATCACTGAGGACTTTCAAATGCTTGGCGTCGAGTTCCTTCAAATACTCATCAGCCATCACATCGGCTCGGGCCTTTTCAATCTGGCAAGCCTTATTAAGCCGGTGCTGAAGCGCATCGAGTTCACTTTCGTAGCGAAGCTTCAGCGCTTGAACGGTTGCTTTGCGTGAAAGCCGTTTTTGCTGGTACTGAGCCACCAATCCGTCCGGCGTTTCGCCTTCCACGGACACCGGCATTACCTGAGCAGCGGCGGCAATCGGCGAAGTTGATTCCGGATTAACCGTTGCCAATTGTCTGCCAGTTGGATGGGTCGATGATTGCTGAGTGCGGTTAACTGAATCGGCGACTGACCAATCGGTACCTTTGATAACTCCATTAGAATTTTGCTGCGAGTTCTTTTCGTTTGTCACGTCAATCTCCTATTCGAATTTGCTTAGCTGGATTTTACGTTCGCAGTCGGAATTAGAGCAACTAATTTCCTGACCAATCAGACGCCCAGAATACTCAATCAACTGAGAGCAACTGGGACATTTAGCCGTCAGCCTCATTCTATCGAAATGATTGGCCTGTGCGTTTGCGGCCTGAATGATCTGCCCAAGCTCCACCATCGATTCGCGAACGATATTTAGCTGATCGTGGTCTCTCAACCGTTCTTGCTCGTTGATTTTTTCGGCTGCTAACTGCGTGCGATCTTTGATCTGCTCGATCGCTTCTGTTTTTACCCGTTGGATATTTGCGCGGTACTCTTCTGTTTCGCGAACAAGTTCTTGATACCGGCGGTGTTCGTCTGAAGGTCGCCAACATCCAGCAAGCCAATTCCAAATTGACATTAACCAAGCCACAACGAATCCCCCTTTCCCATCGAAACGATCGACCTTGATGTTAACACCAATCTCTCCAAAATTGAAACTTGGTTGTTCACTTGCCTTCATCGTATTAACTTAGTGGCTCGTTCGCGAATTCGACTCAATCTTTAAATCTGGAAATAGACGATGCCTATAAACGTAGCGATGGTTGGATTGGGGTTTGGGGCCGAGTTCATTCCGATTTACCAAGCTCACCCTTTCACTTGCGTTGCCGCGATCTGCCGACGAAACGACGTCGAGCTGAACAAAACAGGTGATCAATTCGGAATTGAGAAACGCTACACGAACTTCGATGACGTCCTGGCGGATAGCGAAATTGATTTTGTTCATATCAACAGCCCAATCAGCGACCACGCCTGGATGTCATTGAAAGCTCTTGATGCCGGCAAGCATGTGATGTGCACGGTTCCGATGGCGACTACGATTGATGAATGCCGCCAGATTGTCGAGAAAGTCAAACAGACCGGACTGAAGTACATGATGGCCGAGACGGTCGTCTACAGCCGAGAATTTCTTTTCATCAAAGACATGTATGAGAAAGGTGAGTTGGGGGAAATTCAGCATCTCGCCGCATCGCACCCGCAGGACATGGACGGCTGGCCGGACTATTGGGAAAAGATGATTCCGATGCACTACGCCACGCATGTCGTCAGCCCTTGCCTGGGGCTTGTTAATGGACTGGCCGAGTATGTCAGCTGTTTTGGGTCCGGCAAAGTCCGCGACGAGATCGCCGAGAAATCAGGCAACCCGTTTGCCGTGCAGTCTGCCCACATCAAGATCAAGGATACCGATTTAACGGCTCACACTTGGCGATTCCTCTACGATGTCGCGCGGCAATACCGAGAGAGCTTTGATGTTTACGGAACGAAGAAAAGTTTCGAATGGACTTTGATCGAAAACGAACCGCATATACTCCACACCGCCAAGAAACCTGAGCACGAAATTCCGGCCAAGGTCGAGGTTCCAGATTTTGCTCACTTGCTTCCCGAGGCGATCCAGAAATTCACCTTGCCACAGGAGATTCACGACGCTGAACATTTATCGTTTGTTCAGGGCGGCGGGCATGGTGGCTCTCACCCACATTTGGTTCATGAATTCGTGAGTGCCATCGAGGAAAATCGCGAGCCACGGCCCAACGCCGTCACGTCGGCTAACTGGACATGCGTCGGAATCTGCGCGCATGAATCAGCGATGAAAGGCGGGGAAATTGTTCGACTGCCTGATTTCACTTTGGACGGCTGAGGCGCGGATAGCATTGCACTGGGCGATTTGAAAGTACTTGGGCTCGCAAAGAGTTCGCAAACATCCGACGCCAGTGATAGCTACTTCACGAATATAAAAGTTAAACACGCAAATTGCCTTCGAAGTTAGCAACGCCTTGGGGGCTGCTTTCGCAAGTCAAGACGAAGATCACCGCACAATTCGAAAGTAGAGTTGAAATCGGTTCCAAAGCCTTCGATTCGTAGCGAAGCTGGCTGTCGTTCCGAAAAACTACATCAAGCTTTATACTTTAGGCCTAATTGCTCCTTGCCGGCTCACCTATAGGCTCTCTCCTCTCATGTTTGCAACTACGCGAATCACCTTCGCCCTTGTCTTCACAATTCTTTTAGCCACCCCGCTCCCTTCTAAAGTTTCCTCGGCGGTCGTCGTTCTATGCGACGCAGGTCAACAAGTAATCGCCGATGATGAAGCGACAAAAGAATTACTAGCCAAAGCTAAAATGCTTTTTCGGAAAGCGAAGTACAGCGAAGCCCGCAAGCTGATTCAACAAGGCAAGCGCCGACTCGGCGACAGTAATTCTGCTATCCGAATCGACTTCGAATTCACCGAAGCCGGAATCATTGCCAATGAAACGTCCGACTACAAGACTGCCATAAAGCTTGTGACCCAATGCTTAAACAGAGCCAGAAATCTGGGTGACCAGCCTTGGGAGTGGAAGTCACTTCGCATGCTAGGAGTGTTCACCAAAATCAATGGCCGCACACTTTTGTCGACTCGCTACCACCAGCAAGCGCTCGAGTTGGCCACATCGCGTCAGGAAAAATATCGCCAAGATGCTTCAACGCTTGATTTGGCACAATCTTTAATCAAATCACGAATGATTCTCGAAGCCAAAGAACTTCTCGATGGCCTTCAGATCAATAAACAACACAATGATTTGGAAACTGCCCTGTGTATTTGCATGGCGCGAATCGAAGTAAAGACTGGTCAATCCAAGCGCGCAGTCAAACGAGTCGAACAATACATGGCTCAACGAACAGCTAACAAAGAAGCAATCGGATATTCCGCTTACAACTGTCTTGGCGGCCTTTATGTTGACCAGGGCAGACTCGATGAAGCCGAAGCCAATTACTCTCGGTTGATTGCTGACAAAGGAATCATGTCGAAATTAACCGTCCACCATGCAAAATTAGGCATGGCACGAGTCGAAATCTTGCGTGGCTCATACTCCAAAGCGCTCGGAATACTGGATGCACTATTAGCAAGCAAGACCACGCTCGATCTTCGCAGTCAAACGCTCACTCGAAAAATCGACTGCGCACTTCGAGCTGGCAAGAGTGGCCTGGCCAAATCCGCCTTCCACGAATTAGACCGATGCGAAGAAAAACTTCAAGTCGCAAGAATGGAAGATGAAGTCGTCTTCTTGAACGAGCAAGCAGCCTATCGAAAAACACTGCGCGAGCAACAAGCAGCCAAAAACAAACTGAGTGTCATGGAAGACAAGTTGGCAATGTATCGCTACCTACAACTGTTTGGAACTTTATTTTCCGCCGGTGCGATATTCGGAATCATTGCCTGTGGGTTTTCGCTATTGAAACGAAGAATGGCAGAAAAAGATCTACTGACGCAAAGCAAACTTCTTGAGCAGGAAACGAAACTCACCGCGGACTTGAAGGAACGCATTCAAGTTCGAGTTAGCGAAATCGAACAACAGCAACAGGAGCAAGTCCAACTCGAGAAACGGCTTTCGATCAAACGTCGCGACGAAGCAATCGGCCAGTTGACGGGCGGCGTCGCCCATGACTTCAACAACTTGATTATGGTCATCGAGAACGTCAACGAGCTCCTCAGTCAATCACCAGAAGGCGAATTGACAAGCGAATCTCGCGAACTGATTGCTTGTTCTAATCGCGCTGCTCAGGCGGCTTCGGAAATCACCAATCGCTTGCTGGCGTTCGCAAAAAAGCAGGATCTTGCACCTGACGTCATCAATTTGCGTCAGTTTTTTAACGAGTATCAACCTCTACTTCAACAAGTTGTTGCGCGATTTTCAGGAATCAATATCGCTATCTGTGAAAACGCCTCGATTTATGCCGATGAAACTCAATTAGTGACTGCGTTGATCAACTTATGCACCAATTCTGGCGGTGCGTTTGAAGATTCTGAAGACCAACCGAAGCTGACGATCACTGTGCGTTGCCAATCCAATCAAGATTGGTGCAACGAAAAAACGCAAAGACGCGGCACGACCAACGAAGTTTTTGCAACGCCGACATTCAATCAAGCTGACTCATCGCAGTTGGTCATTGTTTCTGTCGCGGACAATGGATGCGGCATGACTCGCGAGCAGTTAATTCGTGCGTGCGATCCGTTCTATTCGACTCGAAAGGAATCTTTGGGACATGAGTTTGGCGGAACCGGCTTGGGACTAAGCGTGGTTAAAGGGTTCTTGGAACAAAGCTACGCCGGCATGGAAATTTGTTCTGAAGTTGGAGTTGGGACAACGGTCAGAATGATATTCCCAATCGTTGGCGACGGCCCCACAAGAACTTTGCCGAAAATTCAAACCAACATAGATTTTAGTGGCCTGCGAGTATTGCTAGTCGATGACAACGAAATGATCCTGATGTCGCTTCGCTCGATGTTGGAGTCAATCGATTGCAAGGTGACAACTGTTGTTGGCGGAACGCTTGCCCAGAACCTTCTTAAAGACGGCAAGAATGAGTTCGACATTGTCATGACGGATGTGCGCA
This sequence comes from uncultured Pirellulaceae bacterium, assembly GCA_964589435.1. Lineage (GTDB taxonomy): Bacteria > Planctomycetota > Planctomycetia > Pirellulales > Pirellulaceae > Mariniblastus. Next base: position 13,598 of record CAZPTT010000116.1, read on the forward strand.
TGCCTGATTCGATTGATGGGATCACGCTGGCCGACTGGATTGAAAAGAATCAAACGGGATTGCCTGTCATTTTGATGTCCGGTTTTAGTGACGGAACCATCGATTCAAAGCACGTTTTTCTGGCCAAACCTTTCGATAGCACAGCCATGCAAAACGCACTGCATTCTGTGATTAAACGGTATGAAATCGAAGCTCCAACTCACCAGCTGGGACAAAAATCCTAAAGGCCCTATTGATTTCGATAGGTAGTGCTTTGTTCCAAATTAAAGTTCCGGTTCCTCATGCTAAAACCGAATCGGAACGAAGCAGTAGGCTCTTTCTCTTAATTGCCCCGCTCACGTTTCTAGTCGCGACATTTGATTGATCATTCGAAGCGCGCCCATTCAGGCTCTCAACGATTCCCAAATTTACTTTGATAGTCCATCGAGAGGCGTACGCGACAAAGCTCCCAAAAACAGAGCATTTCTTCACTATTCATCTCGCATTTTACAAAAGGCCAGTCAGGTTCTTATTCGACTGGCAGTATGATGTCGGAGAACGATGAATACGAAACAGCAAGCAGAAACAGTCGCAGATCACGAAGGCTTCGTGCGTTTGCTAGTGCAGCACGACCGCGTGATTCGAGCATTCTTGCGCTCGATGCTGCCAAGCGGACTCGATGTCGACGAGGTCATGCAAGAAGTCAGCGTGGTCGCTTGGCGAAAATTTGACCAGCTTGATAGCCCAGAGAACTTTCGGCGTTGGGTTTGCGTGATCGCTCGATACGAAGTTCTGATGTATCGCCGAAAAAAAGCCCGAGACCGACTGGTGCTTGGAGAAGAGATCGAGCAATTGATCGCCGCCGAGGGTATCGAAGAGCTGGACTTGCGCGAGCGTCAGTTGGATGCGTTGTCAGCCTGCTTGAATAAACTACCAGCCGAACGAAAAAAACTCACCATGCTCGTCTACCAGTCCGAACAGCCAATGAAACAAATCGCGGCGCAAATCGGCAAAACCCCCGAAGCACTTTACAAAGTGCTCAGCCGAACCCGACGTGATCTGCTTCAATGTATTCAACGAGCCGTATCCGAGGGCGATGCCTGATGACGCCAGATGAAATCGAATTGATCGCACAATATGTTGACGGCAATCTTGCGGAAGATCGCGCCGAAGAGTTGCGTTCGTTGCTACAAGAAAGTGCGGAAGCCAGAGCACTGCTGCGGTCATTGGCAACGGTCGATTTTGGACTGCAAAACATCGCCGCGCGTGACGACGAGTCGATCGGTTCGGGGCCGCCGTCAGCCTTACCGGATAATCGAAATGGAATGTCAACTTTTTCCAGCGTGCTGTTAGCGGCAGCGGCGGTGGTCATCATTGGATTGGCAACAGGCCTGTATTTTCAACATACGAATCACCTACAAGCTCTTTCGACGTTAGCAAACAAGACAGACGAAGCTCTTCCCATTGCCACGATCAAAAGCATGGGTGGCGTTGTCTACTGGACGGGAGATGGAGGCAAAGTCACCAGCGAAATTGGAGTTGGATCCCCGCTTGCCGGCGGCACGATTGAAAGTTCGAGTCCGAGCGCCTGGATTGAATTGGAATTTCTGGACGGCACCACGGTGATGGTATCCGGCGACTCACGGCTCACGTTCTCGGATTTTGGGCAGAAGATTCTCCATCTCAAAAAAGGAAATGTGACCAGCAAAGTCAGCCCCCAACCGCCAAGCCGACCGATGTTAGTCCACACGCGCACCGCTTTGCTCGAAGTGCTGGGGACGGAATTCAATGTCGGTTCAGAACTGGATGCGACGTCACTCAATGTCACCGAAGGCAAAGTTCGGCTGAAACGTTTGAGCGATGGCGAAGTCGTCGACGTGCCAGCCAACCAACGCGTCGTTTCGGCGACTGGGCAACCTCTGAAGCCGCATTTGATTCCCGAATCCATCAGCCAGTGGAAGAGTCAGTTTCAAACTGATCCGCTTGGCGTTCACGGGAGGCTTGTTCCGAAAACCGACACGACCGAAGCCCGCTTGAGAACGGTTCCTTACATGCACACCACACCCAAAGGTGAACCGATGGCATTGTTTGCTGCAGGTTTACAGATATTTGGCAAAGACGGCGCAATTGTCGAACTTGGCCCTCACTCAATGATTCAAGTTCGTGGCTACGTCAAAAATACTGGAAGTGTGGTCTTTGGCGTGACCGCTCGCAAATCCAACGGCGACCATGGTGGTAACTTTATGGTTCTTAACCCTGTTCTCAACTTGGATTCCGATGGAAGATTCGAGTGCATCCTAAAAGCAAGTGACCTGCGACTTGATCCGGGACTTATCGAAACGAACGAGAGCCTGGAACAATCACCAGTGAACACGATTGCCGAAGCCTTTTTTTGCTCAACAGCCGATGAATCAGCAGGAATAGAAATCACAGAAGTCAAAATTTTTGACGGCTCGCAAGATTCGCAAGACAAAGTTGGAAGCAAAGTGACCGCCAAACAGCTAGTCGATGCGATGGACACCAACGGTGACTCCAAGATCAGCCGGGCTGAGGCATCCGAAGATTTGATTCTTTACTTCGAAGACTACGACGTTAATGGCGACAAAGTCATTGACCTCCTCGAAGCCTACGCGATGGCCGCGTTTGTCAACGCTCAATCGAGCTTGTCAACATCGGCCACTCCAAGCACTCCAAGTAAATCAAGCAAATCAGCTTCATCAAGTGATGCAGTGGCCAAGGCCAAACGACTGATCGCCCAAATTGACTCCGATAAAAATGGCACGGTCAGCCTCAAGGAAGCGCCGGCCGAACTGAAACCATACTTTTCTCAATTCGACACCAATGGAAACGGCGAAATCGATGCCAACGAGGCGGAAGCTTTGATTCCTTATCTGGGCGACGCATTGAAAGTTGAAACTGCCAAGAACAAGCCTGCCCAATCTCCTGAACAAGGCAAAGCGACTGCGAAAGCGACTGCGAAGGGACTTATGCAACAGATGGATCTAAACAGCGACGGCAAAATCACGAAGGCAGAAGCACCGGATCAATTGAAAGCCAGTTTTCAGTACGTAGACGCCAACGGAGATGGCGGCATCGATGAAGCGGAAGCCCAGAGCATGGCGGACTACATCAACAAGAATGGTCAACAGTAACCAGCACGCCGCTCTCGAGACGTTGCCAACCGACGAACCACACGAGTTTCAGATCATGAAGAACGCGTCTTTCATTTCGATTCCAAATTTTGCGTTTGCACTTTCCGTGCTATGCTTGATCTTTTCCGGAACGGCGACGGCTCAAATATTCAAGACCGATGTCACGCCATTGATCGATACGGCTTGCCTTCATTGTCACGATTCTAGCTCCGAAACCGGACTCAATTTCGAAGACCTCGATTACGACCTCACCGATCCCAACAATTTTCGAAAATGGACTGCCGTTTTCGACCGAGCGGAAAATGGAGAGATGCCGCCGGCTTCGGAAGACCGGCCCGACCCAGACAAACTAAAGTTTGCTTTGACTGCGCTGAAAAAAGAACTCTTGTCAGCCAGCGTTGCCAAGCAATCCAAAGCCGGCCGAGTCTCGGCCCGACGCCTGACAAAGACCGAGTTGCGTTACACACTGCAAGACTTACTCTTGATCAACAGCGACGTGACCAGCGGAGTCCCCGACGAAGTTGAATCCGGCAGTTTTGATACCGTTGGAGTTAACCAGCGAATATCTGCGGTTCACATGGAAAGCTACCTGCAGGCTGCTGACGAAGCTCTGAATGCCGCAATCAATCTAGGGAGAAACCCATACCGATCCGTCGAGACGACCGACTTTGCCCACATGCAGATGTGGCATGACAAGCCAGCCAATCTCGGCGGCGGCATCACACGGAAGCTCAAGTTTGGAAAAGGGTTCGTTTTGTTTCGGGACGTCGACTACGTGACGACGTTTCGCTTCCGGATTTCTACACCGGGCATCCACCGGATCAGTGCGCGAGTTGCGGCCTATCAATCAAAGACACCTTTAACAGCCAAGTTCATCATCAAAGATCAATCCGGCGGAGCGCGGCTGGTCAAAGCAATTGACCTTCAGCCTGGCGAACCGGTCGAGGTTGTCTTCGACACATTCCTGAAGCCCGGTGATCGGCCCTATTTGACGTTTGACATGGAAGGCGTAGAACCATTTACCGCGATCAATCGAGACGGAGGCCCAAAAAAATATCGAGGACGCGGTCTGGCCATCATGTCTCAAAAAATTGAAGGGCCACTTTCTGATTCGTGGCCCAACCAAAGCACGAGCCAGTTTTTCAAAAGCGAATTGTTAAACCCAAACGGTTCGCCCAACGGTCCATTCAAAGTTGCGAAGACAGACAAGAGTCCGACCGAACGTGTCCAAGAAATTATCGCTAGGTTCGCTCCGCGTGCGTTTCGGCGACCTGTCAACAAAACTGAAATCCAGAGCTTTGTCGATCTCGCGAAACCGGCGATTGATGAAGGCCGTGGCTTCGATGATGTCATCCGCGTTCCACTACGTTCGATGTTGAGTTCGCCTCAGTTTCTACTGTTCGACGAGGAGGCTGGAACACTTGACGAATTCGCCATCGCCAATCGGCTCTCGTACTTTCTGTGGAAGAGCTTGCCAGACCGAGAATTGTTTGAGATCGCCGCGAGTGGCAACCTGACCAAGCCAGACGTTCTTAAACAACAAGTCGATCGTATGTTGGCCGATAAAAAGTCATCCCGATTCGTTCAGGATTTTCTTGGGCAATGGTTGCGACTGAATAAACTCAACGCGACGTCACCAGATGATGGGCTGTATCCGGAATACGACGAACTGCTGGCGTCGGCGATCCCCCAAGAAACCCATTTGTTTTTTGGTGAGTTGATCAAAGAAAACCTGGGACTCGAAAACTTGATCGATTCCAAGTTTACTTTTTTGAATCGAAGATTGGCCAAGCTGTATGAAATCCCAGGTGTCGACGGGCAGGATTTTCAAAAGGTCGATTTGCCAGACGACAGTCCGCGCGGAGGCGTGTTAACTCAAGCCGCGATTTTGAAAACGACGGCCAACGGTACGACGACTTCGCCGGTGATGCGAGGAAATTTTGTGTTAACCAATTTTCTTGGCACGCCTCCTTCGCCTCCGCCGGCAGATATCGGATCGATCGAACCGGACACACGGGGCAAGACAACCATTCGAGAAATCCTTGACGCCCACCGAGATATGGCATCCTGTGCTCAATGCCATCGCGAAATTGATCCACCCGGTTTTGCTTTAGAAAGCTTCGACCCGATTGGCGGATTTCGCAAACACTACCGGGCCTCCGGCGGTGAATCAAATTTTGGAGGTTTCAATGTCAAACTCCCACCGAAGCAAGGCCCGCCAGTTGACCCAAGCGGTGTAACATCTGACGGTCAAACTTTTTCTGGAATTCAAGATTTCAAAGAACTACTGTTGGATCACAAAGAACAGATCGCGAATAACTTCATTGCCCAACTGATTATGTATTCCACCGGAGGCGAGATCGAATTTGCCGACCGCGAAGAGATTAAGTCAATTCTCAATCGCACTGCCGAAAATGGGTTTCCTGTCCGCGACATCATTCATGAAGTCGTTCAGAGCAAGATTTTCAATCGGAAGTAGCCGCAACTAGAGATCGGCTACCACCATAATCGACGACATTAAGAAACAGTTGAAAGAGCATCCTATGCATACACCACTCAACCGCCGAACGCTCCTGAAAGCCGCTGGAGTTTCATTGGCACTTCCATTCTTGGAATCGATGAATCCGGTTTTTGGTACAACCGCTTTGAATGATCCTCCCAAACGAATGGTCTTTATCTGCACTGCTTTGGGTTTGCATCCGCCCAACCTGTGGCCGACAAGCAGCGGAGCTAATTACGAATCGACACCCTACCTTGATCGCCTAAAAGATCACCGTGATCAGTTCACGCTGTTCTCCGGTTTGCAACATGAAGACCAGACTGGCCGCCAACCGCATGATAGTGAAATGACTTTCCTGACGGCCGCCAGAAAACCTGGCATGGGAGGTTTCCGCAATTCGATTTCGGTCGATCAAGTAGCGGCCAGCCATGTTGGAGATCAGACTCGGTTTCGTTCGGTTACGCTAGGCACGATGAAGGCTCAAAGTCAGTCGTACACCAACGGTGGTGTTATGATTCCAGCTCAAACCAGCGCCGCTCGTCTTTTCGCACAATTGTTTTTACAAGGCAAACCGAAAGAGGTTCGGGCTCAGCAGAGAAACCTCGACGATGGCAAGAGCATTCTCGATGAGTTGGCCGACCAAGCCCAAACGATTCGTCGCAAGGCGAGTTCGGCAGACAATCATCTTCTCGATGATTACTTCGATTCGGTTCGCCGCGCCGAGACAAACATTGCCGCCGCCAAAGGCTGGATGAAGAAACCTAAGCCCAAGGTTGACGCGAAACAGCCTGCTGACATTCCGGATAACGCCGACATCATCGGGCGAGCTCAAGCGCTGATGGATTTAGTCCCACTGATTGTTCAAACTGATTCCTCACGCGTGATCAGCGTCATGATCCAAGATCACTTTGTCGTCCCCAAAGTCGACGGCGTCACTGGCAATCACCACAATCTTTCGCATCACGGACAAGACGAAACGAAGATCGATCAACTTCAAAAGATCGAAGGAGAAATTGTCGATTGTTTTGGCAGCCTACTCGGTCAGATGAAATCGAAAACTGAATCAGGGTCGACATTGTTGGACAATACTTCGGTACTCTTTGGAAGTAACCTTGGCAACGCGAACGCTCATCATGCTCGCAATTTGCCGGTTTTCCTTGCCGGCGGTGGCTATAAGCACGGCCAATTCGTAACCAACAAAAAAGGAACTCCGTTGTCCAACTTGTTCGTCAGCATGCTCAACAATACGGGTATTGAAACCGAGTCGTTTGGCCAAAGTACCGGCTCGCTATCTTGGTATTAGATGCAACCGTTCAATGAACGTAGCGTGGATTGATCGCAATGTTGCGGTTTTCCAACGTCTGGCGACGGTAGCTACGACAGACAATCTCCGAAGCCCTTTTTCATTGAACAGCAATGGGATTAGATCGAAGCCCGCTGCTGGATTTATCGATTTTGAAACTCGAACGTTCGCACGCCTTACCCGCGCTCAATCAGGCTTTGGCCGTTCTCGGCGAACCATTGCCCCACATGCCATCGTGCTTGGTGAGCTTCAAGTCGCCAAGCACCTGACATTGGCAAGCCAGTCGTAGTCCATTTTCGATACGATGAGGTGGAAACCCAAGCCGCCATTTCTCAATGCGCGTCATTTCTGAAACATCGCCTTCGATTTTCAGCGAGCAAGTCCCACAGGTTCCCATGCCCCGGCAATGGATCGCCGATGCAATCCCGTTGTAAAGCGGAAGCTTAGCGTTCAGCAAAACCCGCCGCAGGTTTTCACCGGACTTACATTCAATCGTTCGGCCTTCAAAAGTAATTGTTGGCATTGTTTTCGATTGCTCTTTTTTTAGCGATGCTTCACAGAAAATATTAAAATGCGATCGAAGATCAGGGAAGTATTCTGCCACTAATCTCACGAATAAACACGAATTCAACACCCAAACCATTCGTG
>CAZPTT010000117.1:0-3233 GCA_964589435.1 uncultured Pirellulaceae bacterium
TCGGGCTCACGCCGCGCGGCTATATGCGGTCGCCACTTCGTGGCGAAAAAAAAATCCAAAACTGGAACTATGAGTAGCTACTTTCATTGAACGGTAGTGCGATTAGCCGGCAGTCGTCAGTGTCTTGAGTCTCCAAAACGAAGTCGTCGCTCGTCGTCGCTCGTTGTCACGATGAACTTGCTTCAGATTCTCGGGTCGAGTTTCTTAGTTCAGCAGTCAGTTGCTGAAGTAAATCATTGGCGTCGTGCGGCAAGATATATTTCGGGTCGAAATGCAGACTGATCCGTAAGCGACCGGCGAAGACAGCAAACGCAAAATTGAATGGTGTTTTGTTTCGAATTGGCCCAACAAAATCAAATTCGATAATTTCAGGTATTCCTACAGCCTCCACGTCCGGCCTCAGGTTTCTCGCTTTCGATCTCATGTTTCGCTCATGCTCTCGAAAGGGACTGCCTAGATTTGTAAAAACGGCGAACCCACGTGACGTCGGGTTTCTGGCGGTTCGACGAAGTAGAGTTTCGGAGATCGAAAGCAAACGCATGGCAATCAAGAAGATCTTGTCCAGTTGCCAGTTGCGAATCACGCTAACTTCCCGGTCGACGGATTTTGCTAGATCTAATTGAGAACCGTTCAAAGCGTTGCGACGATCGATTTGGACGATGCTTGTCCTGTTGACCGCTGGCAGTCTTCGGTCAGCGAGGCCCCGAATGCTGATCGGGAGAATCAGGCGAATCCAGTCTTTGGCTTGTCGAACTCGTACCGAATTGTCGTTTTTCGTCTTGTCAGTATTGGGTTGGTTGAGTTTTTGCGGGCTGGATTCTTGTAAACGCCATCTTGTTATCGCTCGGAAAACAGCACTCATCAGAACGGCATTCAGATTCACACGTTCAGTGGTCGCGGACTGGTTGAGGCGGTGATAGTCTTCCTTTGCAAGCCAATCGCTGACGAGCGCCGGTTCGTTCGTATGATCAGAAGTTGGAATCGGAGTTCGTTCGCGCGTTGGGTCGAACGTCTTGCGAAACACAAATTTGGTAGCGCCGAACAGGCCGACGACTTGCAGAGGTAGAAATTTCAAAAAATTCACCGAACAAAGCCCCAGCTTATTTCTATGCTTAACTGAACGTTGATCGAGTTTTCGAAGCGATCGAAATGCCGCTGGCGGTTTGTCACCGCGACTGAGGAGAGCATAAAGTTTGAGCCAATCATTGATAAAGGCAACTGCTCCTCCGCCATCGCAGGCGACGTGATGGATCCAAAACCAAAGCTCCGTTTTGGATGAGCCTTTTCCAGTGGTGTTGGGGAGATCGTTGGGGGCAGCTCGGGATGACGCTTCGGATCGAGAATGGCTCTCGTTTGTACTTGCAACGCTTCCGCTAGGCGGCTTCACATTCCAGGAGCGAATCAGCAGAAACGGGCCAATATTTTCGGTTGTTTCGACGTCGGCACTCTTGAAGTGTGAGGGAATCGAGCCGTTTGTTGGTGCATCGTCCAACTCCTCAAATCGAAAATCAAAATTTGGAGACGACTGTCGCCGCTGATTTCGATCGTAGGCTGTCCAGTGAAGCTCCCCTCCGACATTCTTAATCTCGGCGTTGAACATCGGTTGTCGCTGAATCACCAGTTGCCACGCTTTTTGAGCGTGCGACGGGTTGACTTCACCCGCCAGCAGAATTCGGCAATAGATCAGATTGGGATAAGATTCATCGCAGTCAAAATGATGAAACTGCTCGATACTGGTGAGATTTGAGGGAAAGATCTCCGACAAAGCCGTGTTCAAGCTGGTTTGAAAGTCGAGCATAAAAAACGCCCGGACATGCCGGGCGAACCACTTGGTTTTAGATTTGTTTAATAATAAGTGAGCAAGCGAAAATTACTTGCCACCCTTATTGTCATTTTTCCTATTGCCGCCTTGTTGCCGGCCTTGACCACCACGATCTCGGTTCATTCCTGGTGGTTGTCCAGCAGGACCGCGACGAGCGCCTCCACTTGCAGCAGCACCTCCACCCGATTGATTCTGGTTGTTTCCAAACTTGGCCGCTCCAGCGTTACCGGCATCTCCACCGACTCCAGTTGGTGCGCCAATTCGTTGCCGAGTTCGGGGCTTCGAGGATGCGACTCCGCCTGAACTCAATTTCTTAATACGAATGTTTCGGAATCGAACGGGATCGCCATGATTTTGCAAGCAAATATGTCCGGTCGTGGCTTGGGCAAACTTCTCCCAGTCTTTGAACTTACTCTCGGCAAGTTTTTCATTCCATTCGGCATCGCCAATTTTTGCTTCGACGACTTTCGTGCCATTCAAATAGTGAGTGATGGAGTTGCCTTTGGAGACAATGCGACTTTTGTTCCATGAGCCAACTGCTCTCAGCTTTTTTCCTTCGGCTGGGTACATGCCGTAGAGTGAGCCGGCGGAGGTTAGTTCTGACTTTCCGTCAGCGTGGGTCGTGTCATCAAGAATCTGAAATTCGGGCCCACTCATGTAAGGCTGAGCATCGCCAGTTGTGACGCGGAACATAATTCCACTGTTACCGCCCTCAGAGACTTTCCATTCCAGCTGTAGCTCAAAATCTTCGTACGTATTGTTGGTCATGATGTCGCCTTTGCCGGAGCCATCAAAGACCAAGTGCTTTCCATCGATACTCCAACCAGATCCAATCGTGGCGTCTTGGTAACCGCGGAAGTGAGACAGGTCTTTTTCGCCCAAGAGTTCAACAAATTTCTCTTTGACTTCTTCCATATCTTCTTCAGGCGTTTGTGACTGTGGCTGGAAGCGTTGCCGTTGTCCAAATGCGTCAGGGGTGATTCCGAATTGGAGAGCGGCAAGCGAAAGGATCGCTATGGCTCCAAATCGAAACGGTTGCAGGTGTCTCATGTCTAATGCTCCAAAAAATCGGTATGGCAATGAATTGGCCGCCGAGAGGTCGCGGTTCCAAGCCTCAAATTTTAGTAGGTATCGAGGCGATTGTCGAACAACGGAAGTTGAAAATTACCTCAGTTTTCTCGCTTTTGTCTTCAGCGATCGATTCTTAGCCTAAATCATTTTGCCATCACGCAATTTGCTCGGCTGAACAGGAGGACTGCAAAGTCGTTGTTAGCGGAGTGACGCAAGGCACCCGGTTCGTCAACAACCGGACGGCTTGCGCCGGCTCGTGCCGTTCCGCTACGAGAGAGGCAGGCTTTGCAGTTCGCCTGCAAGGCTGAAGTCATTGAGCGATGCGATAGACGAATGCGAT
>CAZPTT010000117.1:3333-7319 GCA_964589435.1 uncultured Pirellulaceae bacterium
ATGCGATAGACGAATGCGATTGGGGCAGAAGTAAATTGTGCGGATGCGTTGATTCAGGAAGTCGCTTCGAATACTTCTGTCATCAAATCGACCGAATGTTGCGAGCTAGCTGTTGTCCGCGATGCGAGCTAGCGACCGGCGTTGGCAGAATTCATGTTCGCAAAAATGCGTTGAATACCAATGAACTGCCCGCTGCTCCGAAAAAGAAATCGTCGGCGGTATGGAGAGTGCATTGGTGGCTGTGAGTGAGGTTTTGTCTGACACTTTCTTGATTTGAAACACTTGCAAGGATGTTAAGTGATGACGCAAATTGACTTTATGCTCTTTAGCAATCCGCGCCGTACGATCGTCTGTTGGGCTGTGATTTTGACAAGTGTCGTATTGAATTCAAATCATGCGCTGGCTCAAGGGAAATTGAGCCGATTGCGGGCGGCAGTCCAACCGCCTGAACAAGCAAAACAAGAGAATCATAAACCTGATCGTTCGGCTCAACGCGATCAGCAAGGTGATCGCGGTCATCGTCGTAATCACAAACGCGGCAAGCGAAAGCGGCGCGATTCGCACGGGCTTGCTTTCGCCGGATTCCTAAGCGATTGCGTATCAGCATGCAGCTTGGAATCGGTTCCGGTTGTCGTTGAGTATCAACCCGCAGTCAGTTTTCAACAGCCGCGGCTTGCCTACTCTGATTATTCGCCAGTCGTCTCAAATCAAGCTTTTCTAACTTCGGTCGCCCCCTCGTCTGTCGATCAAGCGCTATCAGGGCAAGTGATTTCTGAGGCCGCCCTCGGAGGAGCCTTGGGCGAGGATCAGATTGGCCAAGATTGGTTTACTTCATGGTTCATGCGAGGGAACGCGGTTGCCGGTGGAGGGTCGGATGACATGACGCTGGCGGGCGTCAGTTTGCTGGCTCAAATTCCTGGAGCCATCGGACTCGACCTGGGAGTCAAGACTTGGCGAGAAAACTCATCCGCTTATCGTGACCATCTATGGATTGGCGATGCGAACGTCGTTTACGAGTTTGCGAATCATCAGTACTTTCGCGCGCGAATGGGCGTGGGGATCAATTGGCTTAGCGATCAATTGGGGTCGGACAGCGGTTTGAATTTAACGGCCGGAGTCGATGTGCGGCTGACAGAGCGTTGGGTGCTCGCCGTTGAAGGTGATGTTGGAACCTTGGGAGCAGCCGATTTTCTACATTCGCAAATCTCACTTGCTCGGCGTTTCGACAAATCTGAACTGGTATTGGGCTATGACTATTACGATGTGGGAGGCGTCGACCTGCAAGGCATTTTTGGTGGCTTGCAGTTTCGGTTTTGATGTTTGACGAGCTGGCCTGATAAATGAGCCGGCCCGTCATTGCCCCGTCGTCCTTCAATAGCCCGTCATTGCCCCGTCGTCCTTCAATGGCCCGTCATTGGCCCGTCATTGGCCCGTCATTGGCCCGTCATTGGCCCTTCGTTCTACGACGATTGAGCCGCTTGTTCGGCGCCCATCGTGGTCGATCCATCAGCAGCAGAATCCGGTGTTAGCAATGCGGCTATTCCGGATACGGTGTCGGCCAATTGTTCTTCATCGACGGGTAACTCAATCGAAGATTCGTCCTCACTGGGCTCCACTTCATCGCCCAGAGTTGGAAGTCCTGCCCGGTTGACAGTTTGCGTCGTTTTTTGGTTGTCCAGTTTGTTGGCATTCTTGACTCGGTTAGAGAACAGCCCGAACAAGATATTAAGCAAGCCAAAAATGACGAAAAGAACTCCGGCCGAGAAACTGGCGTAGAGTGAGTTTTTGCCCAGGAAAGGCTGCGGTGGCTCAAACCCATAGTGAAGAATTCGGCATTTTTCGAAATCCATGCTGCGGTACTTCTTGGCCAAACGAAAATGGATATCGACCGGTAAGATTTGGCGATCGGCCCAATAGTTCGTTTCAAAGTTCTCTTGATCGATTAGTTTGGCTAACTGCTTACGATTGGCAATGCCTTCAAAGCAAACGATGCAGCTCGCGTAGTTGTTGTCGAGAGAGTCCCATTCTTTTGGGAAAAACGGCACGCAAACAAGTTCCCAATTTTGATCCTCGTCGTAGTCTCGACTGGCGAAATACTTGCCGGGTTGGTAATGATTCAGTTCGACATGGTCAAGTTCGCCTGGCTCAGAATCGAGGACTTGGTGAACCGTCAACGAAAGCGGTGCTGACGGTCGCTGTGCCTTTTCCATGGCCTGCTGGCTCAGGTAAGCGACGAATCCACTCGCCAATGCGACAAGGAAACAGATAGAAGTAATCGTTGCTCGTAACATTCTCTGCAACACCGTGTTGAACTACTTAGATTGTCCGGTTGATCCCCGCGCTTTGGCAGCGGACGGAGTTTCAACTTCTAAATCTAGGTTGTCATTGGAGCGATGATCCGGTTGCATAGAGACTTGGCAAAATTTCCTGGTTGGATTGCGCAAGTTGTAGGGGTTGATTCAGCTTCAACCGATCTAGTTCGTCTTCTTGAGTGTCAGCGACTGAATTCGCTGTTCCAGTTCGCTTTCCTTGGAAGACACAAGCTTGGAGTTCAGTAACGCACGCAATCTCGTGAAGCGTTGTGAAATGTATTCCGACTCTCGGTTGGAAGCGGTTCTTGATTTGAGCCGAATCTCTTCATCCGCCATTCTGGCTTTAATATCGCGAGGAGATTCCAGCTCTTGATATCCTCTGAGCGCTTCTCTCGCCGCATTGATATTTTTCTTGTCCAGGAATGACTCGATGTCGGATTCGTAGACTTCACGCTGGATGACGAGGCTGAGGATTTCTTTTTGAAGTCCTTGCAAAATGCCTTCTGCAAAAAGACTGGTCTCGTCATTGGGCAGCGTGGTCACAAGCCTTTCGTAAAGGCCAGGAATAATTGGCAGTTTCGCGAGCGCTCGACTACCGCGTTTGATATAGATCAACCGCAGGCTCTCAGTGCTCGGCGGAATTTCAATCATCCCTCGCCAATCTGTTTTTCCAAGATACTCTGATTCTTCTTCGATGCTTGAGCCCGGTCTGCGGGAGTAAACTTCAAATCCTTCGAGGGCTTTTTTGGGCTCTTTTCGCGACTCCAAAAACAGGCGAGTCGGTTGTTGCGGCGGTCGAATGACCAAAGCCAATTTTTCAGCTCGCTTGCTCGTTCGCCCAGCCAACGGAGCCCTTTGCTTTGACTGAATCGAGCATTTCAACTCGGAGCCTTCTTCTTGGTCGTTGTCAATCGTCAAAAAAGTAAATGGGATCGGCTCAAGCTTGATCAGGTTGCCTTTGCGGTCGGTCTTGCGAATCACGGGCAAAAAGCGATCTTCGTTCTTGACGAAAACGGGTGAGCCACGGTTGGGAAGCGGCTTCCAGGTTTTATCGATGTCCAACTCGACCCGGACGCAAGCATCGACGCCCCGGACTTGCAGGAACACCTCGTCTTTCTTGTTTTTCTCGATGACACGGTCGACTCTTGCCAACGGCATGAATGCGACGCTTACAGCATTCATAATTGTGGCTTCCAATTGATGTTTGCGACCGGATTCGCGGCGAAGCATCGGGCCCCACTGCTGAGTCTGAATGTCAAACTCGCGGACTCGAAGTGTGATCTGGCCGTGGTTACTGTTGAGGCAGACGATCATTAGCTTGTCGTAGTTGTCCAGCATTGGGAGTCCTTCAAAACCCATGCATTTCTCTGGCATTTCGATGTGTTCAAGGAATCGCCATCGCCATTGACTGGGAGCATTGCCAACCGCCAAGTCCCAAGCACTGGGGTCGATCAGTTCAGATCGCTGAGTGACTTCATCGACGATGTTGGCGGTGAGAGCGTTGAGTTCCGGCGATCCGTCACTGCACAGCCAAACCGCAACTCGATAGGGCCGGAATTCCCAAGCTCGGTTGATTGTTTCGTCGAGATCGTGATCGGTGATCGAAGGCGTGAACGTGTCGACGACCTCAGGTAATTTGAGTTTCTCCTCGGCTTTCTCCTCGGCTTTCTCCTC
>CAZPTT010000117.1:7419-16292 GCA_964589435.1 uncultured Pirellulaceae bacterium
TTTCTCCTCGGCTTTCTCCTCGGCTTTCTCCTCCCCCTCCACATCAGGCGTTGCCGCATCTTTGTCAGCGGCTTGAGAAGTAGCAGTTGGAGAAGCGGCAGCCGTTGGAGAACTCATTGGTGAGTTCCTGACCAAAGGGTTGTTGGGCTGAGTTGCGGCGCGAACCGGTGTCTCGGCTGCGCTAGAGCCGTAAACATTACTCACAAGAAACGAACCGGTTGCGAGCCAAACGACGCCAACGACCCAAACGAAGCCAACGGCCCAAGCCAATTTCAACTGGCGCCGGCGGGGGCGAAACACATAGCCCGCCGCGCGTCCGACAGGCTGATGATCGAGGCGGTGTTGCTCCCGATTGATCGTCAAATTATTCCAATCCGTCATGGTTATTCTTGTTCGTCAGATCCGTAAGTGTCGATCTGCCAGCGATCAACGTTTTGGTACAAGTGAATAAGTCCTCGTCCGATTCCTCGAACAGTGTTGCGATACGCATAGTGTTCTTTGACTTGCCACAGCGGGACGATCGACAAATCAACGGACACTTGACGGTGAAGTCGCCGCAACGTCGCACAAGCTGTACGCCAGCTTTGTGAGTAGCTCAATGTCCGCATTGATTGTTCTGCCGGAGCACTGATGTCTGTCGCAAATCCAGTTTCACCGATAACTGAGGCGGCGTCCGCCAGCGGCTCTTCCATGACAACCTCAAGGTAAAGAAAATCCCACAGATCATCACTTGGCACGGATTCGCCGCGCCCCAATTCTCGCGTCGTCGCAATGACGCCAATATCGCCCCACATGCGAGCAATTGCTTCCGCGCCCTGAGCCGCCGTGCTACTGCGCGTGTGGGCGATGACAAGCGACGGGGCTTTCAGCTTTTCTTTGCGTTCCTTCGTTGGGCGCAGGGCAAGTTCAACCAGCACCATACCCAACTTCGTATTGAACGCAGCAGGTTTAACATTCAAATCGTAACCGTATGAGATTTGATCATTCTCTTCAGTTCCGATTGGAAATGGGCCGCTAAGCACTTCGCAGCCACTGACTTCTTCGCCGTCACAAATCACATTTTGCACGATCGATTCCCGGTTGATCGCATGCGACAAACCACTGCGAAAATTGTCGTTGTCTTTTAGTTCACCGCGGATTTTTGGGATCAACATGTGTACCGTCGGCAGCAAATAAGGCCGAACGATAATGCCGCGAGTCGCTTTCAAGCGACCGATGTCAGCGGGCGGGATCCGATCTACCATATCGATACTGCCTTTGATCAAATCGTCGGTCGCATCCGAAGCACTACGATACAACTGCTCAATGACAACTGGGGTCTGTGCATTTTCGATGGGTTCCAAACTTGGGTTCAGCTCCAAAGTCGTCCACTCGTCGTTCTTGCCTGTGACAACGTAGATTCCGTTTTGCTCTGGTGCTTCTCCTTCCACCGGGTCGGAATAAGAAAAACTCATCAAAGCTTCTGGGCGAATGAAAGGAGTCCGCAGCGTGATCATGACTTTGTTGGATTGAATCTTGATACTCTGAAGAACTTTGGCCCATTCCTGGTTGTAATCTTGCGAGTCTTTAACAGAAGCGGCCGCGTTCAATCGCGACGAGATTTGGAAAGGAGTCGCTTGCGGAGTGCCATAGGTTTCCGATTCCGGCTTCAGCTCAAAAACGTACTCCAGCCCGGCTTCGTCGGCGCGGTAAAGCTCACCGTTGAGAAAGACGTACTTGCCGCCTTCGTCGGAAAGCCCTGACATTTCGACGATCGTGCGTCGCGTGGCGCGGCCCGTGCGGCGTGAACCCCAGTGTTCGATTCGCTGAGGATCGGCATCATCAGAGGCCTGGCTGACGCCCATCACGATTAACGAATAGGCCTTAAGGATTTCTTCTTGTAGCTCTTTGATGTCAGCTCGACCGGGCGACATTTGTTCTGCTTGCCGAGAAGCCAAATGAGCTTGCCGGCCATTGCCGTCTCTTGCATGTTTACGTGACAACGCCATCAAATCATCGGCTCGGTTGTCGAACGCCTGCTTCCATTTGTTCACCAGTGCCCCGGCAGCCTGTCCGTATTTTTCCTCAATCGAGGCCACCGAACGTTGAACTTCAATATATTCGGAAGCATCAAACTGTTTCTTGATCATGCCGTCGTAGCAGTTCATGATGATGTCAATCAGTTTGGCATCAATGCCGGGATACTTGAAGCTCGGGTCACGGCGATAAATGTCTTCGAAAATCGAAAGTGCCAATTCATATTCTTTATTGATGAAGTTGGCTTTGCCATCTTGAAACAAACAACTGCGTAATGATTTGACAAGATCCGGATCGCTTTTCCCGCCGTGATCATAGACGTAAAGCAAATTGCGAAACGCTTTCGAATATTCATCGTTCCGCAGCCAGCCATTGGCTTCCTCGATCAACAACTCATTAAACGTCTGGTAAGTTGCTACGCTCGCAAATGGAACCTGAAGAATATCTTCAGAATTGACGGCGAATTCAAACACCAACATCCCGCGATCAGGCAGCGGTTTTGTCGGAGGCGTTTTCTGTGGGATGATCTTGAAAATCGCCCCGTCGCCTTCTTCATTCAATGTTAAAAGATCGAATGGTTCTTCATCGATATACGGGCCGACCAGATCAGCTTTTTCAATCCACTGAGCGCTGCAATCTGAGGCGACTAAAAATAGGCCGCTCAGTGCGAGCAAGCCGACAAATAGGCGCGCTTTTACTGCGAACATTTTCTCCGACCAGGTTGATGGAGTCGGCTCGATTGCTTGAGGATTAAGTTTGATTGAAGGGTCAGTCATCGAATTCTAAATTCTTACTTGGAAAGCTTGCTGAAATCGACAGTGTGTACGGTGCCGTCCATGCCACTGAAGTACATGACGCTGCCCTGCCCGACTCGCGTTGCGTTGTGAATGATGGGTTGCTCCAAATCGTATTCGGTGACAATCTGACCAGACGAAGGCTCGACCACGACCATTTTTCCGCTTTTGTAGGTCAGCAGAATCTGAGAGCCGATGTTTTCAGGAGCACCTGCGAATTGATCATTGGCGACATCCATTGCCCATTTGATTTTCATTTCGGCAACATCAGCCTCAACCAACAGCAATTGGTCGTTGTCCATTTTTACAAGGATGCCCTCATCCAGCAGCCATGGTCCTCCAACCAGGCGACCTGGTAAATCAAGTTTATTGGCGATCGAAAGTTGCTCGCCTGCGACCACGCTGATGAGTTGGTCTTGGAGGCCGCCTTCGACGGTCGCAAAAACTACTCCGTCTTTGGTGACCAATCGCGATTTGATCGGATTGTCGGCTTCCAGGGCGGCTACTTCTTTAACCGCGGACTCATCAGATGCATCCAACAAGTACAAAACGCTGATTTCATTGTCCAGTTTGCCGTTGCCCGTCGCCGCAGCAAACAAGCCACCTTGAATAAGCGTCGGCTCAAACCATTCAGTTTCAGATCCAGGCGAAATTGGCGGTTGGAAAGGAATGCCAATCGTACGACCTGTTTCAGGGTTAACACGGGTGACTTGGCCGGAAGTTGAAGTGATGATCAGGTCGCCAGCGACGACTAACCCATGCCCGGTTGGTTTGTCTGCGGGGGATTCAAGTTGCATCAGTTTGTTTTCTGAACGCGACGGCTTGATGTGTAAGAAATCCTGCTTGCCATCCGGGCCGAGCGCAACGTAAGAATCGTCGCCGACTTGAAGAATCGATTCAAATTTTAAATCATTAACTACCGTGCTCGCCTGCACTGGATCTTCTGAATACTGGTTGGCGAAATTTTCCTGACCCAATCGGAAGTAATCTCCCTGTCCCGAAACCGCACCTAATGAATCGCCAATTGGAATCGGTGCTCCGGCAAGTTGACCGCCAAAATCAGTTCGCCAAATTGGCTCTAACGTATTTGCATCGGCCAGTGTTGCCGACAACATGCCAGATCCTTTTCGACGGCGAACGTGAAACAGCGTGTCATCCAATTTTCGCATCGGCGAAAGGAAGCTGTCGGCATGGTTGACAATTTCTTCCCGTTTAAACTGACCGAGGGTTCGTTGAATTCTGAACTTTGACAATCCTTGGCTGGCAATCCAAAGGTTGCTTCCTGATGTTTGCACGAACGCTGTTTGACCACCGCTGTTGTCGAAGCGGTCGCCGGCGAATTTACGTACCGGATTATCTTCGTCAATCGTATTCAATTCCAAGATTCGAATTTCGCCGTTGTCGGATGTGATTAACATCCAGCGGCCAAAATTCTGTAGCGGCGTTGTTACCAAGCCATTGGTGACACGAGGAATGACTTGGACTGTTTCCAGTTCCAATCCATTTTGAGCCGGCTTCAGAACCATCAGGTCGCAATAATCACCACCGTTGATGGCGACCAATATGTAGCCGCGCCAGTTCTTTGGCGGAATTGCAATGCTGCCCTTGTAATGTCCTAAGTAGTACACTTCGCGGCAGGAAAAATCCTGATTCGAGAGTACGTATAGATTAGAGTACATTCCTGTTTGGTAGACGAATGGAGCACGGTCAGCCACCAACGCGCCTACATTTGCAGTTTGCGGTAGTTTTGCACTTAAGCCGATTTCGCCAGTGCTGCGATCAATGCGAAGCAACGATCCCGATTTGGTCGTAACAACAATCTGGTTGTCGTTGAACTGAGGCGGGTTGAATGGCTCGTTAATTTCGGCTCGCCAAATCGTCTCTCCCGTCGTTTTGGTCAGCAACATCAGATCGTGATGATGTTGGTTGACGACCAAAAAAGAATCTTTATCCAATTCCACCGGTTGAGTTGTCGTTTCAAGCCCGACAAACTTTCGCCACAGGATCGTGCCGCTACCCGCATCAATTCCGTAGACTGATCCTTCGGCCATGAAGTTGATGACTTCGCCGGTCAACATTTCTTGTTCCTTGCCAGTTTTGGCCGCCAACACAATGCTCATTTGGATGGGCGAATCACGCTTGTCGGTAAGAACATTGACTTCCGATTTATACGGCTTTACCAGCTCTCGTTCTTTGACGCTGATTTTCAGCATCTCGTCACGAAGTTCTTGGCGTCCTCGTAAATCTGGGTAGTTTCGAATCAGCTTCTTGTATCCAGCGAACGCAGAATCGGTTTCGCCAGCTTCACCAAGTGTTTTGATTTCGCTGATCGCGATGTTGTAATCGTTTTCCTTGTTGATGCGGCCTTCAATCAACCGAATATTGTTTTCGATTTTAGCCAGGTTCGCAGCAATCGATGGTTTCTTTCGTTGGCTACCGGGAATGTAAATCGGATTGTCAATCGTCTTTTTGTATTGCTGCGAATTCTTAAGCTCCTTTTCAAGATCGGTCAGGCTATCCAGTTTTTTGCCTTTCTCCGTAATCTCAAATAGCGATCGAGGAAGCATGACGGCCAAGTCATCGCGGATGATCTCAAGCTTGCTGTCCTCTTCGGCATCGAGCTCAGGCAATAACGTATCCGCACTTGTAATCGTTTCCGCCCAATTCTTCGACGTGTAAAATCCGGCAAGAATCGATTGGACGCGTCGGGCTTTGGCCGTCGGAACGTGCTTGTGTTTAGGATTCTCTTCGATGTACTGATCAAACTTGGCGACCGCATCTTGAAACGCGCTTTTTTCGAAACTATCCATCGCTGCTTTGAACTGCTCCTCGGCCGCAACGCCCATGGTCGCGATCCAAAGTACCGCACCCATGATCAGTAAAAATCCAAGGATTCCAAAGCCGATGTACAGCCACTTGGTTGCCCATTGATCCTTCTTGTCCCGTTTGCCCAGAAACGCCTTTACTGCTGAATCTTCGCCAGCGATGTAGTCATCTAAGCCCGCGTCGACATTCGCGTACACGTCGCCTGTTTCGATGATTTCCGGTTCGCCCAAGTCCTCGTCGAATTGAGCCTGCGACGGAACATTGGTTGGCAAGATTTCGATCACGTCATCGTTCTTGCGAAACATGCCGTCATCCATGATCGTCGCATCGGATGGCTGTTCCTGTTTGATCTTGCGGGAAGTCACCTGCATGACTTCCACTTCTTCTTCAGGGGGTTGCGATTCGGGCTCTGGGGCAATTTCTTCTTTGGGCTCAATTGAGGGGATGCCGGTCAGCACGCTGGTGTCGTAGTTGGGTTCGGCGGGAGGCTGGATCTCTTCAAATTCGTCAACCGGTTTCAAGTCGTCGGTTTTTTCAGGCGTTCCCTTTAGTAGCTGGACGGCCTGAGATTCGGTGATCAGGCTCTTTTTGACCAAATAACTCAAGATGGATTTTGACTTCACCGTTTTGTTGGGGTTATCAATTTCCTGTTTGATCTTGTTGAGGATCTTCTGATCGATGATCCCCAGAGTTTCGAGTTTTTCAATGAGCTGACTGGGTGACATTAATTAATCCTATAAACCTCGAAAGTTGCGAGGAAGTGGAGCCGAGCCAATCGAGTTGAACGGCTCCAGTTTTGAGTTTTGTTGTTTTGGTTTGTTCGTTGATTCGTCGTCATCAATCGGTGGCAATCTTTGAATCCATCCAAGTGATTCATTGCCTTGCGTCCAGCCAATTCATGACGCAGCTAGTAATTAGTAAGGAGCAGCTAGTAATCTTCCTCGGTTGTTTGGACTTCGATTTTGTCCATGCCAACAGCAATGCCAGCGTCCCAAGCCGTGACGACTTTGCGATGCATCGAATCAACGTGAGCTTTAATCACCATTCGCGTCGCCGTTGAATTGTCTTTGGCATCCTTCACGAGCGATCTCATTTCCCGCTCGCTCGGGGCTTCTTGTTCCTCGGTGTCTCGCGTGGTTACATAGAACGTGTTGGTCTGATCGATGATGACCTCGACATAGTCGTCTTCGATTTCTTCTTCAACGTTGTTGAGTGTCGGCTCGTCGGTTTGGGCAGGTGGTTGGCTGATGGATTTTTGCAGCGTGAACGATGCGGTCACCATGAAGAAGATGAGCAGCAGAAACGTCACGTCGACCATCGGAGTCATGTCAAGTTCGTCTTCCGGGATAGGCTCTTTCTTTTGGGCGAACTCTTCTTCGATTTCCTCTTCTTCGTTGTCAATTCCCTTCCAGCCCATGTTCTTGAACTCGACAGAGTCATCCGCTTGTGGATGAGAAATCATCGTCGTCCCAGCTGGGACGGAAGGGGCCTGAAACGGTTTTTCGTCTTCGCGAAATTCTTCGATGCGTTCGCTGGGTGCGGCAAGACCGAAACCTTCATCCTGTGAAGTTTCCACTTCTTCAGGCTTGTCTTGCTTTTTCTTCTTTTTCTTTTTGCTCATTGCATCGCCACCTGAATTATTGTTCTTCTTCGACGCCGACAAAAATTTCGCGAGTCTTCGCTAATTCGGATTGGGCGATTCCACGTTTCACCAGCTCAACCGATCCTGTGGTGACATCACCTTCGGCTTTGATCAAAACCGAAGTTTTCGTGGGAAACGCCGACAACTCGTTTTCAACGTAATCGCCGATCGCCGTCTCGTAAGCTTCTTCATCACCTTGTGGAATTTTGGAATCCTCGCCCATGGAGCGTCCCGTATAAATCTCATACCCCTCGCCCGACTCAGCAACCGTCAGGACAAGCGTGACGCATTCTTTATCGGGTACCGAAACACCAAAGCTGGCTGGCGGCAGGTCGACAGCGGCTTGCGGATCCATGCGTGAAACCACAACAAAAAACGCCAGTAGCAAAAACGTGACGTCGATCATCGGAGTCACGTCCAACTCGCCATCATCTTTGTTTCGTTTTCGCTTTGGTAATTCGAGACCAGCACTCTCGTTCATCAACTAACTTTCTTCTGTCAAACAGTCCCATTTGGACTTTGAATTATTGCAAATTTGAATTGTCAGACCCGTCATCATGATTTCTTAAGCCACAGATGCCGTGGTCCGGATCAATAAACCTCAGATCAATAATCGAATCATGAGATTTACATTTGAGGATGAGCTAAACCAAAGTTGGTTGAGCTCAAGATTTCGGATAACGAATGTTGGCTTCTTTGAATATTTCCATGAACTGATTGAGGCCATACAACACGAGATCTTCCATCTTTCGAATCGCAACGTTGATGTACGCCGTACACAAAACCAATGGGATCGCGATTGCCAATCCAAGCGCCGTGGTGATCAATGCGAATTGAATATCCATCGCCAGTTTAGAAACCTCGACCGTCGCATTGGGATCAGCCAGTTTCGCGAACGCCGCCATCATACCGAGCACGGTTCCCAGCAGTCCAATCATCGGGGCGGTTTTGATCACCGTGTAAACCCAACTCAACCGATATTCGAGGTCTTGTAGGACGTCTCGTTGAAAGCGATCCCCGACCAACTGTTTGACTTTTGCAAAGCCAAGTTTTCGATTGGCAATGGCCATCTCTGACAATTGACAGGTCGCTCGTCGGTCGCCTTCGCAGATTTCGGCGGCCGAGTTGTAGTCGCCTCGAGAAAGCGGCTCTTCGATGGCCTCCAAGAACAAGGACTGTTGTTCTTCGTTGGCAAATTGTTTCTGCCGAACACGAGTCCAAACCATGACGACACAAAATGCTCCCCATAATGCAATGAGAAACATTACGAGGTAAATCACGTTTCCTAAAAACGAAAATACTTGATCCATATTCCTCTTATCTCAATCTAATGTTTTGTCGAATTGACTGAATGTTGATAAATGATCGGTGTGTGCCGGGCGATCTGTTGCCCGGCGAGATCACCGAGTTAGTCGTCAAGCATTATGATCAAGTGCGACACAATGGAAAGTACCAATCGAATTGGCGCTGACTGATTGCGGTCGCTACGAAATGTTGTTTGCGGTTGGTGGCTTTTGTTTTTAAGTTGTGCCTGGCGTTATCAAAGCCGAGCGCTACAGTGAACTAAATAACGCCGAGCGCTACAGTGAACTAAA
>CAZPTT010000117.1:16392-20668 GCA_964589435.1 uncultured Pirellulaceae bacterium
TCAAAGCCGAGCGCTACAGTGAACTAAATAACGCCGAGCGCTACAGTGAACTAAACAACGCCGAGCGTTGTGGTGAACGAAACTGAGTTTGGGTCTTCGGTATTGCTTAACGGTAAATGACATCGACGACAACGAATTCAAAACCGTCGCCTCCGGGAACGACTTTCAAGATCGTATTGCGGATGTCTTTGACTTTCTTGTCGGTGCCCGAAAGTGCCGCCAATTCAACATTTCGGATGATTTGGCGAGTCGCCTCGGGGTAAAACTGGCAGGTGATTGTGTCGGTAAGGTCGACGCCTTGCCGCCGGGCAAGCGTTTGATCCCAGCGTTGCAATCTGGCTTTCTTGTGCATGAAACGAAGCGATTTGTTTTCTGTTTCGCGGTTCGTTTTGATAACCGAAGGAATTCCACCAACATCGTGAATCCGCCATATGTCATTGGTCGTGCTGTGAATGACGCCCACATCAATATCAAAATGGCTCAACTGTTGTGCATAGGTGTCGAGGTTTTCAGATTCGTAATTGATAATCCATCGTTTGTATTCTGGGATTCCATCGCCGCCGGTTCCTGGGCCACCCTCTCTGGAACCGAAGCCTTTACCGCGTCCCATTTGAGCAGCGTCACCACTGCGTTTTTCCAGTGATGCACGGACTGAAGAAACGGCATCACTGACGGCTTCCAGTGCATTGGCCAACTGAGGCGTTTCAACCTCGGGGAATTCTTCGACGCCCGGTTCCTCGACGTCATCCGCGACGCCTTCTGGTTTTTCGTCACCAGCTTCTGAAACCTCCAACGCGACGGCGGCCCGTTGTTTGGAGAAGTCAAAGGCGGTGGTAAGCCAGATCAAAAACAAAGTCGCTACCAGAAACCCAACGATCAAAATCGAAGCAACCAGGATCGCATTCAACAAATCGTACGAAGAAACTTTGGTCTCCACGTTTAAGTCAGGCCGAGGGCGAATGGTTGGTGTATCACTCATTGATTCTCTTAAACGGCTGATGGTTGAAAGGTTGGTTAGCTTGCGATGCGACTGGTAATAAAACAATGGCAAACGTTGTTAGCGGAATTCGATTTTGGCGACATCGAATGTGAACTTGTCGTCGGCTTTAGCGATCTTGAAAACAGTTTTTCGTACATCGTCGATGGATTTGCCCGCTTCCAGCACCGCCGCTGATTCAGCTTTGCGAAGCTGAGCTTTCGCTTCCTCGGAGTAAAATTGGCAAACAATCGTGTCCTTCAAGTCGATGTTTTCGCGACGAACGAATGTCTTATCCCATTGTTGCATGGTCGCGTCTTTATGCGTGAATCGAAGCGTTGTATTTTCGCGTTTTCTATCCGATTGGATGACGGAAGGCGTCTTGCCGGCATCATGGATTCTCCAGATTTGGTTCGATGTCGTATGAATCACACCGATGTCAATTCCCAATTCACTAAGCTGGCCAGCGTATTGGTCGATGTCGTCAGCATTGTAATGAATGATCCATCGCTGATGTTCGGGCTTGAGAGGTGGAGGCGATCCGGCTTTGCGAGATCCGTCGCCTTGATTTAAGCCGTGACTTGCCGTCGTTGAGACGTTCGATATTGCTTCGGTGACAGCGGAAATGTCGGCCGCAAATTGACTGGTCGCGAGCTGGCTGGCAGCTAAGTTCGGGAATTCATCGCTGCCGGGTTCCGCGTGCTGGACTTCAATTTTAGATTCTGTTGGAGTGACCTTGCTATCCATTGGGAGATGGAACCCTCCCGGTGTTGAATCAGGCAAGGCCGCGAAAAGCCAAACGAGAAAAAGGGCCAATACAACGAGAGCCGCCAATATATTCGAGGCAGTCAGAAAGGCGCGAACATAGTCAGATGCGTTGACCTGCATTCCCAGCCGATTGCTGTTTTGAAATGTTTGGGTTTTCGTCATGCTACCCGTCCGCTTTCTTCATGGTGTGACTTCGCCAATGCTTACAACTATCCAGCTTGCTTCACAGCAATCTAAAGTTCCCAATTCAAACGTCTTCAAAAAGATCTTTCCCTGTGTTCTGGTAGTGAATCAATCGAGCAACTCAGCACCGGGACGTATTTTCAAGAACCATTCAGTCCATTCGTCTTTCTTGCGGTTGAATTCCAATCGCAACGAAGCATTCTCCTCCGGCGTCAAAACTTCAGGAGATCGCTGAGCGTTGATGCGGTCAGCGTCAGTGAGTGCAAGCGAGTCAATCCGCCTGCTGATCAGCCGCAATCCGTCGTGAGCGCCCAGACAGATCCGGAAATCGGGATCACCAAGTGCGTATAACAATGCGGGCACGTTATCCATGTCTTGTTCGCCAGCGAGGAATCGAATGGCGATCAGCCGACGGAAATAACTTTTGGCTGAAACCATGCTTCGCAAAAAGGACTTGATCTCGCCACGAGACTTGTTGTCTTTCTGTTTAAACTCAACGACCGCTTTCTTCAACGACTTCATCATGCTTTGCATTTCTTCATCGCTAAGATCTTTGTCAAGCAAATCCATCATGTCCGCCAAGCTTCGTTCGGCTTCCGTGGTTTGAATCTCGCCGTTCTTGGATCGCAACTCGGTATCCTGCTTGAACCCAAGTCCACCCAAAAGCTCGCCTTCTTTGGCCGCCATCGAAAAGATTTCACTGCTACGAACCAGGAACAAAACGGCGAACGCGGTCGCCACCGCATCATTTTCGGCAGCAAAAGTCTTGTTGCGAAATCGACCATTTTCTTCTTGGCTGGCGAGCAAGTCGTTGACGCCGTCATCGTACCATTCACGCAATGCGCCATCGCCAACATCGCCTTCGGATTGCTCGCGGAACCAAGCGTACCGCTCAAGCGCGTAAAGATAATAGTACTTCCAGCGGGGTGGCGCGACGGTAAAGTTATCCTCGAGCCACTTGTTGCCGGCGCGGTAAGAATTCGAGAGGCGGCCCATGTCGAAGTTGACCAGCGGGCCGACGGTCGGCGCATCTTCCTCTTCGCCATCAAAAGGTTTCGTGTAAACCATTACTGTGCTGGGCAATTTTTGGCTGTCGATCGTGACAGCCTTAGACATTGATTTTTTTCGCTTGGAAAGCTGCAACACGTCCGCCGTCAGATATGCAGTTCCAAGAGCCGCTGCGTGAATCGAATGCGTCGCGGGAAGATTGGAAGATGTTCCAGGAGAATTGGGGTCGGAAACAAATAGCTTGTATTCCCAATACCCACCCGGACGCTGAGAGGCGACCAGCCACTCGAGGGCTCGGTCGGCGACATTGACGTCAATCCGAAAGCCATGATGCTTGGCCACCATCAACGCCAACGCAACATATTGCGTCTGGGATGTATCTGCCGTGTTGGGCTGTTTCAAATAGGTGAACGCGCCGTTGGGACGCTGTCGATCTTGCAGCGCTTTGAGCAGCCGTTTGATTTCCTCTTTGTACTTAACCTTGTCAAATTCCGCCAACAAGATCGTCGCCAAGCTCGGAAAATAAACTTCGTCCTGATTCAAGATCGTGATTGCAGTTCCACCAGGTCTGGAGTCATCCTCGTCGGCTGTTTCATCTGGAAACATCGCCAATATTCTTCCGATTGTGGCATTGACGACAGCATTGTCTCGCGGAACTTCTTGGAAGTAACGTTTGTGGGCTTGAACAATCGCAAGCGACTTAAGAGTTGACTCGCCAATTTTTTGCGACCGAGTGGAGTTCATATAGCTGACCGCATTGGTCACCATAATTTCGACGTCGGGATGCTCAGGAGTGTACTGGAACTGCGCTGAAGCCGCAGGAGTCGTCGCCAGCGAAGCGAGCAGGATGAGGGCAAATCCTAAACGCGGCGAAATTGAACAACGGATGACGATCAAAAAACGGTTGGCGATCAAAGCCGCCGCACAACCCATGGAATGAATTCGTTTCATCGTTTGCCCCATTTTAATTTCAAATCACGCGTGCAAATTTGAAAATAGTTTCTATTTCGTAGCGGCACGGAAATTAACTGCTTTCAGCCCTAACCATGCCTTGATCGCGATCGAGGACGAGACGAATGTAATGTGTCGGGGAAGTCTATACATCGTAATTTTGCGGATAAAAAGTGTCAACTATCGGTCCATCGTTCAAGAGGCTTCTTCATCTCGAACTGTGAAATTCGCTTCTCAAGGAGATCTTGTGAGGTTCGATTGACAATTCCCACATCCATCAAGTACCATCTTTCCTTTCCAAGCTTCGTATCAGGATCAATTTCAGATACTTGGCTCCGGTCGGGTAGCTCAGTTGGTAGAGCAATGGATTGAAAATCCATGTGTCGGCGG
>CAZPTT010000118.1:0-20431 GCA_964589435.1 uncultured Pirellulaceae bacterium
GATTTAAAAGGTTCCCAAGCAAAAATGGGGAAGCGGATTGGAAAAGATGCCGAGCTCGGCAAATTGACTTATCCGTCGGTACTCGGTGAAGAACAAAGCGAGCAGCGTGCTCGCGAGATGGTCGACGCATCAATCGCTGCGTTGTCGCCGTTCGGAACCGCTGCCCAACCACTCGAACAACTTGCCCGTTTCGTCTTGAACAGGACGCACTGAAATAATGCCCAAACTGCTACCCACAATTCAGTCGCCGATGCAATTGCATGGCATGTCATTGGACGAACTCAATCAAGTCGCTGGCGAAATTCGCGAAACGCTTTGCAATCTGCTCAGCCTCCGCGCCGCGCACTTTGCGTCCAACCTCGGTGTGGTTGAATTGACGCTTGCGCTGCACAGCACTTACGATTTCCTACAGGATCATCTGGTTTGGGACACGGGGCATCAGATCTATCCGCAAAAACTGATCACAGGACGTTACGACGAGTTCCACACGATTCGCACCAAAGGCGGATTGATGGGATACCCCAATCCCGAAGAAAGCGATTACGACTTGTTCGTGACCGGGCACGCCGGTTGTAGCGTGTCGACAGTCGTTGGCCTGCGCAGCGGCGATGATGTTCAAGGCAAGAAAGACAACTACTCGGTCGCGGTCATCGGCGATGGCGCATTCCCATCCGGGATCGTCATGGAAGCGATCAACAATGCTTCCGAACTGAAAAGTAAAATGCTGGTTGTCCTGAACGACAACGAGATGTCGATTTGCCCGCGTGTCGGCGGCATCGCCAGCTATCTCGATCGACTACGTTCGAATCGCGTTTACACAGGCGTTAAGAACGAAGTCGTCAACATGCTCAACAAGGTTCCCGTGCTAGGCGATCCGACTGAGCGAATGCTGTTCCAAATCAAAGAAGGCGTCAAAGCAGGCCTACACGGCGGCATGATGTTCGAAGAGTTCGGCTTCAAATATTTTGGCCCCATTGATGGCCACGACATTGGCGTGGTGAAAAAGTACTTGAAGATGGTTCGTGAGATTGATGGCCCGGTCTTATTGCACGTCATCACGAAGAAAGGTCATGGCTTTCAGCCAGCCGCCGAAGACCCGGTTTACTTTCACACGCCACCCGCGTTCGAAACAGCCGAAGACGGAAAACCGGTTCCGCTCTCGTCGTCATCCAAGAAGGCCTACACAAATCACGCGCGAGATGCGATCGCTGATCAGATGAGGCACAACGACAAAGTCACCGTCATCACGGCGGCCATGTGCCAAGGCAATAAACTTGAACCGGTTCGCGAAGAGTTCCCGGATCGTTTCTTCGACGTCGGAATTTGCGAATCGCACGCCGTGGCGTTTGCGGCAGGTCAAGCCAAAACTGGACTACGGCCGATCGTCGACATTTACAGTACATTTTTGCAGCGAAGCTACGACCAAATCTTCCAAGAGGTTTGCTTGCAGAACTTGCCGGTAACTTTCATGCTTGATCGCGGCGGTCTGACCGCAAATGATGGGCCGACTCATCACGGAACCTTTGACCTCGGTTACATGCGAATTTTCCCGAACATGGTCGTGATGGCTCCAGGCGATGCAAACGACATCGGTGGCATGCTTGATTTTTCATTGAAGTGCGATTCACCTTGCTCAATGCGTTACCCCAAAACGACGGCTGCGGAAATCAAACGTGAACTCAAGCCTGTTGAGCTGGGCAAGTCCGAGTCAATCCGAGCCGGTCAAGACGGAACCATCATCGCTTGCGGAACGGTTCTCGAAGCCTGTTTGGAAGCAGCTGAAACGCTGGCCGCAGAAGGCCTTGATGTTGCTGTTGTCAACGCTCGATTCGTAAAGCCAATTGATACGGACATGATCAAGAGTGCGTTGACAACAGGAAATTTTGTCGTCACCGTCGAAGAAGGCATGACGATGGGAGGCTTTGGCAGCGCGTTACTCGAGGCCGCCAACGAAATGCGGCTCGACACCCGGCACGTTCATCGCATTGGTGTTCCCGATGAATTCGTTCCGCACATGGATCGGCACGAAGTGCTTGCCGAACTCAAGCTTGACGCCAGCGGTGTCGTCGAAACTTGTCGCGCTGCGGCACAACAAGCCGGTGTTAATTCGCAACCGGTTAGTTAACACCCATTGCCCCTAACTCGGTTTTTGAAGTTGCGCATTATTGAAAACTCGACGCGCGTGCGAGGAAAAACTGACTTTGATCGGCTTCCTCGGTTTCGATCCGTCATGAACAGTTCTTTCATCCGAATTCGATGCCTGAAAAATCAATTCCCAAACGACGCGTCAAAGCAATTCTACTTGGATCAGGTGATCGTAAGCCGGATCTGATTCCGTATGCACAACAGCTTCGACCTGGAATCGAGAAATTGGTCGACATCGTCGGTGAAGATTTTGCTTACGACCAAGACCTATCCGATTGCGGTGCCGACATTGCAATCGTGCTTGGCGGTGACGGCTCGATCCTGCGAGCTGCCAAGCAAATGGGAACGAATCAAATTCCCGTGCTCGGTGTCAACCTCGGCAAGCTTGGATTTCTCGCCGACATCCACCCTGAATCACTGATGGAAGCACTCCAATCCTTCGTTGACGGTGAGTATCAACTGATTGACCATTTGATGATGCGTTGCCAAGTCATTCGCAACGATGAAGTCATCGCCGACCAGATTGGCTTGAATGAAGCCGCGATCCTGGGCGGACCTCCTTTCGATATTCAAACAATTGACTTGTACGTCGATGGCGATTTGGCGACGTCTTATCGATGCGATGGATTGATCATTAGCACGCCGATTGGGTCAACCGCTCACAACCTTTCGGCAGGTGGCCCTATCCTGCGAAAAAACCTGCAAGCATTTGTGATTGCGCCCATCAGCCCGCACACCTTGACCGTTCGGCCAGTCGTTGACCGATGTGATCGGGTTTACGAAATCGATGTACGCGAACCCAATGATTCAACTTGCATCGTTTTAGATGGCCAAGTCATCTCGCCACTCCAATCGACCGATCGAGTTCAAATCGAGGCGGCCGACTCGATCTTCCAGTTGATCGAAGTCAGCGGAAAAAGTTACTACCGCACGCTTCGCGAGAAATTAGGCTGGGGCGGCCAATTCAATAGTAAAGAGTAACGTTCCGGACTGTTATTTCCTGGTCAAAGCTAGCGCAAGCTTCCAATCTGAATGATGGAACTATTGATTTTCGCCACTTCAAATCGCCCGACCACCGATCTATCAATCGCCAAACCTAACCCTCGAAATCGCAATTGCACCTTTTGCGATTTGAACGCCAGCTCCATGAGCCTGTGAACCTTGAGCGAAAAGAAAGTTCAACAGTCGCGACGATTCCAGTTGTGGCAAGGCGAATTTTATTCGGTTCAATCAAGGCTTCCCGAGCATTGCGGCCCCTTATCTAGCCCCGCCTCCATTCCCTTAGCCCTGCGTACGAGGCGATATGAGTGTAACGGGAACACATACCTGTCTCAGGGCAGCAATTCCATCGGCTCCAAGCCGGTTTTTTGAAGGAATATCCTCCAAATTTACCATCAAATCAGTAAACAGCTTTTTCATAATCATATTCACAATAGCCAGAGTCGGTTGTAGGTAAAATTCCAACAACGGCCTTGGTGATGCTATTTTCGCATTTCACTCGCGTTCAAGTAGTGCTTTCGAAAATAAAAATACGTTTGCTTGAGAATTAACTTTAAATTACGAAAAAATCCTTTAACTTCTGATTGATCAAAGACTTCTCTTCTCTTCATTCATTCTCGAATCTCGATGCTAACGAAATCCAAATTCGACAGCTCCAAAATTGACATTCACGAAACGATTGTTTCGCCAGAAGTCATTCCCAATCCCTACATTACCTCCAACAAGGAGATTGCCCAACTTCATCCAATGCTGCTTGCGCACCAATGCGTTGGCAAACCCCGATTTAATAAAACACTTGAAGAATTGATTTCCATTGTCTTCAACATGAAAGACAATTGGAGTGAGTTAAAAACAGTAGACCTCCGAGAGACCTGCCAATCGCTGAAGTCGCCAGCCAAGATGGATAATCTCATCTCACCTCCCTGGAATATTCATGCTATTCGGATTTGCTTAGCAATTGGCTTGCTGATGAACGCATTCTCATTTTGCTATGCGCAAGAAGAATTCTCTCTTTCGAAAATTGAACCAGCAATTCGATTCAAATTCCAACCGAATGGTAGGGCCGAACCCTTTGTTAAAGAAGTATCAACCCTGAACTTGCCGAAAAAGTTTGCGTTGATACTTGATGGCGAATTCGCGGATCGAATGAATTTGAGCGAGCTAAAAACATTGCGCGGTATTGCCCAAGAAGCAGTTTCAAAAACAACCAAAACGAATCGCGATTTTTCGAGTGACTCGACGAGAAGATCTCAGTTATTAGATCAATGGAAAGGATATATTCAAGATGCGAGTTCTCGGTTCGACGCTTACCTTTCCACGTCAGAGTCGCGAAAAATTCAGTGCCAGATTGAAGCCGACAGTTTTTTCAGTCTTGGATTCAAGGCATTCGTTAAAAGCAAAGTCACAGAAAATCAAGTTGAAAT
Organism: uncultured Pirellulaceae bacterium; assembly: GCA_964589435.1. GTDB lineage: Bacteria > Planctomycetota > Planctomycetia > Pirellulales > Pirellulaceae > Mariniblastus. The sequence goes on from CAZPTT010000118.1 coordinate 4,569, forward strand.
TGAACTTCCACAAATCACCGCATCAGAAGTACGAGCCCAATTAAGAGCTATCGAACTTGAGGTTATTGAATTACTACTGAGGGATTTATCCGATGACAAACGATTTGAATTAACAAACATGATCACAAGTTCCATTCCGGATAGAAATCCGCCAATGTCTATTTTGTGGCGGTCACTATTAACAATCGAACAAAATTCGGAAACACAAGAGCCAGAACTCAACGTCGAACATATCTATTTGCTCAAATCGGGTCGACTCACCAAATTGTATTCGATACCAACAGATCCCGTCATGAACTTGGTCTATCAAATCGCGGCGATTGTCCGAACCGATAAAAACGCTGGGGAGTTTCGCGATACTGCCCTTGGTTTGTCTCGTGAGCTGTATCAAGCCTATGAAGAACGCAAAAATGACCGGAGTCAAGAACTCGAAACAATAAAAGAGGGATTTCACACAAAACAACAAATCATCTCAATTCGAAAGTCGTTGTCTGAAAGTTTTAACCGCGATCTGGAAAAATTGGCAAACGAGACAATTGAAAAACTTCCAACTGGAGTCAAAGAGCAAGTTCTAGTTAACGGCATCATGGTCACTTACCAAAGAACTGGATTTGAAAATGCGTTTTTTACAAAGCTTGCAGGTGATTGCCTCGAGTATCCGCTCGACTCAAAAGACATAAAGAGCGTTAGAGCGAACGCCGACGAAGCACGATCAGTTTTAGAAGATCGGGTTCAAGAATTTCTGTCTGGCCTATTCACAGAATCACTATCAAAGCATTTTTCGCCCAAAGACACTTCATTGACTTGGCTGGATCAGCGTTATGATTATCAAATTCCACCAGTTGAATTGCTGTCCAGTTGGTTTGAGGAAGAATAGGTAGGTTCAATGATTAAAGACTCAGGAGACAAGTGGAGTCGCTCAGCAGCCAATCTGATCGGCGTTTTTTTACTATTTGCAGCAATACTAAAACTACTTCAGCTTACCGATTTAACTTGGTATGTCTCGTCAAGCGCGACAGATTCAATGATTGCAAGGATTGGCGTTGTTGTCGATCTGACATTTTGTGCACTTTTATTGTCAGGTTTATGGCGAAAGAAGGTCCTTCAGCTGACCGGTTTTTTGTTCGGTGTTTTTGCTTACGCCAACCTCGCTTTCATGTGGTCAAACCAAAGCTGTGGATGTTTTGGGCGATGGACACCAGATACACTCACGATGATTTTCCAGTAAAATTGAATGACGTAAGAGAAACTACGGTTTTGCACTTATCGCCTGTTGAGCCGCCCAATTAACGGGTTCAAATCAATAGTGCCGATCGTCAGACAGCAAGGATGTGGAACGACGCCGGCGCTCCCGATGCTTGGGAGTTGCCAGGTTTTCGGGGAACATGAGGCAACAACCGTCGCATAGTCCCAAGGAAGGTGCTATCACAGGTATGATTGGCGGTTCAGCGTCACTCTGTTCTACGTGTGACGCAGGAAAAACCGCTGCTCGACACAGAACCGGTTTCTCAAACCGAATTAGTGAGCGATGCTAATCCAAGAAACCTGTCTTTGTCACAAGCAAGACGCGAATGTCATCCGATTTCCTTCGCAACGAATCGGCGTTGCCTCGAAAACCCAATTTTCGGTACTCTACGGCATATTGAAATGCTTGTACGGAGACCGATTCGATGTTTCGAAAAGTAATGATCCTTTTTTGTTTGGCCAGTTTGATCGTTGCCAACAACCCGCTTGAAGCCCAAGAAACAGCTGCCGAACGAATCAAACGAGCGACCAAAAGCGTTGCCGGCAATCAAAAGTTCAAGCTCGAGTACAAGCTGAACAAGAATGAAACGATTCGCTGGACGGTCGAACACGTTGCTGAAACCAAAACGCAGATGGCCGGTGAAACTGAAGAAACCTCGATGCGAAGCGAAACGACCAACGCTTGGAAAGTCGCCAGCGTGGATTCGCTTGGCAACATGACGTTCGTCCATAGTATCGAAGCGGTCAATATGTGGCACAAAGTCGGAGAAACAGATCCGGTTTCCTACAACAGTCAATCCAAAAAAGAAGTTCCTGAAGAATACAAAGCGATGGCTGACAACGTCGGCAAACCGCTAACGATCTTTTCAATCACACCTAATGGTGAAATCACCGATCGTAAATCCAGTCGTGGGCCAAGCAGTTTTGGCACGGGAGAAGTTACGCTTCCGCTACCCAAAGCCGCGATCCCTGTTGGATTCAAGTGGCGGGTCAACCTGAAGGACTTGCAGGCTTCTGACGAAGACGGGCGAACGCTGTACTTGAAAGCACAAACGGCTTACGAGCTGCTCAAAGTCAAAGCCGGCCGGGCTTACATTTCATTCGCGACTCAGATCTTGACACCTGTCGAAAGCCAAAAAGTTAAGTCGCAGATCATGCAGCAGAAAACGAAAGGCATCGTCGTTTTTGACATCGCCAAAGGCCGCCCAGTTCACAAAGAAGTTGAATGGAACGAGAAAGTACAGGGCTTTCAAGGGCCAGACAGCTTCCTCCAATACATTGGCAAACTAACCGAAAAATTGACCGTTGGCGGGTCAGCATCTCAAGCTAAATCCAGCCCGCTGGCTCCGCTAAAAACGAAACAAGTCGCAGAGAAGCCTGTCGACATCAAAACTCGCGAAAGCAAGCCAGTGATGCGAAAGTAAATTTGGCCTTGGCTAGAAAGTTAAGGATTCTGATTTACAAGTTCATCGATTAAAATTTCAGGATGAACTTTCGATCTGCAAACAAGGCTTTCCTCTTCTTGTGGATGGGCGCAACCGTTTGCTTACTTTTATTCTTTGGGTTATCGGCCAGCCCAATTGACCGCGGCATCGCGCTGCGTACATTCCTGCTTGGCGCGGGCGCTGCGGCCATCGCAATTCCGCTCGGCGGCAGTCTCGCCTGGGTCGCGATGGGGCGAGGTTTGATCTGTCGATGCGTGTTGGTTGCCACCATTTCCTTGTTGGCCCTGCCGGTTTTCTTGCACGTAAGTACTTGGGACGCGGCGTTCGGAAGACTGGGATGGCTGACCTCGGCTGAAGGTCAAGTCTTAATGCCGTTGCTTTCTGGTTGGCAAGCAGCCACTTGGATCCATGGCGTTGCCGCCGCTCCTCAGGTGGCAATCCTATTACTATTAGGCATGTCGATCGGACGTCGCGTCTACGAAGAACAAGCTTTGCTCGACACTGACCAATCAGGCGTGTTTTGGAATGTGACTTTGGTTCGGCTTTGGCCGCTGCTTGTTTTGTCAGCTTTGTGGACGATGATCGTTTGCGCGCGTGAAATCGCCGCGACAGATCTCTATCAAGTTGGCACGATTGCCGAGCAAATTTATCTCGGCTTTTCGCTTGGTCAAATCAACACATTGCCAAGAAACTGGTCAGCTGCAGAATTGGCAGCGGCTGGCAATCTGAATGTCTGGGTAACGGTCGTCATGGTTGGCTGGCTGGCCGCCACGTCAAGCTATTTGTTGATGATGCTTACCACATCAGAAAACCGCTCCGACCAATGGCTGCCCTATGAAATTCAATCGGAACGAACTGGCGGCTCTGCGGGGGCTCATCAATCGAGCCAGCTATTTCGGTCATTGGTTGGAATTCTTTTGATCGGCGTAATTGTTCTTGTGCCGCTTGGGAACCTTTTCGTGCGCTGTTGTTACTTTGTCGAATCGGTTGACGGAATTCCTACCGTTGGATATTCCATGGAACAATTATGGATGACGCTTGGCCGATCCTGCCGAGAATACACCAGCGAATTCACTTGGTCGGCGACGATCGCGGCTGCCGCCTCTAGCGCTATCATGCTGCTTGCGTTGCCATTGGCTTGGCTTGCTCGAAAATCACTGGTCTGGCAAATCGTTTTCGTTCTCTCGCTTGCCGTCAGTTGTGCCATTCCTGGCCCGCTCATGGGGACTTTGATCACGAAGTGCTTTACGTCAATTGACAGTGCTTTCATCAGCTGGCTTTACAACCGTACCATTTGTGCACCAATGTTTGCCAGTTTTTGGTTCTGCTGGCCGCTTGCTCCGCTGGTAGTTTGGTTTGTGTTTCGAAGTGTAGCCGATGACTCGATGGAAAGCTCGGAGCTCGACGGAGCTGGTGAAATCCGAAGATTCATTCAGTTCGGTTTGCTGGCCAATGTTCCGGCTGTAATGGGTTGTTGGCTAATTTCATTTGCACTCTGTTTTGGTGAGCTGTCCGCCTCTCAAATTGTGCTGCCGCCTGGAATGGATACGGTGCCACGACTCATGCTGGGACTCCTTCATGCAGGTGTCGACGAAATGACCGCGGCACTAACAATCGTCACGGTCGGGATAATTCTCTTGATTTCTATCGCTGGCTGGGGACTTATTCGCTTGAATCATTTCCTCAACAGCCGAAAATAGGGAAGGGCCGAAATTTTATGTGGCATCTGCCAAAGGACTTTTCCATGGATCGATTTTGCAGTCTTGATTGGAGACATCCACAACCCGCTCGTTCTAGCCATTTTGACGGCAAGCTTATTCTATGCTTGATCGCAACGTTCTTAATTTTCGCGACCGTTCCGTCGTTGGAGTCGGTTTCGCAAGCCGACAACCTGACGCTTGAAATAAGCGGAAAAACGATCGAACTCGATGGAGAAATTTTGATCGAAGCCGTCGACAAGAGCCTGTACTTCCAAAGCATCGACGGCAAGATTTGGTTTGTTAAACCGGATCAAATCAAAGCCAAGACCGATGACGATTCTGAAATCAAACCAATCTCGAAAAAGCAGTTGGGTAAACAATTGCTCACCGAATTGCCGGATGGGTTTCGAATTTACGAAACCAAACACTACGTAATTGCCTACCAAAATGAATTGGCTTACGCGCGTTGGATCGGTGGTCTTTATGAAAGCCGGCTTTATCGAGCGTTCGAAACGTTTTGGAAGAAGAAAAAGAAGTTCGACCTCGACAAGCCCTCTTTTCCTTTGGCGGCGATCATTTTTGGATCTAAAGCCCAGTACGACCAGCATGTTCAGCGCGAGCTCGGAGCCGGCCAAACGATGGTTGCATATTATAATTTGCAAACCAATCGCGTCACGATGTATGACCTGACCTCAGATCGGCGAAATCCAAGCCAAGATTTGGACGCCCGAAAAATTGATCAAATCCTCAGAAACCCAGCCGTCATTCCGATGGTCGCGACAATCATCCATGAAGGCACTCACCAGCTTATTTTTAACCGCGGAATTCAAACTCGATTTGCTGAAACGCCGTTGTGGCTAAACGAAGGATTGGCGATTTACTTTGAGACGCCTAATCTCAAGTCGGCACGAGGTTGGCGGGTGCCGGGTTTGGTTAACGACGGGCGATTGCGAAACTTCATTCAGTATTACCCCAATCGAGAAAAAGACGCGTTGAAAAAAATGCTTGAGTCCGATGATCGGCTACGAGATCCAGAAACCGCGCTCGACGGATACGCAGAGGCTTGGGCTTTCAACCACTTTTTGTTGAACAAACATTCGGAAGCATTTGTCGATTACCTGAAATTCATGTCGACCAAAAAAGCGCTGATCACCGATGAACCCGCGACTCGTGTGGCTGATTTCAAAAAGTTCTTGGGTGAAGACCTTGGTGCGCTTGATGAAGAGTTCATCGAGTATGTCCGTGGGTTGAAGTGAAATGCATTGCGATTTACCGCATACCGGACAATGAAGGGGGACTTCAGATCTTTTTGTCGTTGCTACCGTCACTAGACGGTGGAAGACTAGAAATGATTACGATCAGTCCACACTACGTTCATTGAACGGCGTCGAGTAAAACGTTCCCGAAACCTCATTGGCTTCCTTGCGGCACGACGTCCATGCTTGGTAAGATTGTTCGGAGTCTTGACAGAACAGCCAACGCTTTGAAATCAGTTCAGGAATAACGATGACAGCCAACGACAATAGTCAAAACCAATCCAACAAACCCAACCGGCGCAACTTTATCTCGACCACGTCCAAACTGGCGGTCGCTGGATCGGTCGGAGCCATTTCGCTTCCCAAGACTGCGATGGGCTATCACAACAGCGTTAATGACAAATTGAAAATCGGACTCGTTGGTTGCGGCGGTCGTGGAACTGGCGCAGTCCTCAATGCGATGAACGCCGATTCGAATCTCGAAGTGACAGCGCTTGCTGACGCTTTCATGGATCGTATTGACCTTTGTTTGGGATCATTGGAAAAACAAATCCCCGACAAATTGAATCTTCCTGAAGAACATAAATTTACTGGCTTCGATTGTTACAAGAAGCTTTGCGAAACCGATGTCGATGTTGTCCTATTGGCCACGCCACCGCATTTTCGTCCGGCTCAATTGAAGGCAGCCGTCGATGCGAACAAGCATGTTTTCTGCGAGAAGCCCGTCGGCGTCGATGTGCCCGGTGTGAAGTCGGTAATGGAGACGTGCAAGATTGCCCAAGGCAAAGGCCTGAGTGTCGTTTCAGGGCTTTGCTGGCGCTACGACCTCGGTGTCAAAGACATCATTGGCCGAATTCAGGACGGTGCCATTGGCGAAATCAAAATGATTCAAGAGAACTATTTAACCGGAACCCTATGGCACCGCGGGAAGCCCGAGGATTGGGAAAAGTGGAGCAAAATGGAATACCAGTTGCGGAACTGGCTGTATTACACATGGCTTTCTGGCGATCACATCGCTGAGCAACACATTCACTCGCTCGACAAATCTCTCTGGCTGATGGGGGACAAGCCTCCAGCGACTTGTTATGGGACTGGCGGAAGATTGGTTCGCACCAACGAAAAGTGGGGCAATGTTTACGACCACTTCTCTTGCGTTTTCGAATGGGAAGACAGCGATTGCAAAACGTTTTCACATTGCCGGCAAATGGCGGGTTGCCACAATGACACGCAGGACTACATCGTCGGCACCGAAGGGACGGCGGAAATTTTGAAGTTCCGAATTGATAATGCAAAAGGGAAACAAGTTCTGGCGCAAAAAGGTAAGCCAAGCATGTACGACGTTGAGCACCAATTTCTGTTCAAGAGCATTCGCGACGGCCAGCCGATTAACAATGGTGAGTACATGAGCTACAGCACCTTGATGGCGATCATGGGTCGTGAAGCTTGCTATACCGGCAAGAAGATCAAGTGGAAAAAGTTTATGGAATCAGACGTGCGACTTGGCCCAGACGAATACGAAATGAATGACTACGAACCAGCTCCGGTCGCCATGCCCGGTGAAAAGTGGTAGTCAAAAGACAATGACTTGTCTTAACTTCCGAATTTCGGCCTGATATCGAATCCAAATTTCAGAACCGACTCCGCTGGCTTAAAGCCAGCTTCACCAGCAGTCCAAGAAACCCAAGGCGGCTATTTTTAGCTGCCTTTTTTTGTAGGATGACCCCAACTCAGAACTCGAACAACTCTCGATGGTGGCGGCATGGCTGAAAAGACTGGCATTTATTACGGTGAATATTTGCAACTGGACAAAATCACCGGTGCGCAAGAACTGGAAAGCACCAAGGCTGGAAAAACGTCGCATGATGAAATGCTTTTTATCATCACCCACCAAGCCTACGAACTTTGGTTTAAGCAAATCTTGCACGAGTTGAAGTCCGTTATTGATTTCTTCGATGATCCAATCGTAGAAGACAAAAATATGGGCGTCATTTTGCACCGGCTCTCACGCATCAAATCGATTCAACGTGTTTTAATTCAACAGATTGACATTATCGAGACGCTGACGCCGCTTGATTTTCTTGAGTTCAGGGATCTTCTCGTGCCGGCTTCTGGATTTCAAAGTATTCAGTTTAAGCAAATCGAAATCATCCTTGGCATCAAACGAAAGAACAGAATCCCTGCCGATCGCGAGTTCTTTCAATCAAGGTTGACCGACGCGGATCGGCTGATTTTGGATGAACTGGAAACTCAACCAAGCCTGCTGGAGTTGACTGACCGTTGGCTGGATAGAATGCCATTTCTAGAGTTTGGAGATTTCGATTTTTGGAAAGAGTATGAGCGCGCAGTAGAAAAGATGCTGGCGTCCGATTCGAAAATCATCGAGAGTAATCCGACGCTCACTGATCGGGAAAAGCAATTTCAACTTAACGACCTGGAAGGAACCCGCGTTCGGTTCCAATCGCTGTTGGACGAGACAAAATTTAACGAACTCCGTGAAGCGGGGGAATTCCGCCTCTCGCATCAAGGCTTCTTGGCGGCATTGTTCATCAATCTTTACCGCGACAAGCCAATGCTCTATTCGCCGTTTCGATACCTGTCATGCCTGCTGGATATTGATGAGCTATTCACCAACTGGCGGCAACGCCACGTCGTGATGGTTCAGCGCATGTTGGGAACGAAAATTGGAACGGGGGGATCTTCCGGGCACGAATACTTGAATGCGACGGCCAAAAAGAATCGAGTATTCCTCGACCTCTTCAATCTCTCAACCTTTCTGATTCCGCGAGAGGATCTACCTGTCCTCCCGCCAAAATTGCATCAGGCACTCGGCTTCTTCTTTCAAGGGCAGCATTCAAGCTAAAGCTCAAATAGGTGAATCGAGATCAACGATCGTTAGTTTTTGCTTCACCAAGGTTTCTGCCAATTCAAAATTGATGTCTTTGATAGATTCATTGCCGGCAGCTAGTTCAGCAAGAATGTTCTGTTGAATCTCGCCCCGCTTGAACGCGTCCGAGTACGGCAATCGGTGAAACATCACCATCGAGTAGCGCGGCACGAAGCGATTTGGAAAACGTTTTTCCAATTCGAATCCGATTTCCTTCTTCAGTTGAAACAGCGGATCGGCAACGCTTTCCCTCATCGTGATGTAATTCTCCAAAGCCATCTCTGCAATCGCATGGGCGTTCGGTCGCCTGATCGCATCGAATTCTGGCAGCACTTTCGACCAATCACCATCATGCTGGTCGTGTAACCGGATCAACTCCGAGCAATCTTCAAACCCGGCGTTCATACCTTGACCATGAAACGGCACAATGGCATGAGACGCGTCGCCGAGGATCAACGCCACGTCTTTGTAATTCCAAGGCGAACAGCGGACGGTTCCCAGCATGCCTTGTGGATGATCGAAAAAGTCTTTCTCCAAACTGGGAATCAACTCCAGCGTATCTGGAAAATGCGATGCGAAAAACTCACGCACCTTTTCCGGACTTGAAAGCGACTCAAAACTCGTTTCGCCGGTCTTGGGCATGAACAGAGTCACCGTGAAACTGCCATCCTGATTGGGCAGGGCGATCAACATGTACGTTCCTCGCGGCCAGACATGCAGCGCCTCTTTTTCAACCAGGAATTCGCCACCAGCGCCCGCAGGAATCTCAAGCTCTTTGTAATCATGATCGAGAATATCCGACTCGCTACTTCCGTTGACTGCCGGAATCAAAGAACGCCTGATCCGAGAGCCAGCACCATCGGCACCGATCAACAGTTCAAATCCTTCTTCGACGACGATGCCTGTCACTTCGTCATGAATAGTCAATGTTTGCTTTTCGAAATCGACGGCTTCACATTTCTGATTGAATCGCACATTGACTGGTTCCGCTTTCTCGGCGGCTGTCATCATCAAGCAATTCAAATCTCGCCGTGACACTGAATAGATGACCTCGTGTTCTTGCTGACCATACGGCATCAGCTCGCAATCGCCATTCTCGAAATGCAACATCCGGCCACGCATCGGAATCAATAGTTGCTGAACTTCTTCCATCAATCCAGCCATCTTCAACGCATGAATTCCTCGCGACGAAAGAGCCAAATTGATGGATCTTCCAGCGTCGACTTCCTTGCCGCGCATATCCGACCGACGCTCAAGAACAGTGACCTCGTAGCCTCGTTTACCAAGCAGCACCGCCAGTAGCGAGCCCGCCAATCCGGCACCAGCGATCGTTATCTTTTTGGGACGCGACAAAGCAAACTCTCCTTGATTTGGACTTGGCGAAGTTGGCGGTGAAGTGATGGCCTGAAAGTTGGTGCTAATGTTCGCCAGACGATCTGGCTGTTGCTGACTTACGACTCTTGAAGACACTTGTCGAGCGTCTCAACGAACTTCCAAATTTCTTCGAAGGAATTGTAGAGTGGAACCGGAGCGGCCCGAATTACATTGGGCTCTCGCCAATCCGTCCGGATACCGCGAGCCTCCAATTGTTCATAGATCGCCTTACCATCAACCCCTCCAAAATTGACTTCCAATGAAAGCTGACAACCTGACTGTTCCAGCGGCGTGATTGTTTGGACTCGATCGCCCAACCTCGCCTTTAAGCAGTCCCGAAAAAAACGATTCATCGCAACGGACTTTTCCCGCAACAACGAGAAATCACCAACCGATTCGAATACGTCCAACGAAGCACGAATCGCTGCCAAAGAGAGAATAGGCGGGTTACTCAATTGCCAACCTTCAGCGGTCGGAATTGGATTGAATTTGCCATCCATCAAAAAGCGTGTGGATTTGTCATGCCCCCACCAACCCGCCAGTCGATTCAGTTCCTGATTACTTGCATGACGCTCGTGAATAAAGCATCCCGCCATCGAGCCAGCACCAGAATTCAAATACTTGTAGGTACACCAGGCGGCAAAATCGACGTCCCAATCGTGAAGTTCCAACGGGATGTTCCCCGCAGCATGAGCCAAATCGAAACCGACAACGATGTCGAATTGTTTGGCCGCACGAGTGATCGCCTTCATGTCAAAAACCTGGCCGGTGTAGTACTGCACTCCTGGCAGCAGCACCACCGCCAGCGAAGCGGAATGCTGTTCGATCACCGCAACAATCTTTTCGGTCGAAATCAACTGCTCTCCCTCATTGGGCGCGACTCGAATGATCGTCTCGACTGGGTCAAGTCCGTGCCATTTGACTTGCGACTCCACCGCATTCTGATCGGATGGAAATGCATGATCTTCGATCAGGATTTTATTTCTGGCGTTGTTGCCCTTTCGGGTTGGCCGGTAAAACGTTGCCATCATCAAATGCAAATTCACTGTCAACGTATTCATGGTGATGACTTCGTCGACTTTGGCACCGACTAGATTCGCCATCGGTTGAGCGAGCAGCTCGTGGTAAGAAACCCATGGTTGCTCGCCTTCAAAATGACCACGCACGCCAAGCGATTTCCATTTCTCGAGTTCGACCTGCAGATACTCGTCGACTCGGCGCGGCATCAGCCCAAGCGAGTTGCCAACGAAATAAACGTCTTCCTCGGAACGTCCGCCCACCTCATGAGTCGGGATATGAAACTGATTCCGCATTTCCTTCAGCGGGTCTGCAGCATCTAGCCGTCTTGCTTCATCCAAGTTCATTTTCGTATCGGCTCGCAAGATTCAAGTGTCACTAAATTGAAGCGATCGTCGTTGTCGCAAAAGCGTTGAACTCTTCTCGTTCGCTGTTGGGGATAATCATTCGGCGCTTAACATTTCTCAAGTGGAAAAATGATTGGCCGTGATGGGGCGGCGTCGCACAAAAAGGCCGGGACTTGCAGGCTGAGGCCATAAAGCCCATCCGGAATCGCATCATCGACATAGATCATTTCCGTGATCGTTTTTTGACACCAAGCATCCATATTTAAATCATGACTTCGTTCGGGCACGTTCCAAAACAAATGGTGATTGGTCAACAAACCGTCATCGTACATTCGATCCACCGACGGCGTATCGACCAGCAAATGATCGACTCCCATTTCCACGATTAACTTCATCGCCTCAATCGAAAAAAACGGCGGCGAACTTTCAGCGGCATTCGGTGAATCGCTAGCATAAGCACGAGTACACTTATCAGTCGAATTGGGAGACGTTCTCACAATCAAAGCATGAGGTTTTTCGCGAGCGAAATCGACCGCCTTTAGCACTGTCCGCTCAAGGTTCTCGGCTGTGACTACCTGATCGGCGTCGCCAAAACCTGGGCGATAGGAGTCATTCGATTGCCCGGCAGAAACTGGAGCGACCGTAACGATCGCGGCCAACAAAACGGGCTGAAGTAAAGCTCGTCCGATTTCGACATCTTCATTGACGATATGGCCAACGGTTTCGGTATGAGTCCCATTGCAGTGTGGAATCATCTCTAGCACATCACAATTACAGCTACCTCCAGCTTTCGTCGATCCCAAGTACGAGCCGAGCTGGAGAGGCGACCGCTTGGCTGGCGGAGCGCCGAAATGCTGAGGTTGTGCCCCGAGAAAATTTAATTCGATGGCGATCGATCGTGCTTTACTCAGTTCGCACTGAAACTTACTTCCCTCGTGATTTAGGGCCAACTTCATTGGACGCTTTGAATTCAGATTGAGGCTAGTTTGAATAGCCTTCATTAGAAACCTAACCGGCACTGGCTTAAAGGGTTGAAAGAAATTGACTGGCGTTTTTCGGGTTTAAACGAATCACAATGCTGTTAGATTGAGAGGCTCGACTGGTATATCTTGTTTACTGGTTCAGTTCGATTGTCGTACTGTTTTCTTTTTCGCTTCGTTTTATTTTGGGGGCATGCTATGGATCTGTCGTTACAAGGCCGCCGAGCCGTCGTTTGTGGCAGCAGCCAAGGCATCGGCCGCGCGATTGCAATTGAGCTCGCCGCTTTGGGAGCCGACATCACCCTGATCGCCAGAAATCCGGAACGACTTGAAGCCGTAACCCGCGAACTAAATGTTGAGTCGGGGCAAAAGCACGAAATGGTGGTGGCTGATTTCGCCGAACCCGCGCAAGTCAAACTTGGCATCGACGAGTTCGTTTCGCGAAGAAAGTCGGCTGACATCCTGATCAACAATACTGGTGGCCCCCCGGCTGGATTAGCGATCGATTCCGACGTCAATCAATATATTGAGGCTTTCAACAGCCACTTAGTTTGCAACCAGGTTCTTGCTCAAGCTCTTGTGCCCGGCATGAAAAAGAAAAACTTTGGCCGTATCGTGAACATCATCTCCATTTCGGTCAAACAGCCCGTTCCAGGTCTCGGTGTTTCCAACACAATCCGTGGAGCTGTCGCCAGTTGGGCGAAGACTCTCTCGGTTGAACTCGCTCCGTTTGGCGTTACCGTCAATAACGTTCTGCCGGGGCTGACCCGAACGACACGGCTGGACAACCTGCTGGCTCTGGAGGCCAAGGACTCTGACCGTTCGCTTGACGAGGTCACGAAAGCCTTTGAATCGACCGTGCCGGCTGGCCGTTTCGCTTCTGCTCAAGAAGTCGCTGCGGCGGCGGCCTTTTTGGCCACACCGGCGGCCGGTTACATAAATGGCATCAATCTTCCAGTTGATGGCGGCCGAACGCTTTCCCTTTAATTATCTTATTGTGTAACTGGAATCGGCAGCCTTCCTCTCAATCAAATTTCAACTTTCCACAAAACGAGTTCATCATGATTTGTGTCGTCGCGACGATTAAAATCAAGCCAGGCCAACACTCAGAGTTTTTGGCAATTTTCAACGCCAACGTACCGGCTGTGCTTGCCGAGAACGGTTGCATTGAGTATTTCCCCACCATCGACATTGACGCAAACGTTTCCATTCAAGCGAAGGGTGAAAATGAAGTTGTCGTGATCGAAAAATGGGAAAGCGTCGCCGCGCTGCACGCTCACTTCGAGGCACCCCACATGATCAGTTACAAAGAGCAAGTCAAAGACATGGTTGTCGATGTCTCGTTACGTGTTTTGGAAGAATCAAACTAAATTCGAAACTCTTCAGCCAACCGGTTACCCGACGCGCAAGCGAGGTAAGACCGCCATTCATTCAACTCGGATCCTGACGCCAAATGGCAAACGAAATCATCAAAGGCAAAGTCACCGAAGAACAAGCCGGTCGAGTCGACCTGTTCGTCCGTACCTTACTAAATTTGTCGCGTAGCAAGCTTGATGGACTGTTCGATCGCGGCTGCGTAAAACTCAACAACCGACCTTGTGAAAACCCAGCGGCTCGGGTGGCCAAGGGGGATCGTGTCGTGATCACTTATGATCCACATCAGGGATATTCGGCAAAGAAAAAACCTTGGAGTGATCGAACGTTTACGATTATTCATGAAGACGATTCGCTGATCGTCGTCGGCAAAACAGCCGGCGTTCTGACCAACCCGACGGTCAAGACCGAGCCTAACACGTTGTTGGAGCGCGTTTCAAAATACCTTTGCCATCGCAAAAAGAACAGTGAAGCCGCTTTGATTCATCGCTTGGATCGCGGGGTCAGTGGCGTGATGGTGTTTGGTAAGACCCCCAAAGTCGCTCAGAAGCTGCGTGAACAATTCGATAATAATCTGGCGAAACGAGTCTTCGTTGCTCTTGTTAATGGCGTGATGGAAGCAGAGCAGGGGACTTTCGAATCATGGCTAGAAACGCATAAGAATTTAAACCGGTTCTCGACGCAAGAAAAATCAGGACAGCATGCGATCACGGACTTCAAAGTTCGCAAACGCATGGAAGACGCGACTGCCGTTGAACTTGAATTGAAGACCGCCCGCCGTCATCAGGCGCGAGTTCAGCTCGCAGAAGCCGGACACCCCATCGTCGGAGACCTTCGCTATGCCGATCAGGGCAGGAGAAAGCGTCCGATCTTGCACGAACGTTGGTCTTCGAAACGATTGGCGTTGCATGCGGTCTCCGTTACCTTCATTCATCCGGCCGCTGAAAAGGAAGTGACCTACAACTGTGACCTTCCGACTCCGATGAAAAAGTTTATGCGGGGCAAATAGAATATGAGAAAAAAAATTCGCTTACCCCTGCTGCACGACCACCATACTCATCCTTTGCTCTACGCATCGTTCTCACAATGCGTTCCTCTACAGCGAATCACTTCGAAGTCCGTCGCCAACGAAATGATTGTGGCAGCGAGCGAACAGTCAGGCAGCCCGATCACGGTGGCTCATGGCTGGCGCAGCAACCAGTTTGCCTGGACTTCTGCTGAACTTGAAGCATTGCCACCGGTGGCGATCTTCAATGTTTCCCTTCATGAATTGAAGATGAATGAGGCCGGAAAGGAAATCATCAAAGAGCGATACGGCGACCAAGTCGAGAACGTCGCGGATCAAGATTGGTACGAAGACAACTTTCGAATGATCTTGAACTGGTTCGCAAATCTCTATGCTTCGGCCGACGCACTGACACACTTCTACGACGAGCTATTGCAACATGGCATCTTTTCCGCCGAAGAGATGTTGCTGATCGACGAAAATGAAATCGAGCTGTTTGAACAGGCTGGACTATCAGATCGCACGCGATTCTGGTCAGCACCTGATACCTTTGAGACGTTAAGTGATCGCGGCAAGCATAAGGTTTATGGGCTGAAGTTATTTACTGACGGAGCATTGGGGGCTCGCACCGCCGCATTGAATCGCCCGTTTTTTGGCGACGCCGTCCATACAAACGAACCGGCAAGCAATCGCGGCATGCTGATGTATTCCGACGAGTCGCTTGATCAAATAATCGAAGAATGTTTGGTGACCGGTAAAGCGTTGGCCGTACATGCGATTGGCGACCGAGCCATCGAGCAATTGATGAAGTCGTTTGAAAATCAGACGGCTCAAATCAGCAATGCTCCAGAAGTCCGAATCGAGCACGCTCAATTGATCGAACGAAGCGTCGCCGAACAAGCAAAAGACATGGGGATCGTGCTGTCGATGCAGCCCAACTTCAGTTCCGATTCGGTCGACTATCGAGACCGAATGGACGCTGGCTACTGCGAGCTGAACAACCCATTTCGTATGCTGATTGATGAAGTTGGCTTTGTGCCGGGCAAGGACTTGGTTTTCGGTAGCGACGGTATGCCCCATGGAATCGAATACGCGATTGAACAATCGCTATTTCCCTCGCTCGAATCTCAACGATTGACGATCGATGAATTTCAGGCCGGCTATTGCTTACCCAATTTCGATAAGGGGCACATTGAAGTTGACATCGAGAATCAAAGGGTTGTTGAAATCCGTGT
>CAZPTT010000119.1:0-20312 GCA_964589435.1 uncultured Pirellulaceae bacterium
GCCAACGATATTCATCCAAAGAACAAGCAAGGCGTCGTCCAAAGATTGGCATTGTGGGCGATGGGCACTACTTACGAGAAAGAGATTGTCTATTCCGGCCCGATCTTCTCGTCGTTTCAATACGATTTTGCAACGGAGAATCGCAACGGTCGTGGACAAGTCTATATGGATCATGCTGGCGACGAACTTAAAACCAACGATGGCAGTAAGGCCATCACCGGCTTCGCAATCGCTGGTGCAGATCGGGTCTTCTATCCGGCGACCGGCTATTACAATACGAATAACTGCAAACTGTTCATTTCAAGTGACGAAGTAGAGAATCCGATCGCGGTTCGATACAATTGGGCAGACAATCCGAATGGGAATCTGGTCAACTCCGCAAATCTTCCCGCGGCTCCTTTTCGTACCGATGATTGGGAAATCGAATCGGACAAATAGAAATAGTTGCAATTAAATTTTGAACGATTCTCGTTTTCGAAAATCCTGAAGACCGAATGAACGATTGCGATTGGTCGCGTTCGACGGTTTTGCAACTAACAAATCCAATTCGGATTGAGCGTTTATGCGAGTGATCTTGCCGCTTGGCCTTAACGAAAAATCCATCCAACCGCTCGGAGTTGGAAAGATATTCCGGTTAGGCGATTATTGGTGTCGCCTCGGTCAATAGCTGAGAATCTACTACGAAAAACTCGATGATAACAAAGGGAGCCATCAAACAGATTGGCGCAGTTGTGCCAATTTAGTTGTACCAATTCAGAATTAAACAGCTGCACCGGCCTTGCCCGCGAATGTTTGGCGGTAGCCGAACGGTTTCCATAAATCGAATTTGAGAAGGAACCCGTCAATTAAAAACAAAGCCCCCCAATCTCCCGAAGTAAGTTGGCGTCAATGCTTCGGATTGGCTCTGGTTACGGTAATGACATGCTGGGTTCAGTCAGGCTGCAATGTCGGCAAAAGCAAGCATGCCAATTCTGGTCTTAAATTTGCTCGTTCTCCGATCAAGTCGCCTTCACCAACGCTTGCCAATTCACGGCCATCCAACGTTGCAAAACTAACTCGCGATTTGCCTGATGAATCCTCTGCGGTGGTATCTGCGGCGGTATCTTTGGCCAGCTACCAAAGCTTGTCGGCACCAGAAAATGCGAACCTAGATGAGGCAGGGACAGGTGGTTCGGAGGCGAAAAGCAATTCGAACGACCAGCAGAGTAGCACCGCCAATGCTGACTATTTCGTCCAATCGAACGTTGAGCCGTTAGACCAAGGATCAGCGGAAGCTGCAACACCGCCGACACCGGGCGCCGACTCACTTTCATTGCAGATGGTGCTAACTTCCGTCATTGAATGCTACCCCGAAATCGAAATAGCGATTGGCGAAATCGAAACGGCACGAGGGAAAGCACTCGCTTCTTGGGGCGAGTTCGATTCCGTCTTCGCCGCGCACAGCATTTCTCAGCCCCTTGGTTTTTATCAAACCTATCGAAACGGAGCCGGCGTGACGCGTCCGCTTTATTCTGGCGGTGAAGTTTATGGAACCTATCGCATTGGCGATGGCAATTTTGAACCGTGGTACGGTGAACGTGAAACCAACGAGGGTGGAGAACTCAAAGCGGGTTTTTCGGTTCCGCTGCTAAAAGATCGCAACATCGACAAACGCCGTGCCGGGCTTCGCAGCAGTCAACTTGATGTTGACCAAGCCGAAGCCAATGTCGAAACAAGATTGCTTCAGTTCGAACGCTTCGCAACTCAGGCTTACTGGGATTGGGTGGCCTCCGGGCAAGCCGTTCAGATTCAGGAGCAGTTGCTGTCGCTCGCTCAACAGCGCGTTCGGCAAATCAATATCCGAATCGAAAAAGGTGACTTGGCACAGATCTCGAAGATTGACAACGACCGGTTCATCGCCAAGCGAAAAAATGGACTAATCAAAGCTCGACGTGGTTTGGAAAAGGCTGCGATCAAACTCTCGCTTTTTATTCGTGATGCCAGTTGCACGCCGATCGTGGCGAATGTGAATCAATTGCCGGCCAACTTTCCAGACGCCGCCTCGATCTCATCGGGAAAGTTGTCGGCAGACATCGAATTTGCACTTCGATCTCGACCCGAGTTGGCCGAGCTTGCAGCGGCACGCGAGCAAGCATGCGTGCAAGCTGATTATGCTCAAAACCTGTTGCTCCCCAAGCTTGACGTAAAAGGTTTTGCTGGCCAAGACATTGGCGGAGAAACCAGTAGCAAGGGTGACAAGACTCCTTTCGAACTGCAACTCGGTGTCTTCGCCGAAGTTCCGATTCAACGCCGTGAAGGCGCTGGAAAGGTTCAAGCTGCTCGCGGCAAGATCACTCAAATCGATGCCAAACTTCGCTTTGTTTCCGATAAGATTCGTGCGGAGATTCAGGATGCCGCCTCTGCGGTTAACGCAGCAGAAGATCAAATTCAACAGAGCCGCGAAACAGTTCGACTTAATGAAGAATCGCTTAAGCTAGGGCGGCTTGCATTCGAAGAAGGCGATATCGACCTACTGGCACTCAATATTTATGAGTCATCAGTCGCAGATGCTCAGCTGCAGCTTCTCGAAGCCCAGTACAAGTACTTTTCGAGCCTAGCTGCCTATCAAACGATTTCGAGAGTTAGAGCGTTTGAGGTGCTCGCTGCTACCCGGTAGTTTAAATTGCGATTGCGGCGGCGTCACCAAAGAAGTTTTGTGATACACGCGAGCCGATGCGAGTGACTAACTGCGTCGGTTGTGGTTCCAACGAACACTGCCTGGAAACGGAAACTTATTCGAAACTGATAAAAAGCGCATAGAAAAAGGCACCCGAAGATGCCTTGATGGTCGGTTCTACTTTTGCGAACTATCTCTGAGTAAAACTATCTCTGAGTAATATAGTTCGCATTCTGCGTCAGCCTACTTTACGACTTCCCAACCATTGAGGTTGTTCTTCTTTTGAGCTGGTCGTTGGATCGGTTGGTAATTACTTTTCGTTCGCGGCTGAGATCGCTGAGCTGGCTTTGCGACGCTTGTGTAGCTGGCCAGACGAACGGGAGAGTAGTTCCATTCTTTACGAACCGCTGATCGAGCGGTCTGCTCTGGGTATCGAACAACTGGTGTCGTGTTTTGATAGGTTGTTTCGTTTGATGTGGTCATGTTCCTAATTCCACCACGCAAGCGATCCAGGACTGGACGATATGAAGTCGTCGGACTGATTCCTTGAAGTGCAGGAGGCTGGTCGGCCGGCAGGCCTGTCGATGTGCCGTATCCGCCACCCGTTGTGAGTGGAGCTGCCTGGTTTTCGTAATAAATTTGTGAAGACGGCGATGGAACGCTTTGGTAATTTTGGTTCGGAATGTAATTCTGCACTGCAGCCTGGGGGGCCGCCATTACCGGAGCTTGGTTGGGAATCGTACTGACGCCGCATGTATTGCAGCCAGTGTTGCAAGCTGAAGTTCCGCAGTTGCCAGTCGCACAATCGTTCGTGATCGTTGTCACGGGAACTTTGTAAGTTTCAGTCCGGTAAGTCGGTCGGTAAGTCGTATAAGGCACACGCTGCATCTGATACGTGTAAGTCGTGCATGGTTTCATGCAGGTCACGGTGCAGCCAGTGCAAGGATCCGAATTAGTGACGGGCTTGTATTGAGTTACGGGGACGCGATTCCAGTTGGTGCGGTAGGCCGTGTAAGGAACGTAGCTAACCACGGTTCGTGAACACTCTTTTTGACAAGTCTTCATGCACTGACCTGGTTGCAATCCGTATGCATTGGGAGTGTAAGCTGCTTGCTGTGGAGCCACTTGGTAATTCGGTGTTTGTGTTCCACAACAACCTGCATTGTTCGCGGGGCGACGCATTCCACGTAGCCAATCCAACAAAGGCCCGGCTTGGGCTTCTGAAGAAACAGACAACAATGAAACTGCTGAAATTGCAGCGATAAGAATAAGTGATTTTGCTCGTAACATTTTTTAACTCTTTTAACTAAACCGCTTCAAGACTCTGAATCGGGAACTCTCTTTGTGTTTGCAAATCCTGCTTCGCAACCGCAAATTGCACGGCGCTGCTTTTTCGCAACACCTATCGCTTCGATGAAAGGTAGGCCAGATTAGTGATTTGAAAAGTGAAAATGACAATTTAATTCACTGGAATCCAAAACTTGGGGGCGGGTTCTAACGACCAAAAAAACTGAATAGGCTTGGGACTTTAATCCGATTGCCAAAATTCATCGAATTTGTGACTCACTGTTGTTAACGCGTGCGGGTTGTATGGAATGGAGCGATTGACGACGTTTTTGTTGAAGCCAATCGCGATGCGAATCATCTGCCGGCCTATCTTCCGGCGCAATAGACGTAGCGCTTTTTTACGAAAAAGTGACTTCCAGAAAGTCGACTTGGAGTCTCTGACTCAACAAGTTCGCGCCCGGCAATCCCAAGCAAGAGGGCGAAGAAGGAATCAAACGCTTATCGGCGTTCGTCGATCCAGTATACGGATGGGGCACTCGATGGGTTCACTCGAATCAGGTCTTTTTTGGGGGCCTGGCAACGCTGCGCTAACGAAACCCATCAACTCCGACAAAAGACGACTTTTTCGTTCTGGCATGATGGCTCCCGGCTACAAACGCGAGCTTTTAACACGCCGGCTAGCACTGGACACATGTTGCGCGTCAAAATGGGGCTTGAATTGATTGCTCCTTGTTTGGTGAAGAATGTTTTTTGTTTTTGAAGGCGTCGATGGTAGTGGTAAAACAACTCAACTCAATCGATTTGTCCAGTGGTTGATCGAACAGGGGCACGACGTGGTTACTTGCAAAGACCCCGGCAGCACTGAGCTGGGAGAGCAGCTTCGCGCGATGTTGCTTGGGAAACACAGCACGCCGATCGCGATGCGAACTGAAATGATGATGTTCACAACGGCGAGGACGCAGTTGGTTCAGGAGGTCGTCAAGCCAGCGCTGGCGGAAGGCAAAACAGTTGTGCTCGATCGCTTCATTCTGTCGACCGTTGTTTATCAAGGTCACGCTGGCCGTTTGGATCCCAATGAAATTTTGGCCATCAATGCGATTGCGACCGAGGGTTTGATGCCTGACCTGACCTTCGTTCTCGATCTGGATATCAATACATCGATGAAGCGTTTGGGCGATACGCTGGATCGTATGGAATCTCGTGGCCACGAATACTTCGAACAAGTTCGAGCCGGATTCATTAAAGAAGCTGACCGTTGGCCACACGCGGTTGAAGTCGTTGATGCGTCGGGGCCGCCAGAGGAAATCCAAGCCGGTATCCGCCAAGTGACCGAGGCCTTTCTTGCTCGAAAAGCCGGCTTGGCGTGATATGATGGCCATTTGATACTAGTGGTTTGTCAAAGCTTAGTTTTAGGGTAGTGGACGAGGTTGCGAGTCCTTTTTAGGTAGCAAAAAACATGGGACTCGTTACCTTGTCCACTACGTTGAATCCCAATCTTTACGCCTGACAAACAACTAGCCAGCGATCCACGCCGACGAATTCCAGTTAAATCAAACACCGATCTGAAACAGTAATATGTCTTGGGCAAGCATCCTCAATCACGAATCGAACGTCGAGCGTTTTAAGAAAAGCGTCGACCGTAACCGGTTAGCCAGCACCTATTTGTTTGTTGGTCCACCAGGTGTTGGCAAACGATTGTTCGCTCTGAAGCTGGCTGAAGTTTTGTTGTGTGAGAACAAAACGGCAGGCGAGTTTGATTCGTGCGGCTCGTGTCCAGCTTGCCAACAAGTCCGAGCCAATACACATCCGGATTTGATTTTGATTTCCAAGCCAGCCGACAAAGCTTATATTCCCGTGGAAATGTTCATCGGTGACAAAGAACATCGACGCCAGGAAGGGTTGTGTCATGAGATTGGTCTGAAGCCATTTCGCGGTGGCTGCAAGGTCGCAATTGTTGATGACGCGGATTTCCTCAATCAGGAAGGTGCCAACAGCCTGCTAAAAACGTTGGAAGAACCCCCGCCGAATTCTCTGCTGATTTTGATTGGTTCCAGTGAGCAGCGACAGTTGCCAACGATCATTTCGCGGTCTCAAGTGATTCGCTTCGGTCGACTGACAAGTTCTCAAGTCCAAACGATTCTGGAGCAGCAGGAAGATTTGGAAACCGAAGTTTCTGTGGATGCATTGGCATCGGCATCCGAAGGAAGCGTTGCGTTGGCGATGCAACTGGCTGACCGTGACACGTTTGATTTCCGCGAACAGTTGTTTGCGCAACTAGCGACTTGCGATCCAGGACAACAGGAATTTGCAAAAACGGTAACGACGTTTGTCGATGCAGCAGGCAAAGAGAGTGCCAAGAAACGACGACGGTTGAGTTTGGTTGCTGACTTCGCCATTTCGTTTTTTCGTTATTGGTACTTGGACGTCACGGGTATCAGCGACCAACTGGAATCAGAAAGCAGTCAATCGGTGCTGGATTCCGCACTGACAAACCATGTGCAATCAGCAACGGCGCGGTGGAAGGAAACAGACTTTCTACTTGGAGCGGAAATCGCCGGCACTGCGATCGATCGTTGCATTGACCTGCAAGGACAAATCGTTGCCAACGTCAATCAAGGAACTGCCGTTGAGGCTTGGTTGATCGATCTCGGAAAAATTTGCCGAGGCAAACCCCTGACGAAGGCATAGGAGGTGGTATAGAAAATCTAAGCCATCGCATCAGTAACTACGCTTGGCGAAGTCCTTCAACAATCTGCGTTCTGGCGGCTTGCCACGCTGGAACGAGCCCAGCAAGGAATCCGGTGGCCAATGCAACTGCGACTCCTGTCATTGCCAAGTTCAAAGTAGGCGTAAAGGCAATTGTCACCGCCTCGGCACCAACCGACATGCTTTTGAACTTCAGAACTAACAACGCTGTTCCAACGCCGATAATTCCCCCCAACAGTGAAAGCAGTATGCTTTCGAGCATAACCAGCCCAAAAACCTTGGGGCCTGAATAACCCAGTGTCTGAAGAACTGCGTGTTCTTTGATGCGATCTTGAACCGACATGATTGTTGTCGTGGCCACTAATGCCAGCACTAAACCGACACAGGCCAAACCAAGGTAATGTGCCATCGCGATGAGTTGAGCCAAGTCACCAAGACTTTTCGCTTGAAAAACGCCTTTGGGTCGAGTGTCCGTCTCAACTGGCCCGGCTTTGTAACGATCGTCAATCGTTTGGCAGATTTTGTCCGCGTCCGCTGATGCGTCGAGCAGAACCTCCAACTGAGTGACCGTACCGACCAGGTTCATGCCTTTACTGCGTTGAAGAAAATCCAGGTGAGAGTAGATGTAGTTTTCTTCTGCCGGATCCTCGGCTTTGAAAATTCCGGCAATGACGACACTGAGCGACCCTATCGAAAACTTATCACCGACTTTGACTTGGCGACGGTTGGCAACCGCCCGCCCCATGATCGCCGTGTCTTGGTTGCGCTCAAACTCTTCCCAAGAACCGTTTACCATTTGAAAATCCGGTCGCGCTATTTGGATCTTCTTTGGGGGGGCTCCATAAAATACAACGACGTCGAGGCTGGCTCGGCAATTGTTGGTAAAGACTTGGATCGGCACCACGTCGCGAACGCCCGGGATCTCCAAGATTTCAAGCTCATAGTCCTGCGGAAGATGGCTTGTGGCTGGACAGAATTTGTTGGCTTGAAAAGCAACCAAGCTGCGATTGCCAGACTGGCGGCGTTGGAGGTCGTTCATCCCTTCTTGGACACTGCCAACAAAACAAAAAACGAACAAAGCAACCGCCGATCCGCTGACGGTTAAAATCGTCCGCGACCGATGACGCCATAGCGTTTTCAAAACATAGGGAAGCGTCTTCAGCATTAGGATGGACTCCCAATTGTTGAAACGCTCGCGTTCTCTTCGACCAATTTACCTTGAACGAGTTTGAATTGCCGATCTGCGATGGCCGCAGCGTTAACGTCATGAGTCACCATCAATAACGTCGTATTTAGCTCTTTGTTCAGTCGCTTCAAGAGGTTCAGGATTTGTTCCGAAGTATCCGGGTCGAGATCTCCTGTCGGTTCGTCCGCCACAACGACTTTGGGATTGGCAACAATCGCCCGCGCGATTCCGACTCGTTGCTCTTGGCCACCCGATAGTTGCCGAGGATAGTGGTCGGCTCGATCAAGCACGTCGACCGCTGACATAGCGATTTCAATTCGCTGTCGCCGTTGAGAGCGGGAGAGCGGGAGAAGCAACAGCGGCATCTCTACATTTTCATAGGCTGTCAAAACAGGAATCAAATTGTGAGTCTGGAAAATGTAACCAATATTCGCCGCTCGCCAATTGGCCAACTGAGTCCGCGACAGCGTGCTGATTTCCGTGCCTTCAATCGTGATCGTTCCAGCTTCTGGCCGATCGATACTGGCCACCATGTTCAGCAACGTTGATTTGCCGGTTCCGCTGGCGCCCATCAGCGACACAAATTCACCTTGCTCGATATCGAGCGAGACACCATCCAGAGGCTTGATCGTCTGACCGCCTTTGTGGTAGTGCTTCGTCAGGTTCCTGATTTCAACTAGCGCCATATTCGTTTCCAAAATTGAACATTGTTCTGTGTTGGGCTCATTTAGTCTTCGCCAATGACTTCTATTTTGTCGCCGTCACGCAATCCTGCTGACCCTGAGGTAATTAGCCGACCACCCATGCTCAAACCATCGGTAACTTCGATAAGGCCGTTACCACCTTCGGCTCCCAGGGTGATTACTGACAGCCTCGCTACGCCCGCCGATTGATCTGCCAGCCAAACGGCGGGGCTGCCTTCGTGCTGTACGATGTATTGTGCGGGCAAATAAAGCCTCATTTCCTGTTCTGACTCAGTGGCGGATTGAGCCTTTTTTGGCGCAACGAAGGTCACGTCGACCAGCATTTCTGGTTTGAATAGGTCGAGCGGTTCGTCGATCGCCACCTTTACTTGCAAAGTGTTTTTTTGAATGTCGGCTTCTGAGCTGACGAATAAAACCGAGCCAATGATCGGTTTGGCCAACGCCGGATTGTCAATTTTTACGGGCTGCCCAAGCGAGACTTTGGGGATGTCTTCGAAGCGAACATCGACTCGAATCTGCAAACTGTCAGGGCGATACATCGTGATCACCGACGCTCCATCGTGCCCGTCCATCGCCGTCATCAATCCTTCACCAACACGCGCCCCCGGCAAACCAATCAACTGATAGACACGTCCATCGACGGGGGCTTTTATCGTCATCCGATCTAGCCTCAACGCGGCTTGTGATTCGGCAACCTGCATTTGCTTAACTCTTGCCTCGGCGGCAGCAACCTCTGCGTTCGCTTTATCTCTTGCTTCAATTTCATCGGCTAACAATCTCAATTGCACATTCAAGGCGTCCCGACGTTGACCAGTCGCATCGGCTTCGCTCTTGAGTGACAAAGCTCGATCTTTGAGTTCTCGCAACATCGCTCCAGTCGTCTCGAGATCGGTTTTCGCCGCATCAATCTCGCGAGTTGAAACAGAACTGCCTGAAGAAATCATGCGTTGATAATCGCGCTGGGCAAACCGCAATTTTGATTGGGCTCGGTCGGTCTCGAACGGCAAATTCTTTAGCATCGTATTGATTTTGGCCAACTGGGCATCTGCCTGAGCAAGCATGGCTTGTAAGTGAACCGGCTGTTCAAATCGAGTCATCGCTGCCACTCGAGTCGCTTTGGAGCGGTTAAGCTCCGCCTCCGCTAGTTCGCGGTCAGCGACGCAGCGATCGAAGGCCAACTCAGCGTCTTCGGACACCAGTTCGGCCACGGGTTCGCCAGCGCTCACCATTTGATCCTCAACAACCAACAGCTTTTCGACAACTCCTCCAGCCAGCGCCGCAACCCGAATCGCCGTCGGGCGAGGCTCAATCCATCCCGCCGCATTAAAAAGCTCAGAGCCCTCCGAGCGAACTTCCGCTTGCGTCGCGAAAATCGGAATCACGCGAACTTCGCGCGGCGGAAAAATAAGATCACGACTCGACCAAGCCACCAACGACAGGAAGCCGATGATCATCAAGCCGGGCAGTAGATAGCGAGTTAAAATGTTTCGGCGCGTACCGATCTGGGAACGTTTCTCAGTTCGGTCAACTGCGAGTTGTGATAAATCAACTTGAGTCATAGCGAGTTTGGCTAGGAGTTCGATTGTAAGTCGGCTGGGGAGACTTGGGCTTCTTATTTTCGAACGAACATGCCACTGGCAAGCACCGTTAGATTGCCGGCATCATCACGTTCAGCCGTCCCCTTAATGATCACGGTGTCTAATTCCTTGACGCCAAAATTGGCTTTCGCATCATGCTTCACGATGACGCCGCTGGAGTCGACGAATTTTACTAGCGCCATTGCGTTGGGAAGTTTGTCGACCTCGCAGCAATAATCCCATGGCGTTTTGCAACTACATGGTTCGCCCTCTTCTTTGTCATCACTGCAGGCAAGAATTGCATTGTCGACGATCGAGAATGCGGCTCGCCCTTTAACCCAAGGGTCGAGGCTGCCGCCAATTCGTCCTACGATGACGACCTCTTCTTTGTCTTGGGCAGACTCGCGTGCGGCAGCGACTTCGATAGCGCCCGACGGTTCAGCATCCAGGATGTATTGTGATGAGTCATAAGTCGCCACGCTGACTTCGGTCGACTCACTTCCGCATCCGATTGCAAGCAGGGTCAGTGTCGCTACTGCGAAAAAACGAGTTTTGACTATCTTCATTAACATATTGAATCCCTTTTGACGTTTAAAATTGTTCAGTTGTAAATTTAGTTTGTTTCTTCAAACGGCTTTTAGGCCATCCACGACCGGCATCCGCAACGCTCGAATGGCGGGCGGAATTGCCCCAAAGATCCCTAGCAGTAACCCAACACCACAACCGATTAGAATCGACATGCTATCGATGCGAAGTGGGAAAGCTCCCATCGTAAATCGGACGGCCGCGCCGTTGACAAATACCAACGCAATCAAAGAAGCGGACAGGCTGGCCGCGAGCGAAAGGATGATCGCTTCCTGCATTAGGCTGACCACGACGGCACGGCGGACAAATCCTAGCGTTTGCAGCATCGATAATTCGGCGACTCTGCCGACTACCGCTCCATACATTGTGTTCAGGCCAGCAAATACGCCTGACCCGGCGACAAGCAATACAACCAACCAAGCCAACCAGCGGATGGGGCCGTAGTCGCGTTGTAGCGTCGCGTAATAGTCGGGCTCGAGCGTCGCCTGTAATTCCAAATCCAAACGGCCTTTGCAAAACAAATCGAGATCGGCGAAGTCGGTGTTCGGCTTAAGTGTTAGTGCGACAATGCTCAAATCTTGCCGCTTCATGGCTTGCTGGAGGTCGTCCAGTCGGCACCAGACTTCCGATTCGAAAGCGGCTCCACCGCAAGAGAAGACGCCTGAGATGTTCCAAGTCCGGCCTTCCAATTGAATCGATTTGCCAATACCAATTTCGTCGGCTCGAGCGCCCAGTTTTGCGGCGGCTAGCTGTCCGATCATCACCTCACCAGGCTTGGGCCAAGTTCCAGCTTCCAGTTCGACGCTTTTTCGAACTAATAAGACGGACGGAGTCACGCCTCGAACCAGCCCAAGGGTCTCGCGGGGTTCGATTCGTTGGCTCGACATTAATCCGATCTGTGTGCCAAGGTAAAGCTCAGGCGAAACGTATTTTATTCCGTAGCGTTCCTGAATGCCCGAAATGCTGGCCGGAACCAGATCGCTTGTTCGCATTGGGATCGAAGAGTATTCAATGTTTTCTCCCATGCCTAACGAAAATACGATGGCCGTCTGAGGGTCTCCACTAACGTCGAGTGAATTTTCGAGACCACGGATAAAACCAACGACGACCAAGATCAATACGATGACCGTCGTCAGGCCAACGAACGTGAGAAACGTTCGCAACGGCCTGCGAAACAAATTTCGAATTCCATA
Source organism: uncultured Pirellulaceae bacterium (assembly GCA_964589435.1). Classification (GTDB taxonomy): domain Bacteria; phylum Planctomycetota; class Planctomycetia; order Pirellulales; family Pirellulaceae; genus Mariniblastus. The sequence goes on from CAZPTT010000119.1 coordinate 11,895, forward strand.
CTCCCAAGGGAGTAGACGAAAAAACATATCGAATCTCAAACGAGAAGAGCGCTGTTAAGCGCGACATGAGATGGCTCGACGCGAATGTCGGCGTCGGAAATTAGCAACTATGAAAGCAAATCAATCGAATCGGATCAAATTCGCTGTTAGATTACTAATGAGCTGATCAGGCAACGGATCTCGCGCCCCTGATTGGCGGCAAAAGAACATGGCGGAGTCACAGGTTTGCCAAGCAAAACCAACTGTCGCAGGCGCGGGTTACTAACGTTAATCTCAATCAGTAACGGTGGGCAAGAAAACGGTTGGCTTGACGGCTCGCACGAGACTTCAAAGCAATCGACAGTTGTCACGCCCGAGCAAAAACACTTGCCACAGCACTTTTCAGGAAGGTCGTCTTGCTCCCGAGGATCCGCTGCTTTACCACCGCAACAACACGATCCCATATCGGCCGATGCTTGAGCCAGTTCTGGCGAAGCATAACATCCGCATCCAAGAACCATGCACCGAAACGGGCAAGTCACGAGGACGATGATCATCAGGATGTTTACGAATCGATTCATTCTGTTGAGGGAAATCCGCAGGCGGGAAACAAAAACAACTACTATTAATCGTACTCCTGCCACCTTTATGGATCAAGACTTTTGAGCGTCGCAGGGTGATTCCGGTTCAGTTCTCCGGGTTTTTCCTGCGATAAAGCATGTCAAAATCTTTCAAAACAAATTGGAGTCCAAGGCGTAGGACTTGGGCCGAATCTGGCGAGTCAATTTCCTCGACCACAATCGAGTCAGCCAGCGTGGTTTCGTAGCGCCACTGCTCGTTGGTCTAACCCCATTTGTTCTGCCGCCGCAACCAATGCAAGCCAATACTCCCGCTCACAACCGACTTCCTTACCCAGCATTTCGAGATCGGCGAGTGCGAGTTCAAGTTCATTGTGTGCAAGATTTTCGTCATGCGATTTGAGCAGCGCGATTGACTTACTTGAATCCTGAGAGGAGGGGGCAAGGCTTCGAGCGGCGGCGAGATAAGTTCGCGTGACCTGCCAGCTCTGTTCGAGTTCTTGTCTTGCTGAATCAGGCAGCACTTCGTTTGGTGAGGCCTCTGAACTCGAAACTTTCCTGCTTTCAGATTCAATCTCATGAATCAGTGAAGTCAGTTGAGGGACGAACATCCGATTGGCCCTTGCTCGATGGCTGATGATCGCCTTCACGGCATCACCCAGTTGCCCAAACGTTTGGTGGTATTCTTGCAGCTCGAACATCGGGTCATAACCGAACCCAGCCGTTCCAAATTCCGATTCCAAGATTCGGCCGTAGCATCGGCCTTCGCATTCAATTCGCACATTGCCATCCGGGTCGGCTAGCGTCATGTGACAGGTGTACCAAGCAGTACGCTTTTCAAGTGGGACGCCGGCTAACTTTTCGAGCATCAACTGATTGTTAGATTCGTCCGTCGCAGCTTCGCCGGAGAAGCGCGCCGAATAAATGCCTGGTGCACCGTCAAGCGCATCGACGCTTATTCCACTATCCTCGCCCAGCACCCATTCCTTTATCGCGTTCGCTTGGCCAACTGCCTTGAGCGCTGCGTTTTCGGCAAACGTGTTGCCCGTTTCCTCGACTTCGATTGAATCCGAAAAGTCATCGAGAGTCTTCAATTCGATCCCATGCGGTTTGAGCAAGTACTCCAGCTCTCGGCGCTTCTTCTTGTTTCTGGTACCCAACACAAGCGTGAAAGTCGTCATGTCATCTCGTCAAATAGTTAATCGGTTTTGAGCGTTTCGAATTGCGCCTTCGGCTGTATGGTCACAGAATAGTCTCAAAAACGACCATTTCGGGTAACAGATCCTTGTCACAAAACGTGGCCCACATCGGACTCCACCTTTTGATAACGTTCTCACCGCTAGTAATCAAGCCGAAGCAATCTGGGTTGCGCGAGTTCCGATAGAGCATGGTGAGAGGATGGGAGAAAGGCATCGCAACCGTTACAGGCCGACTTCGTTGATGCATTCAAGCAACACGTCTGATGCAATTTTCGCACCTGCGAAATCGCCATGAATATCCAGTGAATCACTTCGCTAAATTCTAATTATTTGCAGGCCATACCGAGGAAAGTTGACATAGAGTTCGAAAGACGCACGGCTTGACCCGCCTGTTCAACTACCTCTCACCCAATACGATCACCATGAAAAAACAAAACGAACGATCAATTGAGTTGATTCGCCGCTCAGTCGCAGAATCATTCAAGAGCTTGCAAAGCCTATTCGCTGATGAAGCAATGCTTGGCAATGCAAGGCCGTTACGTTTCGAATCGCTGGAAGATCGCCGGGTGCTTTCTGCGACAGGATTCGAGCCAGCAGTTGGTCCAGCAGCCGACACGGCAATCGTAACGACCGATTTTGATAACTCTGCCAATGAAATTCAAACCAACCAGATCAACAGCATCCTGATTGATGTGAACGGCGAACAGTTCGAGCTGACCGACGCGGATAGCATGTTGCAACTGGTTGCCGGTGACACGATCCAAGTGGTCGACATTAGTTTTCACTCGTCTTCATCAGAAGGTGTTTTTGCGGCCGAAGGCTACGTGAACAAGATTGGCGATCTCAGTTCGGCTAGTTTGATCGACTACAACGACGGCCGATTTTCGGAACGCGCTGCCAATCAAGCGGCTACCGGCGGCGACGGAGCGATCGGCGGACTTAGCGATGCGTGGACCGTTGATAGCGGTTGGGATCGACTGACTCTTAATCTAATGCACTACACAGAATCGAACACCGAAGTTGCCAATCGGTTTTTTATTGGCCTTCAAGTCGGTCAGCCTGATTTTGAGTTTGACACCGCTGTTCTGGATCAGGTAACCGAACAAGAAGTTCGGGTGAATGATGCGGTTGAAATTCCGGCCCGTTGGCTAAATAACCTCGCTGGCCAATTTCACAATTACGCCGAAGTCGACATTTATCACAGCTCGAACATGGAAGAGGTCGTATGGGCGGGAGCGGTGGTTGGCAATGCAGACGGCGACAACTCCGTTTCTGGTGACTTTAGAAATACTCGCGGTGATTTCACGGAACAATTCACGCCGTCCGAGGAAGGCGAATACGTACTCAAGTACTATCTTGATCCAGAAGCGATCAATGCTGAATCAAACGAGGACAACAATGAATATGAAATCAGATTAAACGTACTACCCGAACTGACGCCGGAAGCTGTTGATGACAGTTTCGACTCGAACTTGGATTCACTGGACGTTCTGCAAAATGACACACCGGTTGATGAGTCCGACGAGTTGACGGTTGCTGAGTATTCTCAAGGTGAACACGGAAAAGTTAGTCTCAATGATGACGGTACATTGAACTACACTCCGGAAGACGGGTTCGTCGGAACTGACGAATTCACCTACTCAGTGACTGACGGCGATACGGTTAGCGAAACCGCTTCGGTATCTGTGACAGTCGAAGATGCAACGCTGTTCGAAGTTTCTGACGTGCAGGGCGACGAAGACCAATCTATCCGATTGGAAATCGAAACTGATTTTGACAAAGTCCAAATCTCAGGCGTTCCAGAAGGTGCAGACTTAAATAAGGGCGAATTCTCTGACGACGGCACTTACGAAGTCAAACGTTCTCACTTGAAGAACCTCAAGATTCAGCCTGCGGCCAACTCTGATGCCGACTTTCAATTGACGGTAACGCCAATCATTGACGGCGAGCCGAACACAAACCTAAGCCAAACCATCGACGTGACCATCAATGCGGTCGTCGACGGTGGCGAATTACAAGTAAGAGACTTTGGCATCATGGCCGGGAGCGAAGGAAGTTTCCCCGCCCGATCCTACTTCGATGATCTTGATGGATCAGAAACGCATGTCGTCAACGTGACGGGCTTACCCGAATTCATGTCGCTTTCTGCCGGTCAGCAAAACGCTGATCTGAGCTGGACTCTGTCAGCCGAAGATCTTGTCGACTTGCAAATCGCTTCCGTTGAGTCCGGCGACACCTCGGACTGGCAGAATTACCGCGGCCAATACGTCTTCAAACTGTTCAACGTGTCGTTCTCAATCGAATCGTTTGAAGCTGCCGATCCTACGAACGTCCAAACTTTTACAGGAAGCTTCAAGGCCTATGCGTGGCAGAACGCCTAAATACAAAGGTCTGACCACTGAAATTGATTCTCATCGACGATACATATGCATCGTCAACCAATATTCACAACAATCCAACTGCCTTTGACCGGCACCTTGGTGACTGACAGGGAGACAACTGTCAGTTGCCTTTTTTTGTGCGCCGAGGGAAGCTCGAACACATCGTGGGGCACAGACTGTGCCGCAATTCTAAGAGTGTCAGGAAGATCCAGCTCGCGAGCTGACTCGCCGCTGAGGGCTGACTGCGCGGGGGAATTCGGCTTCATCGCCAATCGCGTCGTCTACCGTCGTCGCTGGTGCCGACCATGAAACGGGCGAACGAGAGCCGACCGGAATCCGGCCAGTCATTTTCTGAAGTAGTGGATTCGATGCACATCCAGGCAGGCTGAATGTCATTACGATAGCAATTAAGAATAGAAGTTGTCCGCGTTTCATGATTTCTCTTTGGTATTTAGCAAGTGTCGCAATCGTCTTTGTCTTCAATTGGCTTTAACTTCTACATTTGCCAGCCAGCTCTGAAGATCGGCTGCACCTTGAAGCTGAGTTGGTTTGACAGCCTAGTGCCTTGATCCAATTCAAAGTTCCGGTTCATCCTAAAATCAAATTGGAACAATGCACTAGGGATTTCATCTTTTCGAGGACTGGCCATTTATCCAATTGGTTTTACGTGTTAACACCTAGAGAAATATGCAGTCTTAGAAAAGTTCAAAAATGTTCGGGATGTCATCTAACAGAGGGATTTAGTCAATGTTGTTGATTGAGCGTGATAGCAAAGCCGGTTATCGCTTGAAGGCTGAGATGACGGTGGATCTCCCGATCGAGATGGTTTTCAACTTCTTTTCCGATGCAATGGAACTGGAACGAATCACGCCTCCTTGGCTAAATTTTTCAGTGCTGACCCCACAGCCAATCGTGATTGAAGAGGGGGCGTTGCTGGACTACAAGCTTTCACTTCACATGATTCCGATTCGCTGGCGGACTGAAATTTGTGTTTGGGAGCCCCATCGCAGGTTCGTCGACCAGCAGTTGCGCGGTCCTTACAAACGCTGGTATCACGAGCATACGTTTGAAGAAGTGGATGGCAAAACGCTGGTGCGAGACAATGTTCATTACATTCCTCGCGGTGGCGGACTGATTCACAAGTTCTTTGTAAAGCCAGACCTTGAAAAGATCTTCCGCTTCCGTCAAGAAAAGTTGGCCGAGATCTTTGCTGAAATGTCAGCCGATAAGCAACCGGCTTGAGTTCATCCAGATTGATTTCCTGCAGAATGACCAGGCTTTCGATTAATCGGATAACACCAGTTCCGTTCGGCCGATACGGGCCCTGCGACCTCTCGGAACATTTTTGAAAATTTTACTTCCGCTCGGCTCCCAGTGGGTCTTGTACCCCCCGCTCTCGTTTTGGCATGCGATGATATAATCCGGATTCGGAATTCTCTTGAGCGTAGAAATGGGCGGTAAGCGTGAGTTCGATCTTAGACAAAATTGTCGCGCACAAACTAACGGAAATTGAGTCCGCCAAAGCCACTCTTTCGCTCTCCACGGTGAAGAAATCGGCAGCCACCGCAATTCCGCCAAAAGACTTTCTTGCCGCACTCGCCGCAGATGAATATGTCAGCCTGATCGCCGAGGTGAAGAAAGCCAGTCCCTCCAAGGGGGTTATTCGTTCCGATTTCGATCCCGTCCAAATAGCGACGGCTTACTCGGCGAGTGGAGCCCGTTGCATCAGTGTTCTGACTGATGAGAAATTTTTCCAAGGCAACCTGGAATTCCTCCGACTCATTCGTGCTGCCGTTGAGACGCCATTACTTAGAAAGGATTTTATTCTTGATGAGTATCAAGTATATGAAGCCCGTGCTGCCGGTGCCGATGCAATCCTGTTGATTGCTGAATGCCTTCAGCCGCAGGTAATGATGGATCTTCATCGTTGTATTTGCGATTTGGGAATGACGCCGCTGGTCGAGCTTTACGAAGAGAAGAACGTTGATGCGGTGCTTGCGTGTCAACCAAAATTGGTTGGCGTCAATAATCGCGATCTAAACACGTTTGAGGTCGACCTGCAGCACTCGATTCGAATTAAGAGTCTGCTGCCAACGGATGTGACAATGGTGAGTGAAAGCGGAATATTCACTAGCGAGGATGTTCGCATGCTTCACGCCGCCAGTGTTGACGCGATGCTGGTCGGGGAATCTTTGATGCGAGCATCCGACATTAGCCAAGCGGTGACTGAGTTGTTGGCTCACTGAACGAGCGGAATCGAGTTCTGGCACCAGCAATGAACGGAAAATGTGGTCGAATGTTGAGTCGAGATGCCATCTAGGCGTTTGCCAGCTTTCTCGGCGATAAGTTGGTATGGGAAGCGAACACTTAACTGTCCGCTGCATTCGAAATCCGGTTTTCCGGCAAAACACGTTGAATTTGGTCAAAAGATCAAGATTTAACAATTCCCTTTGCTTGGCTGGCCGATTCCAAATATAAATCAGTGGCAAATACTGCAGAACCGATTGGAATAAGCCATGTCCGACATGATTAGCAATGTAAAAACCATCAACAGCGCCGTCCGCACGATCATGCTGGTAGGGCTGACTGGTGTGGTTGGTTACGGCGGCTGGTTCGGGTACGACAACTACGTCCGCCCCGGATTCGAAGCCAAACAGGCGAAACTGGATTTGGAAGCGTTGCAAACTGAGTTCGCAGCACAAGAAGCAGAGATACAAAAAGTTTCCAAACTCAATGGTGAATTGCAGACCACCAATGAGCGGCTTGAGACGTCGATGAAATTGCTCAAAGTCGATCGACGAATTGCCAACGTCAAGGTTTTAGAAAAAGGCGTGGGCGATGACGGTGAACCGTATATGGAAGTTCGATTCACCGAGGTCGATGAATACGGTGAAGTGATCGGTGCATCGCGTGATTTCACATTGCAAGGCGACAAGTTTTACGTGGATGGCTGGGTCGCGACATTCGACGACAAATATGTAGAAGACGCCGATGAGTTGCGGGCCGCCTCGATCTTTGCTTTCAAGAGTATTTTCGGTGACGCTGAACGACCACGCGACGCTCAACGACTCGACACCCAAACGGTTGAAAATGGTCCACCGGGAATTTACAAGAGCGCCAAACAGAATGCGTTTGAGCAAAAGATTTGGGGCGACTTCTGGCGGGTTTGCAATGACAGTAAACTTCAAGAGGAACTTGGGATCAGGGCGGCCTACGGAACAGCAAACCACATCGTCGCCGAAGAAGGCCGTACCTATCATCTTGATATCAGGGCCAGTGGATCGATGGAAATGAAGTTGCTCGACGAAGTAGACCAAGATTAAGTTCGTCTCTCGATTGCACAATAAAAAAAAGGCCGCGTCAATGACGGGGCCTTTTTTCGTTTACATTTCTAAAACAGCTCGTTTGCCGTCTCAGTTTACGCTCTTCGGCGACGCAAAAGTAACGCTCCGAAAGCGCCCCCGAGAACGATCAGGCTTGATGGTTCCGGCACTCCGGCGACAATTAGGTTGTAACCGATGATGTCGAAAGCTTGGAGATCGAGAGCCGTCACAACATTTAGGTTTCCTGCTCCCACGGCTGTAGGATCCATGATTCCTAAATCCAGATTGTCCCGCCAATGACTTGCCTGTTGACCGTCACCATTGACGCTGCCTCGCGAGAAATGATCCATTCCCCCTACGAGGCCACCGCCCGCCGTCAATCCACCGTCGATAGAGTAAAACTTGGCTCTGTTGTCAGCCGTCCAATCAATGTCCGCACCCAATGCGACGCTGTCCGGTGAGTGTCTCGTTAGATCCATGGCCGTCACAAACGTGAACAAGTCGTCATTGAACGCACCATTTCCATTGTTATCGAGAACGTCGACGCCACTCGTGAAACCCATGGCGTGTCCAAGCTCATGAATGGCAACTCCAACAAAGTCTTGTTGTCCAGCGCCAATGCCGTCAGATGGATCAAAATCAAAATTGAAACTGCTGTTAAAAGTGATTTGAGCATCTTCGGCGTTTGGGTCGTTTGGGTCGACCACAAACAACCCAAGGGATTTCGCATTTGCATTCGAAAGACGAAGTTGGGTGTTATTCGCTCCGTTGTCGTTATCAACCATCGGAGCAGAGGACTCGGTAGTTCGATTTATGTAAACAGAAAAACTGTTTCCCGTTGGCAGGCTTGTCGTAAACGTTGCATCATCTGCAGAAGTGGCGTCCGCCACGATTGCAGTCTCGAATGCATTAAATCCATAAAGCGTACTCGAGGAACTGGCCTGCCCAAGGATTCCCC
>CAZPTT010000120.1:0-1781 GCA_964589435.1 uncultured Pirellulaceae bacterium
CAGAGCGTGGATTGATCGTAGTGAATTCGCGGTTTTCCACCGTCTGGCGACGGTATCTACGCCTAGAAAACCATGAAGTCCCTCTTCATTTAACGGTGTTGCTTTTAACGATTAGCCGGAGGCGTCAGTGTTTATGCTGGAACGGACTTCGCCTCCGGCTAATCGTTAAACAATCATTCGGTCATGTTTCGAGGAAAGAGCTGATTGTGACGCTTGGCGAAACAGTCTAGCGCAAGATCAGACAAACTCTTTCGAAAAAACATTCTTGCATTCACTCTTAAAACGCCAGTCCCGAGCGGATCATCAGCGTGTCTTGGAGTTCGAGGCTGTCCATTGGATTGGAACGATAAACGATCTCACGCTGGAATGCGTATCCAAATTCGAAGAACCCTGTCACACGCCGGGCTCCCATCCATTCGACGCCCAAGAAAGCACGGACGTCATTAATGTCGGCTTGATCCTCGGAGCTGTCCGCTCGTTCAATGGCCCAGCTTCCGCCACCGTATTCGCCACCCAGATAAACCCAGGCCTCGTTGTCAGCGAAGTTAGGAATGCGATGAGAGAGTTTCGAACGTGGAAATGTTAAATCAAATTTCATGTCTGCATTGGGAGTCATGTAAACGCCAACGACTGGAAGGAGCTTCACATTGACGCGGTCAAAGTACTCAACACCAAGCTTGCCCACCGTGTACTGATTCAACCTCGACCAACCCAAAATCCGCCCTGTCAAACGAATCGCGTCGCTCGATGTATTCTTGAAATCGCTGTAGAAACCAACGGTGAAGTTTGTTTCCAATCCAGATTGGTTGGCTGGATTGGTCATATGATCAAAGGCCAATGAAGTGCTGTACGCGCGGGCTGGTAGATCAAATCCGGGATGGACGATCGAGTCTGGGCCATCCCAATAATGGAAGATAAAGTTTGGACTCATGCGAAGCGGCTGTTGGCTTTGCAAAAAGTTTGGAAACGTCATCGTCGTGGCGATTTCGATGTCGTTGATGTTCAGCTCGTTGCCATTGTTGCCTTGTAAGTAAGTCTGACGAACGCGTGGCCGCTCAAGCAAACGAGGTAAGAAATTGTTTTGAAATTGTTGCCAGTATCGCTGAGGAACTGACCAATCGATTGATGGCAGCCAATTACTACCCGTGCCTTCATAAGGCCATCGGTTGGGGTACTGCGGCGAGCCGAACTGAGGTTGTCCACTAAACTGAGGTTGTCCACCAAACTGAGGGTTGAACTGAGGTTGTGTGTTGAATCGCGGCTGTGTGTTGAATCGCGGTTGAGTGTTGAATGGCGGTTGGACATTCACTTGCGGCTGGGTATTTCGCGGTGCCAAAACTGGTTGGCGGTTGCCACGCGGAAAAATTGGAAAGGCTTGATTGGGTTGTTGAAACGGATTATTGGTTGGCGTCGTCAGCGTCGGTGCATTGATGATTGGGCCTTGAATCACCGGCGAACTTGGAAGCACCGACGAATTGGGAAGCACCTGATTGGGAAATCCTTGCGGCGGCTGCAGAAACTGAGCCGGAGGTGGAGTGACTTGTAGATTGGGGCTGGTGATGATCGATTGGTTGGGTACGAAGTTCGAATTGGGAGCTCCCTGAACTCGAAAGAAATCACCAAACTGAGCCCGTTGAGCGTTTACGGACGTCGATCCGATCATGCAGGCAAGAATTGCCAGCACGGGAAATACAACGTTTTTTGAAAATTCGCTAAACAACGGTCAAGATACTCGACGATAAAGACAGATTTTCCACCCCGAACGTCGTAGATATCAACAC
>CAZPTT010000120.1:1791-20197 GCA_964589435.1 uncultured Pirellulaceae bacterium
ACACGTTTCTTAGTGGTCAATACATCTTTGGGGCAATTTGGTGGGGCCGAAGGTCTAAATGGGCAATTTGGCCAACCCCTTCGCCAACTCCTTGCCAACCCAAGTTAGATGTTTCTCTCAGTCAGAAGTTTGCTTCAGCCAGAAGTTTGCTTCAGTTAGAAGTCTGCTTCAGTTAGAGGTTTGCTATAAGAAACACAAGCGATGTTGAGCCAACGTCTTGCAGATGTGGTTGATCGAACTGTCTGCACCGCAGCAAACTGTTGGAGTAAAATCGACTAAGTTATTCAACCCCGAATTGGAATCAACGCTTTGGAAAAGCCTCAGCCACCCGCAAGCTTTCACACGACCCAATGGAGTGTCGTTATCTCTGCGCGGGAAGATTCTCAGAATGATTCCGCGCTACGACGCTCTTCGTTAGAAAAGCTGTGCTCAGTTTATTGGCTGCCGCTCTTCACTTATCTGCGACGCAAAGGCTACGGCCCAGAGGATTCCGCAGATTATGTGCAAGGCTTTTTTTCGGAGTTGATCGAAAAGGACTACGTGAGGGCCGTTGCAAAGGATCGTGGTCGATTTCGTTGGTTCTTAATGTCAGCCGTAACTCGATACGTTTCAAAACAAGTCGAGGGCAAACTTGCGATCAAGCGAGGCGGAAACGCAACTGTATTTTCGATTGATTTCAATCAAGCCGAGAAGAGCTACCTTAACGAACCGGTAGATGGCTGGACGGCGGAAAAAGTTTTTGATCGCCGTTGGGCGTTGACGGTTTTGCAACAAACGCTCGAGCAATTGGAAACAAAATACGAAAAACTTGATCAAGCGAAGTTGTTTGAACGGCTGCGCCCATTTTTGATCGCTGGTGGCGGGGAGCAGACATACCAGGAGATCGCTAGCGAACTTCAAAAGTCTGAGGGATCTATCAAGGTGGCCGCCGTTCGAATGCGAGAACGTTATCGACAAACACTGAGGTCAATTGTCAGTGAAACGCTTGCAGATGAAGAGTCGCTTGAAGACGAGATTGATGTCTTGTTAAGTTCGCTGCGCGGCGATCTGTAACCATCACGCCGCTCACGTTTGCAGAGCTTAACCGCAAAAAAAAAGTATACTGCTTGTCCGAGGCCAGCGAACATCCCGGCAGGGATTACAGCCATAAGCCGTGAGTTGAGTGAAACGACACCCACGGATCACAATTTCAGAGATTTTCAGTTTCTCATGTAACCTTTCGAGCGAAATCCGTATTTGATGAATAGCGACAACCGATACTCTGATACGGAAGCATTCGAAATGCCGAGAAAATGCCCAACTTGTTCGACAATTGTTACCGACGATTTGCCGGGCGGACTTTGCCCAAGCTGCCTCATGGCCGCGGCAAAAAAGTCTAACCCAGGCTACGACCCGACCGCCGGAATGCTGAAACGAATTGAGCCTCCGACGATCACTAAGATGGCAGAGCTGTTTCCAGAGTTTGAAGTCAAGGAGATGATTGGCGCTGGCGGAATGGGGGCGGTTTATAAGGCTCGTCAAGTCAGCCTCGATCGTTGGGTCGCGATCAAGATATTCTTGTTCCGAGACAACGATCCGCGAACAACCGAGCGTTTCAAACAGGAAGCCAGGTCGCTTGCCAAGTTCAATCATCAAAACATCGTCACGATTCACGACGTTGGAAAGCGCGGAGCTTTCCATTACCTGATGATGGAGTTTGTGGAAGGACCCAACCTGCGCCAAGTCGCCGATGCGGGCGAGTTGTCTCCGGCGGAAGCACTTGGACTGGTACCTCAGCTTTGCGACGCCCTTCAGTATGCTCACGACAAAGGGATCGTGCATCGCGATATTAAGCCTGAGAATGTCATGTTGGATCGGGATGGCATCATCAAAATCGCCGATTTTGGGTTGGCAAAAATTACCAACCAAGCCAGCGAATTGAACCTGACCAACACTCGCCAAGTCATGGGCACACTCAACTACATGGCCCCCGAGCAGAGAGAACGTCCTGCGGAGGTCGATCACCGAGCCGATATCTATTCACTGGGTGTCGTCATCTACGAGATGCTGACGGGCGAGTTGCCGCTGGGCCGATTCGATGCACCTTCTCGAATGGTAAAGATGGACGGGCGAATGGATGACGTCGTCATGAGGGCATTGGAAAAAGAACCTTCCCGACGTTACCAGCAGGCTAGTGAACTAAAAACGGGAATTGAATCGGTCGCTCACTTGGCACCGAACGAAGTGACGCCCGTCGCTCCGATCAAATCAAGCCCTGAATCGGAAACAGCGGAATCTGATTCAACTGCCGAAAAGTTAACGATCCCCAAAATGATCTTTTACGGTTTGGCGACTTTCATCTGCTGTGTAGGAGTGTTGGCTCTCATCTTGCAATCGGATGACTTCTTCGAGAAAGAATTTGATCAAGTCGGCGGCAAACTTTTTGGGCTGATGATTATGGCTTTTGGTGGCTATTTATTCGGTTGCAGCCAATTTTTTGACGAAATAATCGCCAAATCGTCACGGACAAGCCAACGTATGTTGGCCGCGTTTGGGTGCGTCGCTCTGGCTTTCGGAGTCGCCGGCGTCTGTTTAATGATTCTCTCCGAAGACACTGCCCAATTGATTCTGATACCTAAAAATGCGCAAACAGAATTGGAAAAGCAAACCGAATTGGAACAGCAAACCGAATTGGAACGGCAAACACTGAGGGAATCGGGGAATGGCGGGGCGCCAACTTGGCGGATCAATTACCCCAGCGTTGAAGATTACAAGCTGAGACGTCAGCAGTTGGGCAGGACGTTGCGTGCCACCGGGATTGGAAGCTTCGTGATGTGCGGATTTCTGTTCACCATTTACGGAATGGCCTACAGCGTGATCTATAAGTCAGAGAAGAAGTAAGGCATTTGATGACTGTCGCGAGCTCTCGATCTAGCGCAAATTTCAACGCCCTTCTTACCCCGCTTGTCGATGTCGATGCCGGTCATGTTTGGACGAGCAGTCTTTGAAAAGCTCCGCGCGCAAGATGTTGAGAACCTCCGAGTCATTCCAATAGCTGACATGACCTCGGCAGCCAACCGGGTGATTTGAGAAAATGGTGTCACGAAATTCACACTGGCCATCAGGATATCCGTTGGAATGATCCGTGTGACAGTCGAGGGTAACCGCTGCTGCAAGCGGGAACTCAATCTCCGTTCCTACCGGATCATCGATTCTGAAAATGTTGACCCAACGATCGACTCGCTTTCGCATGGACGACCAAAATGGCTTGTCGAGTTCGGGATACAAATGTGCGAAGTAGTGTTGATATAGGTTTGAGAAAGGGGAACCCATCGTCACCAACGAAACTGAGCTAAAACGGTTCTTAAGCCAAGCGAGCTCTGGATCGTTCAGGACTTCGACCGCAACCATGGTGCCTTGGCTGTGACTGACAACCACCAGTTCTGGACGATGTTCGTACTTGTCGCGAAAGTAATTCAAAATTCGTTTCATGCGGCCGTGGATTGCATCACGACGCGAGAAAAACAAAGTGCCCTGTTCGAACGTCGTTTCATTGATATCGAATTCGTCTTCATCATCGAGAGAATCATCGATGCACGTCGCACGAAAATGAAAGTGATTGACGATGTCTAGGATGATGTCAAAAACTGGACGTAACCTGGGAATCAGCAGCACCATCATGAAACTCGATGGCACGAGAATGGCCATGGCGTACTTATTGGTTTCAGCCATCACGCGGCCAAACCAAAAATCCCGATACCCGAATCCTTGCAGTTCCAGCAGTCCAATTCCAAACACCAATGCGACTCCGGTAATCGTACAAATCGCCAGTACGGATTGGACGAAGCCATGCACGATCAAACGAGGGGGGCGTGCTCCATTACGAAAGTCTTTGACTCCGCATTTGGCTCGCCATTTGAAATAACGATAGCCAATCAACCCGGCGGCGATGGACATCACCGCCAGCATCAAGAACTGAACGCCCAACAGCGGGATCGCTTCTTCAAAGAGCTTGTCGAATTCCGGCATCTTCAAAAGGTTTTTGATACCACCTTTGGCTGCCAGCCACATCATTGGGAGCATTTGGCCCCAGATTCCGACCGATAGAGCTGGCAGCAAGAACGCGATGTGCAAAGCAGGGCGATGGACTTTGGGATTCATCAAAGCGCCACACCAGCAGATTCCCATTCCAATCACAACCAAGATCTCTGTAAACCACAGCATCCCCAGAAAGACCACGAGAACGCGGCAATACCAAATTAAACCGGGCCGGATTTCGCCTTCGAAGGCAGTGTTTGGAAACGCGACGTCCAGCCATACGGCTTTGATCATCATTAGGCCGCCAACAAACATCGCAGTGACATTCACCCAAAACCAGAACCGCTCGATAATTCGATTGTTGGCGAGTTTCCAACCGATCGATGAAGCGACGATTGCAAATCCGCAACAGCCCGCCAGCACAATCTGCGTCCAAAGATCACTCTTGTAGGAATCCGCCCACATCAAGTGCGTTCCTGAAACAGCGATCGCCAACACGGCCAACACAAACGTGACCGCCAGCACTGGTCCGTGCAAAATTTTAGAACTAAGCAAGCCAAGCCGCTTCAACCAATAGGCGTATTCGCCCGGCTGATCCGCCGCAACGTAGGCCACATAACGCAGCCCGAAGAGGATTTGAAAGATGCCCAGAATCGTGCCCGGTAAACCGTGCCAGACGCGAGAGAGATCTCCCCAAAACACTTCTGCTAATTCAATTTCTTCTGATTGGTTTTTCAATTCTCGAACGTGAGCCGGGAACGTTTTGACAAAGTGCGGGTCATGAGATTTCTCCGGTAACCAAACGGTGTTCTGCTGTTCCGCAAGTGGATGGTGGTCTTCTGCCAGCGATCGCGCGAAAACACCCAACGTATCGCCAGGCTCTGGGTCACCCACGCCGTGGATAACCAGTACCAATTTTTCGACTTGTGGATGATCGCAACTCAAGATTGGCTCGCACCCGAGTTGGTTCTCGGCTGTTTCGTTAAGCAATTTTTAGCGATGACTGGATCCCCGAATCAGGGAAAACGCAGTGCAGATTAGCGAAATGCCCCGTTTAGTTCGCGGTCGAATCGGCAGGGTTGCTAGCGGAGGTTAATCGTTTGCAGCATGGCATTTCCTGCATGCCTTTTCCCGGTCGCTACCACGTTCCAATCCCCTCGGAAACTTGAGCTCGCCCGTTGGATCGCTTCGAGCGCCAGAAGCCTTGTGAAATCAATAATGCCGCGCGATCAAGAGCGGGCAATCTGTCTGCTCAATAATCTGCCACGCAAAACGACTGAACAGTTTCTCGTCTTTTCGATTCGAGTGAATATTTAAGATCATCAAATCCGACTCTTTGGCCTGTTCAAGAATTTCTTCCAGCGGCGAATCATTGGCTGCCACTTGAACGCGACCGCTTGAAGAACAAAGATTGTAAACCCAGCCGGCCAATTCCTGCTGCGCATCTCGCAATTCGCGAGGCGTTACTGACTGCGGCCGAACATTCAAGAACGTGATCTCCCGCTCGCGAGCCTTGGACAGGCTGGCCAAAATTCGGGCAAGCAACGGATTTTGAATCCGGTGGTCGGTGGTAGGAACAAGAATTCGATTTGCGTCGCTGAGATTCCAATCGTTGGGAGCTCGTAACACGACCACATCGCAGGCGACCTGTTTGACCAGTTGTTCAAGCGGAAGCTCAACGCGTTTGTCAGTCAATCGAGTCAATCCGAGCAATAAACTTTCGCATCGGTGTGCTTTGGATACGCGGCGGATTTCTTGCCAGGGATCTTTGGCAATGGTGGTTAACGCTTCTGGATAAAGCCCTTCCGCCACTGAAGAAGCAATCGCTTGACGCAACACAATCTGGGTATTTTCAAGTGGCTTGGGGTTGGATTCGAAATCCCACTCATCGGGAGCGACGGCAATCGAAAGCAGCAATACTCTGCCCGCATCCTTGGGCGTCATCGCGCTTGCCAAGGCGACCAGCGCCGGCGCGTTTTTGGGATTTGCGATTGGAACCAGCACCAACGGTGAACGGCCGCGCAGTCGTAACAACTCCGGATTGTGAATTTCGTTTGTCGCATCCGACAATCTTGCACGCTGGGCAAACAACACCAGAAACAACAGGCCACCTAACGACAGCCAAAACAACGTGATCGATCCGGCTGTCGGAACGATGACGCCTTGGTAGACGGCCAAAATTAGACAGGCAATTCCTCCGCAAGCAGGAACCGCCGGGAACCACCAAGTCCTAAACGGTGGTGGATTGGCAACGCTACGTTGCCGAACAAGAATGCAGATCCAGTGGGCAAGCGCGAACGTGATTAAGAAAATCAAACTGGACGCCGCACCGGCTTCCGCCAAGCTTGGTAACAATGCTAAGAGGATAAGTGTCAGTAACCCGGTGACGAGAACCGCTGAGACAGGAATTTGCGAACTCGCGTTCTTGCGGCCTAGCCCCGTTGGCAGCGTTCGATCTTTCGCCATCGCCATCGCGACTCGCGAAGCCGCAAATAAATTGGCTTGCATTGCCGATACCATGGACAACAGGCCAGCAATCATGACCAACCAATACCCAAAACCGCCCAAATAATTCTCTGCAGCGATCGCGATGATGGTTTCGGGATTTTGGCGGCTGACCTCGGTGATCGATTCACCCGTGGGAACGCCCACCGTCGCAATCACAAAAAGTAGCGGCAAGTAAATGATCATCGCGATTGCTAGTGATCCCAGCATCGCACGCGGGATATTCTTTTCAGGCTGCCGGACTTCACCTCCAACGGCGGCGATTAAGTCGAATCCCTGAACGGCGATAAACGTGTAACCCATGGCCTGAAAAAGCCCGGTCGCACCATTGGCAAAAAAGGGTGTCACGGATTTCTGTACTTCTGAAAATGTTCGATCGCGCAGCGCCCAAAAACCAAGCACGATCAAAAGCGAAAACACCAGGAGCTTTCCGATGTTCTCTAGGTTCCCGCCGCCGCCGGAACGGAACATCAATTTAAGTGTGTAAAAAATCGTGATCAGAGCCGCCATTAGTTTTGGCATGTAAGGCCGGTTGAGAAACGTGGCCACCGATTCCCAACCAAGGCTATTGGCCAGCGAGCCGCCCGCCGCGATTGCAAATTGAGCGAAGCCGAGAGCATACAAAACCGCAGCGACGATCGAGGCAAACCAAACGATCCAACCGACGGTAAACGCCGACTCCACCGAGAGCACTTTTTTTGCAAACGTATAGGTGCCTCCTGATTCAGGGAATTTGGAGGCGACTTCAGCAAAACTGAGTGCGGTCAAGAAAGCGATACACCCGTTCAGCGCAAACGCCAACACAGCGCTGGGGCCAGTTTGAGCAAAGGCAGCACCAGCCAACGCCAGAATCCCGCCACCTACAATGGCTCCGATGCCAACGGAAGTCGCGCCAAAAAGCCCAAGCGTCCGTCGCGACGTGCGAGACTTGGACATGCGAGCCGGATTTGAGTTTGCTGAATCAGTCGGCGCTTCGGTCACGGTGAATTCCGTTTCTGCACGCGGTCTGTTGTTGAAGGGAGGAAGGGTGAAAACACGTCGCAACAATGGACGATCATATAAAAGTATCCATGGCCGCGAGACCATGGATACGATGCAATTCAGATTGATGAGACTTCGCGGCTGTGCGAAATCGAAATTCTTGGAAAGGGGGGCGTCTAGCGGCCCATGAACTTTAATCCCATTTCGTCAGTGAATTCTTGGTTCCAGTCGTAGTTCAGCTCACGGCCGTAGTAGCTCGAAACGGCTTTTACGTCACCAGGAACTTGTTTGAAGCGGAAAAACTGATTGTTCAGATAATCAGATCCAAGCTCATCAATTGTCTTCCGCTCGCTGACCATTTGAATCACGTAAATCGTGTCTTTGGATCGGTTGGGTGACATACCGACTTCGGACTTGGCCAATCCAAATGCGGTTTGCATGAACTCGTCTCCGGGGTCGGTGACATTGGCGGGTGTGCCGATTGCCGGACGACCGAAATTGTTGAACCAAGAGAATTCGCCAGTCGAAGTTGCTCGCTCGGCGTACAAATCACTGAGCAATTTGCCTTCACCTTTGACTTTATCAACAATTTTTTGAGCTTCGGCTTGAGCCAATTCGATGGCCTTGCGGCTTTTCCAGAACTTGATGATTTCCTCTTTGCACTCGTCTAGCTCAGGGCTGCGAGCGTCTTCTTTTTCGGACAGCCAGTACAAATACGAATCGCCAGTCAAAAAGTCATTGGCTGGTGATGGCTCGTAGATTTTGTAGTCGTCAAAGCGATCAAACAGGATTTGTGAAACGGAGCGAACCGCACGCTGCTGCTGACCATTTGGTCCTTGTACGAGCAACGGAACTGCGACACGACCCAGTTGTGATTCTGACAAAGCAAATTCATCAGAAAGCGGAGTCTCGTTAAGCACCAAGTTATGCTTTTCGGCGAGTGCTTTGAAGTCGATTGGCGTCGGTTCTTCTTTGTCTTTTCGTTTCTTCTCGTCAGTGTATTCCCACTTCATCACTTTTGCGTGGTAACTGGAAACCTTGACTTGAGCACGTTTGATCGATTCGTCCATTGCCTTGCGAGCGTCGGCACTCACCATCGCACGTTTGACGGCATCCGCAACGTCTTTCAACGGTCGGACGCGTTTTTCAAGTTCCTTTGAATCGTCAGCCAATAGCGGCCCCAGTTCATCGTCGGTCGTTTCAGCGGCAGCTTCGTCGGTGGTTGCTGCCTCGCCGGATTCAGCAGACTCAGCTTGAGTCGCGTCAGCCGATTCTGTTTCGGCAGTTGCCGCCTCGGTGGATTCAGCGGAAGACGCTCCCTCTTGTTCACTCTCCTCTTGATTTTCTTCTTGAAGGCGAAGTGAAACGTATTGATCTTTCCGAGCCGTCAGCTTGAGCGACTGGTCACCTTCTTCAGAGTTGCCTTCTACGGAGTTGCCTTCTTCAGAGTTGCCTTCTTCAGAGTTGCCTTCTTCAGAGTTGCCTTCTACGGAGCCGCCTTCTGTGCTTTCGCCAGACTCCAAAGAGGGTGGGGGGGCAACGCCGTCGGCGTCTTCGGTAGATTCATTTGCTTCGCCGTTGCCGGGAAGGATGGGCGGGGGATCGTCAATTTGAATCGCATCGTCAGCCGGAATGGTCTCCATCACGATGTTGGCTTTTTCCTCAACCAAACGATCGTATTCTTTCTGAACATCTTCGTCGGTCAGCTTGTTCATTTCGTTTTGCATAAACGTTTCGAAGTTGGCAACGAAGTATTGAACCTTGACTTTGTTGCGTAATTTAAAGCCGGGCTTGATACCTTCTGGGTCGGCGTAGTCGTGTTTTCCTGCTTCAAAGAGCGTATTGATTTCAGAGCTGGTTGGCTCTTCGCTCATTTTGCCGAGGAATTGCTCGACAGAAACCGGCATCGTTAGGCACTCGACTCGCTCGGCAACGCGGCCAAACAACTCCATCGACTCGACGGGATTGGGCACCATAGGCAGCCCGGCCATGGAGTACATTCGCATTTGCATTGACAAAAGCTCGGTCCGCAGGTGACGCCGAATGTTCTCCAGGGAGCAGCTACCTTGGTTGGCTTTCTGATTGATCAGTTCCAGATCATTGCGGCTGAAACCCGCATCGCCAGAAGCCATCGCTAAATAGTCGTCGATAATTCCATCGGAAACGACGATGCCTTCGGCTTCGGCTTTTTCGGCCATCAACATTCGATCGATCAATTGCTCATCGACAAGCGTCTGCGTAAATTTCTGTCCCGTATTGATTGGCGGAACCGGCTGTGCCAAAGAACGAAAATCGTCACCTTTACGATCGACAGCCGTTTCGGAAAGCTGAGCCAAAAATCGCTGGACTTGAAAGTGACGGTTCTGCAACACGTTCAAATCATTCCGCGTGATGTCGCCTTCTTTCCACTTGGCCACGACTTCATTCTCGCTAGTTGCTCGATTGGAAGAGGGGCGAGACAGGGTGTCAAAAACCGGGCCAAGGCCAAAAATTGCCATGGCTCCCGAACCTAAAACAACCATTAGTACTTTTGCGTGGCGACGAAACCAACGAAGCGGATTTGCCATGAGTCTGATAGTCCGTTAATCAAAAAAATTTGCGGTGCACTTAAATATCAAATGCAATGTTTGGAGAGTTAAGGGGTTGACAACCCCTTCAGTCAGCGATTATTCATCTTTGCCGACGGCGAAAATGTACGCACTACTAATAGAGGGCGCGCAAGTTTGCGTCTTGGGGAGAATTTATCGCTCATTTGCAGTGAATTCAATGCCAAAACGATCTGATGAGTGCGAAGACAGGACAGTCTTTGAGAATTTTATTCGATCGAAGGCCGGCTTGGATAAGCCATGAATCTGCGAATCACGGCGATATTTACTTGGATAGGTCGATCCATGTCCGTAGATCGGGCAGGTTGGGGATAAGGAACTAATGTCGAAAACATTGATAATTGCTGAAAAGCCAAGCGTGGCGACGGACTTGTCGCGTGTTCTCGGCAAGCTTCCTGAGCTTGGGAAATTCGAAAAGAAAAAAGACTATTTCGAAAATGACAAGGCATTCGTCGCGTCCGCGATCGGACATCTCGTTGGATTGAAGATGCCAACAAAGGAAGACGGTAAGAAACTTCCTTGGACAGTAACGCACCTTCCTCACATCCCGAAGCGTTTTGAGTTGGAACCGATCGAGCGTAGCCTGCCAAGATTTAAACTTCTCGTTCGCCTGCTGAAGAAGAAAGAAGTCACGACCGTCGTCAATGCTTGCGATGCGGGCCGCGAAGGAGAACTGATTTTTCGCTACCTGATGCAGATGGCCGACATCAAAAAAGACTTCGTCATCAAACGGATGTGGATGCAGTCGATGACCGACGGCTCAATTCTCGAAGCCTGGAGCAACATGCGCGAAGGGTCAGAGATGGATACGTTGGCCGACGCCGCCATCTGTCGCAGCGAAAGCGATTGGTTGGTTGGGCTCAATGGTACCCGAGCTTTGACGGCCTTCAATTCACGTAACGGCGGATTCAACGTCACGTCGGCGGGACGCGTACAAACTCCGACACTCTGTATTCTGGCAGAACGTGAGCGAGAAATTCGCAGTTTTGTTTCCCGCCCTTATTGGGAAGTCCACGCGGATTTTAATGTTTCCAAAGGCGAATATGCGTCGCGCTGGTACCGTGAAAATTTCGAGAAAGACGAAAACGACCACCACATCAAAGCGGAACGGATTTGGACGAAAGAGGAAGCCGATGAGTTGGCAATTCGCGTCAAAGGCAAAACTGGAACCGTCGAGGAAAACAAAAAGCCATCCAAGCAAGCACCACCGCTGTTGTTCGATTTGACCAGCCTTCAACGAGAGGCTGGTAACAAGCATGGCTTCAGTGCCAAGCGAACTTTGCAGTTGGCTCAATCGCTTTACGACCGATACAAATTGCTGACTTATCCGCGTACCGACTCTAAGTACTTGCCCGAAGATTATCTCGACACGGTCAAATCGACGGTCGCCAACTTTGCGAGCATGAAGAAGCACGATTCCGTGCCAGATTATCTTCAAAACGCTGCGAAATGGATCGTCAAGAACGAGCGGATCACGCCGACAAAACGGGTCTTTAATACGAAAAAGGTTAGTGATCACTTCGCGATTATTCCAACCGAGAAAATCCCGACCACCAAGATCGATGATGGAGCCATCAAGCTTTACCAGTTGGTTTTAAAGCGATTCATGGCGATCTTTTATCCGCACGCCGAATTCGAAGTCACGCAAAGAATTACTCGGGTTGGTTCGGACAGTTTTCGAACCGATGGTCGCGTGCTTGTCGTGCCGGGGTATCTTGAATGTTACGGTCGAAAGGCCGGTGTTGCAGCCGACAAGGATGAGTTGGTGGCCGCCAACGATGGCGAAGAGGCGACCAACATTGAAGTCGAAGTTCGCCCTAAAGAGACTCGCCCTCCGGCTCGCTACAACGATAGTACTTTGCTGTCGGCGATGGAAACCGCGGGCAAACGAGTCGATGACGAAGAGCTGCGTGATGCGATGAGTGAACGGGGACTTGGAACTCCGGCGACACGCGCGGCGATTATTGAAAACTTGATCCGCCAAAAGTATTTGTTCCGTGACGAAATTCAAAAACGTGATCTAGTCGTGTCCAACAAAGGGCTCGCCATGATGGATCTGTTGGAAGAAATTGGAATCTCTGCGCTTAGCTCGCCAGAGATGACGGGCAATTGGGAATACAAGCTGAAAGAGATGGAGGCCGGAAGACTCAAACGAGAAGTCTTCATGGACGAGATCAAGGCGATGACGGTGTCGATCGTCAACCAGACCAAGGACTACATCGAAGAAAAGAAGAATCGCGTCTTTCCTGATATTCATGTCGCCTGCCCGGAATGTGGTAACGGCGAACACCGACAGACAGACGGAACTTACGAGTGCAAGAATCCCGAATGTACGTTCCGGATGAAGAAGCACATCGCCAGTCACGAAATCAATGGAGACGAAGCCGTCGCGCTGCTGACGCACAAACAAATCGGTCCGTTCAGTGACTTCAAGAACCGGTTCGGCCAACCCTTCGAGGCTGAACTTACGATCGCCAAGGAGAAGAAGACGTGGAAATTAGGGTTCGTGTTTGAAGGTGATGATCGCCGCGAGGAAGAGCTTAAGAACTTGACCGACGACCAGATGATCTGTGAAGCACCGATTCTCGATGACTCCGAAGAGATGATAAAAATCTACGAAGTCGAAAGCGCTTTCCTGGCTCCCAAGATGGCCAACAAAGTCGACAAGCGTGGCGTCCGAATCAGCAAGACGATTTTGAAGAAAGAGATTCCCACCGAACAGGCGATCAAAATGTTCGTCGAAGGGAAAACGGATCTGATGCCGGGCTTCATTTCGAAGAAGGGACGGCCATTTGCGGCTCACCTGACAATCGATCGAGTCAAAGGGAAACTTGGATTCGAATTCGCACCGAGGAAGAAGAAGGCTGCGGCCAGCGACGAGGACGGTGACGACAAAGGAGCGAAGAAGACCAAAAAGAAAGCCGCGAAGAAAAAAGCCGCGAAGAAAAAGGCCACCAAGAAAAAGAAAGCCACCAAAAAAGCGGCTAAGAAAAAGACGACGACTAAAAAGGTAACGAAAAAGAAAACGACGACCAAAAAGCCGACTAAAAAATCGACCACGAGTGCGTCGGATTCAGCAGCGAATTCGGCGGGTTCATCCGAAAGTGAGTCCAGCTAGTCGAGTTTTGCGAAAGTGCGTACCGGGCCAAATGTTTGAGTCAAATGTTTGAGCCAAATTACTTTTTGGATGTGACACCGGTAATTGGGTGTGACACCGGTAATTCAGGTTGGTTCCATCACGAGATGGGTTGGATTCGAATTCAAGGAATATCGTTCATCTAGCAAGAGCGGGCTCCCTGCAATCGAAGTCAAATTGGCGAAGTTGATTGTGTGTTTTTACCACTCTCATATTGCCAAATGAGTAGATGGGCGTAAAGCTAAGAGGATTACTCGCGTACGAAAATTTCTTACTGTAATGCTCCACGTCTCAATACATCCAAGAATCTTGTTGGTTGCGTTTGCGGCATTTCTCTGTCTCTGTTCTCCGGGGCGTTTGGACGCGAAGCCTTCTTTGGGTGAAAAGATTTCTCGTGCTGATCGTCATACCCAAGAGCTGGCAAGGCGATTCGCCGACCAATTCTGGTTGCATAGGAATTACGAGCAATGCCGTGCGCTTGGTTTGGAAATGCTCCACTTGGCCGAATCACGAGGCGACACCGAGCTTGAGATTCGTGGACTGGTTCGCTTGGCGTTAATCGAGCTTCACTTCGGAAAGTGGGGCAATGATTGGGAAGCCAATCTTAAACGTTGTCAACGACTCGCCAAGAACAAAAATACTGTCGCCTACGCGGAGTTCAAACTGTTTGATGGATTCTTGCGAGGCAAGTTCCGTGACGAACTACAACCGGGTATTGAAAGTGTTCGTGCAGCCATTCGCATAATTGAATTTACGCGGGACGATGCATTACTGGCGATCGCCTACGGGCTTTCTGCGGAGTTACAATCGTTCACCGCAAATGAAGTCGATCAAACCCGCGACGCTTTTCGGGCGTATGAGGTGTGCCAAAACACCGACTGGACGTCCGCTAAAGTCATTGCGCTGCGTAGCATGATTTCCGTTTTGGATTCGATTGAGATTGATTTAAGTGGAAGTCATTCGCAGGATGTTCCAAATGATATTGTCAATGCGGCGAATGAAGCCGCAAGAAAATTGCTTGAGTTGCATCCTACTGACCGCTTGGCCAAAGTACATTTGTTTCTGGCGGGTGAGCTTCCAGAGCTTGAGATAGATTTGTTGGATCGTGCAAAACGATTGCGAGCGATTCCCGAACGTAGCCCTTACGAGTCGCAACGTCTTGGCCAAACTCTGGCGTTTCTAATCCAGCACTACCTGGATCGAGGCGAGTTCGAAAAGGCAAGAGAGCTCTGTGATGAAACCCGTGAGTGTTTTATGCATTCGCAAAACCACGATTCATTGATTTTATTGAAGTTCACAACGAACATGCTAACCATTGAATTGGGAGACATGTCGGAAGAGAAAACCAAAGAGTCTTTGCGGTTGGTAGAGGAGCACGCAAAGTATCGCTCGTCGTCAAAAACGCTTGATTTTCTGGCCAACACCTACGCGAAAAACGAGAACTTTGAACGGGCTTATTTTTGGTCGCAAGAATCGGCGGCTTTGCAAGCCAGCCAGCGACGATTCGAAGTCGAAAAAGAGCGAAACGCGGCGGCAAAATACTGGGAGATTGAAAACAACTCTCGAAAACAAATTGAATTGTCGGCCGAACAAACACAAAAATCGGAGCGAGCACATCGATGGCTGCTGGCTGGCAGCTTGGTGTTTTCAGTCATCGCCATCATTGGTGCGGTCAGCAACTTTTTAGGAAAGCAACAACGTCGCCGCTTAGAAGTTTTGGTTCACGAACGAACGGAATTGTTGTCGGCGGCAATGAATCAGGCGCAACTTGCCAATAATGCGAAAAGTACATTTCTCGCCCAGATGAATCACGAAATTCGAAACCCGCTGGCCGCTATCGTTGGCTACTCATCACTCCTTGATAGTGAAGTGAGCGAAGAAGACTTTCAAACAATCACTCAAGGGATCGGCTCCTCCAGCCAACAGCTATTAGAACTGGTCGAGGGCGTTTTGGAGATGTCCTTGATCGAAAACGGTTCGGCGGAAGCCGAGCAATCGGAGTTTGCGTTTCACGAATTGGTTTCGTCGATTGAAGCGATGCATCGAGGGAGAGCGAACCAAAAACAAATTGAATTCAGTTGCTACGTCACGGAAGTTGACAAAAACGAAGTGCTGATTGGCCCCAAGAAGTCATTGAGGCAAATTGTCGACAATCTCATTTCCAACGCACTCAAATTTACCGAACACGGGCATGTTACCGCCGATTTTCGACTGGAAAGAAAGCTCGGCTCCGCAGGCCAACCCGAACTGCATTTCGTCATTGCTGATAGCGGGATTGGAATTCCAGACGACGAACAAGCGAGTGCCTTTGAGCAGTTTTCCAAGTCAAGCAATAACACTTCAGTCGCCGGTAGCGGGCTTGGGTTAAGTATTTGTCGCCAACTAACCAATCAGGCAGGTGGCACGCTGCAACTCAACAGCGAATTGGGGTTCGGCACGATCGTGAATGTGATTGTCCCCGTAGAGATCAAATCCGAAGCGAATGCGAATGATCGCTCCACAGACACCAGCCTTTCCATCGAATCCGGCTTCTTCCAATCCAATTCTTCCCAATCCAATTCTTCCGAATCTGAATTGGCCAGCTCAACGAAGGCACTGTTGCCGGCTCCGAAGTTTGCTGGTCAAACTTCGACGCTTGACACGGATCTGGCTAACGCAAAACTCAAAGCCCCCCGAATTCTGGTGGTCGACGATCAGAAATCCGTTCTTACTTCTATCTGCATGCAAATTGAAGCTGCAGGTTTTTTGTGCCGGGCTTCGATGCTGCTTGACGATACGCTTGAGACGATCGAACAATGGAAGCCGAATCTGGTTTTGCTGGATTTGAGAATGCCGGGTCAGAACGGTTTTGATTATCTAGAGAAAATCCGCCTCGCTCAGCCTGATGGGCTGCGGGTGGTCGCGATGACTGGCGATGCCACGCCCGAGGTCGCCATGTCCTGCGACAAAGCTGGATTCGATGGATTCTTAACGAAACCCTTTTGCATAGCCGAGGCCACCAAGCTTCTTAACCACAGCACAGGAATTTCTTCTTCTTCTTCTTCTTCGCGGTTAACGTCAGCCAGTTAAACATTAAGGCCTTCAGTTTGGCGCCGCACTTACCATCGTTTAACCTTAAACTTGCGCGAACGTGCCAGATTTAAGTCACCGCGTCGCCATTTGTAGGGCTGCATCCATCCATTCTTGAGAAAATGAAATGAAATCAAATACAGGTTCCAACCGTCGCCGATTCTTAAAAACGTGTTCAGCTACAGCCGCCGTCGCCGCTGTTGGAGCCTCGCTAGAGAACCGTTTGGGGGCGGCCGACTTGGCAGCCCAAGACGCCGAAAAGGAGACCGGCAAACGGGTCAATCATTCGGTTTGCAAATGGTGTTACAAAGGGATTTCGCTCGATGATCTTTGCAAAGCAGGAAAACAATTTGGTCTTCAGTCGGTTGAGTTGCTTCAACCTTCAGACATGGAAGTTTTGAAAAAGTACGACATGACCTGCGCCATTGCGACGAGCGCAACTGCCAAAGCGGCCGACGGCAAGAAGGTGGGTGGAATCCCCAACAGTTGGAATCGCAAACAGTATCATGACGTTTTGGTTGAAGCCTTTGAAAAGCAACTTAACGATGCTCACAATGTCGGTATCAAGAACGTGATTTGCTTTTCGGGTAATCGCGGTGGGATGGACGACGAAGAAGGCATGAAGAATTGTGCCGAAGGATTAAAGCGGCTGATGCCGCTGTGCGAAAAATTGGGTTTGACGCTGACCATGGAACTGCTCAACAGCAAAGTCAATCACGCTGATTACATGTGTGACCATACCGAATGGGGAGTTGGTCTTTGTGAGCTTGTTGGCAGCGACAATTTCAAACTGCTCTACGACATTTATCACATGCAGATCATGGAAGGCGATGTGATTGCGACGATCAATAAGCACAACAAATATATCTCGCACTACCATACTGGCGGCGTTCCCGGTCGCGCCGAAATCGATGATACGCAAGAACTAAACTATCCGGCGATCATCAAAGCCATCTTGGCGACCGGCTACACGGGCTTCATTGGCCAAGAGTTTATTCCAAAACGTGACGACAAAATTGCCTCGCTCAAGCAAGGCGTAACCATTTGTGACGTTTAGTTTGGGTTCTCGAATTGGTTTTATCAGGTAATTCGTCAGAACAAAAAGGTGGATAGGTTTCCCGGTCGTCAATGATTTTGCGTATTGAGTAGACCGGCCTGAAGCGCCGCACGCGCCGGAAGCCTATCCCACCGATTCGGTCAACGCAAAGTTTGGGTTGACGATCAACTGGCTCAATTCTTAGTGGTTCTCGAATTTGAACCCGCTTAAATTTGAACCCGCTACAAAGTTGCTGTTTTTCTCAGCGGCAAGTACGCAACCATTGAGTGTTTGCTGCGATCTTTTCCAAGTCTGAATTGCTGTACGCCGAGTAGCCCATGGATGCCGAGAGTATTTACTTAGTCGCCAAGGAATTTTTCGGCGAGCAACGAAAGGCTTACTTGGATCAGCAATGCGGAGATGATCGTCAGCTTCGTCGGGCGGTCGAGTTAAAGCTGAAGCGGGCTGAATCACAAGACGGAACGTTGGCGAACGAGTGGACGACGATTCATGGATTCGAACCCTCCCCGAATCCGGGCTCGCTAACGACTCCGGGAGTGGTTGGCCCGAGCGATGCAACCAGAGCTTATGTACCTGACGATGCGAAAACAAACATCCCAGACACGATTTCTTCTGACTCGCAGAGCGGCAATGCTTCTCCTGGAAAGATCGGTTCCTACACACTGATTCGCCAACTGGGGGAGGGCGGAATGGGAGTGGTTTGGGAAGCCGAACAATACGAGCCCTTGAAAAGGGTTGTCGCGTTGAAAGTGATCAAGTCCGGTATGGCGGACGAAAGCATGCTGTCTCGGTTTCACGCTGAACGGCAAGCTCTTTCGATGATGGCACATAAGAACATCGCGAAAATTCTTGACGCCGGCACGACCGATGCTGGTGAACCGTTTTACGCGATGGAGTTGGTTAATGGCGTGCAACTTCGTGAGCTTTGCATCAAGGAAAGGTTGAGTCTCACCAGTCGGCTGGAGCTGTTTATTGACATCTGTGACGGGATTCAGCACGCTCATCAAAAAGGAATCATTCACAGAGACCTGAAAC
>CAZPTT010000121.1:0-20169 GCA_964589435.1 uncultured Pirellulaceae bacterium
GAACATCAAGCGCGTCAATTGCGAAACCAGATAGTTGGCCCCGATAACTTGTAATTATACGCGGAAGTTCTCTGTGTAAGTACGCCAAACACCACTTATCCCCGCGCAAAATGATCTTCTGCGACAATTATCCCGGTGTCAAGAAAAAACTGAATCACCAGGCGGAGCACTCGCGACTGAACGCCGCCGAGTGGTATGCGATTGATTCTAGCTTCGTCGAGCCCAGCGCCGGGAATCAGTACCCAATGACGGGCTTGTCGACTATGATTATCCAATTATGACAGGCGAAAGCTGGCATGGGACTACGCAGTTGACAATTGCGTAGCGTTCTGACCAGCCGAAAATCGACGCCATCTGATGGTAGTGGTTTCCGTAGTCATGGCCGAATGACGCTGTCACCGAACTCGTGTCGCTCGCTAACGCCGGAATTGCGATTGGCTTTCGGTTGATAAGCAATATCGGATTGCGGAGCGGTCGCCATAGTTATGTTGATTTAGGTCGATCGGACATCAATGCTCAGTCCGCTTGTTGCTGCTCCATTGATGATGTGGGTCGGCAAGAGCGAAGGCTAGCAGTTAATGGAAGGGGGAATGGATGGAACACAATATACAACCCTCGACTCGGGTCGGCGCTGCCACTATTTCGCTGGCTTGCATGTTCCAAATTTTGACAGCCTGTTGCATCTTCTTTGCATTACTGAAGGTCTCTCCAATTTTGGCGATTGTTACCACCGCCGTTGCGACTCCAGCCATTATTCGTACCGGGCGGGCTTCCGACCTTCACCGCCGAACTGGCAAGGCATTTAGTTGGTCAACACGAATTTACTGCTTCATTGAGTCGGTGGGCATTGAGTTCGTGACGCTGATTTTGGCTTTGCTGGCGTTCGCGATTGTCAGCCTGTTCTTTGGAGCGGTCGCCGTGATGTTCGCTTTGATGTACCAAGGCAACGAGTCGCTTTCGGATGTCGCAGTTGTCGGAACCGCTGGCGGAATGATTTGGGGCTTTGCTGGTGCGATCTTGGCGGTTGGCATGACGGCCAAGCTCTGGAACATTAAAAGTCATTTGGCGTAATCAATTGCGTCGTTGAGCGTCGGGTTGTTGGCTCGAACTGACCAAGCGGGACAAGCACTGTTTTGGCGGATGCACCTCAAGGCGGAGTTAACACATAGGCCCCCGTCATAGCATGCTCACGCAAGCGAGAGCATGGCACCCGACTCTGGAACATCAAGAGTCATTTGGCGTAATCAATTGCGTCGTTGAGCGTCAGGTTGTTGGCTCAAGCTGACCAAGCGGGACAATCACTGCCTTGGTGGATGCACTTCAAGGCGGAGTTGACACACAAGCCTCGGTCATAGCATGCTCACGCAAGCGAGAGCATGGCACCCGGCACCCGGAACCCGGTTCAAAGCGATTCACGCTGCAGCCATTCCTACCAACTACCAACTACCAACTACCAACTACCCGGACTACAGGCGAGAGTTTGGCTTACCAATTCAATCTGATTGGGCTAAAAGAAATTGGGCTAAAAGAGATTCTAAAGATCACCCATCTTGCCGCTGATAAGCTTGATAAACTCATCGTTGGTCTTGAAGCGCCCCAACTGTTTAACCAGCTGTTCCATTGCTTCGATCGAATGCATCGTCGTCAGCGTTCGCCGCAGCATCGTGACCGCGTGAAGCGTATCAGGAGCCAGTAGCAATTCCTCACGACGCGTACCAGATTGAGAAATGTCAATCGCTGGCCAGACTCGTCGATCCGCCAGTTTACGATCCAAAACCAGTTCCATGTTGCCGGTACCTTTGAACTCCTGAAAAATCAGTTCATCCATTCGGCTGCCGGTGTCAACCAAAGCTGTACCAACAATCGTCAGCGATCCGCCCTCTTCAAACGCTCTGGCGGACGAGAATAGTTTCTTTGGGATATCCATCGCCTTGATATCAACACCACCGGACATCGTGCGTCCAGTGTTGCCCACCCACTTGTTGAATGCGCGGGCCAATCGCGTGATCGAATCCATCAGCAAAAACACGTCTTGACCTTGCTCGGCCAATCGCTTGCATCGCTGAATCACAAGTTGCGAGAGTCGAACGTGGCTTTCGATGTCTTCGTCGAGGCTACTGGCGATGACTTCACCGTTGACGTTCCGCTTCATGTCGGTGACCTCTTCAGGCCGTTCGTCGATCAGCAAAACCATCAATTTGCTGTTGGGATGATTTTCTGCGATCCCATTAGCAATGTGTTGCAACATGATCGTCTTACCACTGCGAGGCGGTGCAACAATCAACGCACGCTGGCCTTTGCCAAGCGGAGTCAATAAATCCATGACACGAGTCGTCAATGGTTCAGGCCCTGTTTCCAAACGATACCAAGAAACCGGGTTAATCGGCGTCAGTTTGTCAAAGCTTTTGACTTCGGCGTAGGCATCCGGCTCAAGTCCGTCGATCTCGATCAATTCTCTTAAGCGTGGCCCCTGCTGTTTTCGAGCCGGCTGGACTTTGCCTTTGATCATCACGCCTGGTCGCAGGCCGAACTTTTCGATCATCGTCCCGGGAACAAACGGGTCGCTTCGCTCGCGAGTAAAATTGCCTTCAGGATCTCGCAGGAAGCCGTAGCCATTGGGATGCAGTTCCAGCAAGCCGGTGCCTTCGGTTAGTTCCGCGTCATCAAACTCAAGCGGTTCAGGATTGCGGTTTTTGTTGCCGTTGGATCGTCGTGATTTGTTGCCGCGATAGTTACCTTTGGAGCCGCCTCGGCCGCCGCCACCGCCGTTATTATTTCCGCCACCACCACCGCCACCGCTTCGCCTGCGTCGTCCGCCACCTCGACCGCGACCTCCACCCCCGTTGTTGGAAGCGTTTCCTCCGCCTGCCCCACCACCACTTCGGGATCGACTGCGCGAGCGGCCGCCGCTATTGGATGAAGTTGATTCACCACCGCCGCTGTTGCCTCCGCTGTCATTTCCAGAGGAGGAATTCGAATCCATTGCGACGTCTACTGAGCCTTCTGCTGAAGCAGAACGGGATTTCTTTTTTGCCATTAAGCACCTGAGAATTTGGAGTACCTGAGGGTACGAACAAAACGCGGATGTTGAGAATCTGATTGAACAGAATCTGATTGAACAGAATTTGAGCGAGAGGTGAGCCAATCCAAATCACGGTTGTCGATAACCGATTGGAAAAGCATGCCAGAAAACGTTTGAACGACAACAACTCTTTACGTGTGAGTAGCCATCGATTTCGTTGGGAGCACTTCCTATGCAAGCTCTGAACAATACAAAATAGACGTGGAAGTTCTTAAGCAAGGGAGACCTATTGGGTCGGCTTAGAGCAATCCACACACAACATGTGTTTCACAGATCGAAAGCAATCATGGTCCTGGAAACAGGCGATTTCAGTCTCGTTCTTTCTTGCACGAAGCGTGCCGAACGAAAAATGAAGCAGCCGCAGGTGGCAGCTATTTTTAAACCCTGAACGGTCTCACGTTAACGAGAAATTCGCTATCCAAAAAAGATAAACGCTGATCACGTTCAAAAGATGCGTCCGATTCCGTCAGACAATCTAAGGGTGAAATAACCTACCCCGCAAGTCAAAGGCCTGTAAGCACCAGGCGAAAGCTTGATCTGCTGAAAGTGTTAACCAAACGGCTAACGCTGTCAAGCATAAACAGAAAAATTACCTAAATTTCCAAGCTTAATCAGTATCGGCCGTGGGCTTCCACTTCATCACGTTCAAATCCGGAAAACCCGTTTAATCGACAAAGTTAAGTTCATTTTGCCTGATCGTTTTTGCCGAAATTGAGAACAGGAAATCACGTTTTTTTCGCGGCTATCCCCATGAACTCACCCATTCGCCTGACTTTCGCTCTGGTAATTTTGGCTTGCCTGTTACCTGGGACCAGCACCTCGGCGTTCGGCCAAAGCATTTCTTGGCAGACAGATATCGAGCAGGCTAGTAAGTCCGCCGAGGCCCAAGGAAAGGTGGTCTTGCTCCACTTCTCGGCTGACTGGTGTCGTCCCTGCAAAGCTCTGGAAACGTTCGTCTTCGCCAACGTACGAGTGCAGAAAGCGTTTCGCGATAACGTGGTGGCAGTAAAAGTTGACGTCGACAAATTTCCAGAACTCGCACGTGAGTATGGCGTTTCAGGAGTTCCGTTTGATGTCGCAATCACACCCAAAGGCCGGGTCGTTTCTAAACGCTCAAGCCCTCGTGATTCGAGCACGTACGCTCGCATGGTCGAAAGTCTAACGAAGACCATCGGCGAATTGCAAAATGGCAATCCAGCCCTCGCCCAACAAATGGGCGAATTCAAAGACGCGATGAAGACGAACAAGAAGATCGCCCAACACAATTCGTTTGTGCCCGAGAAACCCAACCATCGCGTCCCAACTCCATCTAACCAATCGATGGAACTGAAGAGACGATCGATGATTGCCAATCCCTACGCTGTTGCAGCATCGAACGCAGCAAAAGCTGCACCCAAAGTGACTCAAAACAACTTCTTCCCGAGCCAGACACCAGCACAACAGGCCGCGATCCAACCGCCAGCAACAACCTCGCCATCAAGCCCGGCGTCGCTGACAGGATTCGCGCCGAACATGACTCCTCCTGCCAAGCAAATCAACATGACGCTGACGAAACCGGAGACCACATCAAATGACTTCATGGCTGACCTGCAAAATGAATCCCAGCAATTTGAGCCGGAATCCTTCAGTCAACCAGCTTTGAATGCATCAAACCAATTGGACATGAACGCGCCGCAAAACGTGCCGTCGGCGAGCCAGGAATTTGTTGCAAACGGTGGGCCTCAACCTCAATCAGTTCAGCGGCAACGCTCCGTCGATTCAGTTTCGCCAAGCTCTTATCAGCCGTCCATTGCTCAGCCGGTTGTGGCAGGTCGAGTCGAAATTACTCGACCGGAAAAACTGAAAACACTCGACGCGACAGAAACCACAAAAGGAAGCCAACGGCCACAGGTCACTTCTCAAATGGTCGAACAGCTTTTCGAGAACGCTGACAGTAAGAAAGTTAACCGCCCGATGCAGGCGTTGGCGAATGCCAAATTGCTGATCCCCAACCTAGGTAAGTCGATCGCGCCGAAGGCTCGCCCGCAGACGCAACCGCAGGCGCAACCGACCTCTTATCCATCGGCCAAACTCGAAACAAGAAAGTTGCCAACGAACGTTGCATTGAAAGGCAAATGCCCGATCAGTTTGCTGACCCAAGGCGCCTGGGTTGATGGAGATCTTCAATGGGGCTGCTTGCATCGAGAGCGCGTTTATCTTTTCGCATCAGAAGCGAATTTGAAGAAGTTCCAGTCAGCGCCGGATGCATTTAGCCCGCTGCTGGCCGGTTTCGATCCAGTCGTGTTCAAGCAAAGTGGCAAGCTTGTTGACGGTGCCGAGGAGCACGGTGTGTTCATGGGCGAAGCACCGAATCAACGCGTGGTGCTGTTTAGTTCAGCGGCAACCCGAGCAGAATTTCAAACGTCGCCTCGGCTGTATATCGAGACGATTCGACAAGCTATGAAGTCGACGGATGCGAGTTCGTCAACGTTGTTACGGCGATAGCTTGGTTGGTGTTTCGAACGCTGTTTTTGAACTTGGTTCTGCGCTCCCTTGATCCCGCGACGTCTAAATCCAACGACGTCTAAATCCAACGACGTCCAAATCAAATGACGTCCAAATCAAATGACGTCCAAATCCAACATTGATCCGAAGTCGCCAGCGAGCGTTATGAGTGAATTTCGCCAACGGGCGTCGCAATCCAATAGCGACCGGGAATTTGTCTCAGGCGTGCTTTTAAGCTTATCTTAAGCCGATTTTTTTAGCGGGTGATCGCTGAGGGCGGTGGCTTGATCGGCCGAGGCCGTTTCAGCGATTAGCTTTGCCCCTGTTTCCGGATTGACTCCGACGATCTCAGCAAGCTCTTCTCGTATCGCGGTTGTCAGCATGCGATGGACTTTGGCCAGTACATCCGTGGCTGGAGCGCCGTCCAAAACACGATGGTCGAAGGTCAGCAGCAATCGGCTGACGCCCTTTCGTGGAGTTGGATCGACTCCCAGGATGGTCGTTAACGGCCCAAGATGTCGACTGCCGTAGGTGCCTTTGTAGCCAGAAATGCTCATCCCAAACGTGCCAATGTGGCTGGCGCGTTTCTCGGGCCATAGGTTCAGCATCACCCACCAGGCAAAACGTCGAACCAGGCTGGGCGCTTTGGCAAAATTGATCTGGTGACGAAATTGTTGGATGTTCTCGACTGGTTCTCGACGCAAATAATCGTAACGCGCTTGCAAGTCGGTCAGGTTTTCGTTCTGGGGATTTCCGAAACGTGCGAAAAACAATCGCTCTTCCCCTTGATATTCTCGATTGATCGTCATCATGCAGACGTTTTCGTCGTGCTGATAAAGGTAGGGCCACGGAAACCCGACGTACGATTGCCGTAGCGCCGGATCTTGAGCCGCGACGATCGCGTACGCTTTCATGTACAACACGTTCCAAGAGATTTTGGGGCGACTGAGGCGCCTGAATTTTGCCACCAGTCCCGCGTCAAACTCACCGACCAAGCCGGCCGATGGAACACGATTTCCAATTCGTATTACATCGTCAACCAACCGGCGTCCGTTCGAGTATTTTATTCGCTGGCCCATGTTTGATTCCAAGACAAAAGACTAGAGCCGGTAAAACCTGCCTCGCCAAAGTAGCACGACTCTTGAGTCGTTTTTTTCTGCACGCAGTGACTCGGAGAGTCGTGTTAGACCGGTTTTGAAACTGCCACTAACCGGTGGGTTCGGTCATTGGCCCGCAACCGGGTACAACTGAGCATCAGCTGCGGAAATCCACTCGGATGGGTTTTTCATGTAACCCATTTTTCCAATTTGGGAGCCGTTTGGATCGATCAGTAGAACCGTTGGGTAACTCGAGATTGCGTACTTTTGCTTGAGCATTTCATTTTGTTGCTTGATCTCAGGCGACTGCATGCCGCGCCGAGGATAGTCCAGTTCCAACAAGACAACATTCTCTCGCGCCCAGTTCTCAAACTCTGGCTGATCGAACACGTCTTGTCGTAGTTTGACGCACCATTGACACCAGTCGCTGCCGGTGAAGTCAGCAAGAATTGGTTTGCCCGTTCTTTCTGATTCTGCGCGAGCGACTTCGTAGGACTCGTGCCAGATAACCAGCGATGCGGTTTCCAACTCGCCCATTTCACTAATGGCGTCATTGCCAAACATTGACTTCAAAGATGACTTCGCGCAGCCGGAGACTCCAATGGATGACAAACCAATCGAAACCAGAATTACAAAATCTATGAATCTAATTTTGAATCGCATGTGACCGCCTGAACTTTACAAAGACATCTCCGCTGTGCGCCCGATGGCGGGCGGATGTTAGAGAAATGCTTGGCGGAGTCGAAGTTCAATTTGGGAATTTTCGAGCTCGTAAGTGATTCAAAACCCAAAAGAACGAATGGTTTTGCACAAAACGTGTCAAACTGGATAAGGAAGGCCACGCAGAGCGGGCGTGAAAGGGCTGCGTGTTGCGCGAAAATGGCTATCACACGGCTTTGTGATTTCTCTTGTCTGTCGTGGCTTGCTCTGCAATCCAGCACAGGATCGCGGAGCGATTTACGACGGTAACCGATCCACGAAGCTTAACCTACAAACCACTCTCTCACGCGTTTTCTGCGGCGAGGGCCTTGGCTTGCTTGATCCATTCTTCGCGAGCGATTCGGTCTTTGAACGCTAGTTCTTTGTCAAACTTTCGTGCTTCCTCGTCGGTCCACGCTGCAATTTGGGCAAAGGTCGTCACGCCAATCTTCTTCAGTCGTTTGTTAATCACGGGACCGATACCAGAGATACGCGTTAAGTCATCGCCGTTGGAACTCGACTTGCCGGAAGATTTGGACTTGGTTTTCTTCGCGGAGGCTTTTGCCGTTTCTGATTTAGCGGGTGCGTCGACAATTCCGCTGGCAGGAATAAAGCTCTTCTGTTTGATTCCTGATTCCATCGCCGTCACTTTACTCTCAGCAATCCGTTGAGCCTTGACCGCTTCGTCAAGCCGCTCAAATGCCTCTTGGCGTTCGTTTTCAAGTTTAAGAATCGTCTTTTCCTGCACTCGAATTTCTTCGCGTAATTGTTCCTCACCGCCGGCCTGTTCCGAGAACAAATCCTGTTGCTGAGCGCGCGATGCGGCGGAACTTACGACTTCCTTTTCAGCCTCGGCCAGCTTCAATTTGATCGCCGCCATTTGCTGCTCTTGGTCGCTCTTGGCTTCGGCCAGCATTGCCTTAAGGCTGGCGTTCGAGTCCTCGTGTTCCTTGGCCGCAACGGCACTTGTCGCTAGTTTCGTCGAAATTTCTTTCAAACTGTTCTGCAATTCGATCACCATCGCGGCTTGTTCGGCGTGTTTGCTCGTCAGCGATTCAACATTCGCCAATTCTTCCTTGAGCCTCTTATCGCTGGCTACCAGCTCCGTTTCCGCCGACTGGGCTCGCTGCTCAGCTCCCGAAAGTTTGGCTTTAGCCGCTTCAACTGCTTCATTGGATCGAGCCTGTTCGCTGGTCGAGTTTTCTTGCTGGGTCTTTATTTCCATCAGCTCTTTGTGCAACGATTCTTCGCGAGTCTTTTTGGACTCTTGCAAAACCCTCAAGTCTTCCTGAAGGGCTGCTGAAGCTTCCTCTGCTGACGCCAATTGTTTCCGCAGGTCTTCCAGCTCTTCCTGATTGGCCGTTTCAGCCGACTGAGTTTGCTCTGCCAAAGAGGCTTTCTGAGTTTCAACCGTCGTCTTCAGCTCTTCCAGAGAAACAGTTTGCGAGGTTAACTTCGTTTTCAGTTCAGCCAACTCAGTTTCGAGCGACAGTTTGGCTTCGGCTGCTTCGCTGGATTTTAGTTCGGTCTCGGTTAACTTCGTTTTCAGTTCTGACAGTTCGTCCACGATCGCTTGCTTCGATTCGATCGCCTCACCAGATTTGGATTCTAATGCCGACAATTTCTCTTTCGCGTCAGCCAACTGTGTCGCCAGCTCTTCTTTTTCCGCCTCAACAACAGACATTTGTTCAGTGACTTTTGTTTCGGCAAGCTCTGTCGCTTCCAGCCGGGCTGCGTCTAATTGTTCGGCAACTCTTGCCTCAACGGCTTGATCAACTTTCTGATTGACTTGAGCGTCGATCTCATCCTGAGCCGGAACCGAGCTTTTCATTTCCTCCAGTTCAGCCTTGAGTTGACGAAGGGTTGCTGAAATTTGGTCACGTTGTTCTTCGGCCTGAAGCAGGTGCAGCTTGGATTCAGCACGCAACTTCTTCTCTTTCTCGTACGCCCGATAGAGCTTGGTAAATTTCTGTTTTGTCCGCTTGCTTAAGACGTCTTCTGGCTTTTCATCGGCTCGGCCGTCGCCACTAACTAGCGCGCCAGCGGCTCCCAAGACAGCTCCAGTGGCTGCGCCGGCAGCCATGGCACCCGTTGATGGTTCGGTTGACTTCTCTTCCAGAGACTTTTGCACATCCGCCAATTGCGTTTGCAAATCAGAGTTTTGTTGCTCTTTGGTATCGATAAGCTGAGTCAGTTCTTCGACTTTCGAGGAATATTCTTCAGCCTTTGAAGAATACTCATCGGCTTTGGCAGAAAGCTCTTCCGCTTCGACCGCTTTCAGTTCCAGATGCGTGATGCGGGATTTAGCTTCGGCATTTTCTTGTCGGACGGCTTCCAGTTCGGCTTGGTTCTCTTGCGAGGCACTAAGTTCAGCCTGCACGTTCTCCAATGAAGCGACCAGTTCGGACTTCTCTAGCCGGATCGCTTCTAATTCAGCGACCAATTCAGCTCGGTCATTTTCTTGTGCTGCGAAATTATCAGAATCGTTTGATGCGGCAGCTTGCGCATGCGACGCAGCTTCGTGCTCGCCCGGGACAGCTTGAGTTTGATAGGAATTGATTTCGTCTTGGGGTTGTACTGCCGTGCCGCCACCAATCGAAAGGTCAGATCCATGCTCCGTCGCGTCGCTCCACTCAGAGTCTAGATCCAGGTCAAATTCGTCTTGTTCAGTCGGCTCGTTCGATTGAGCTTTATCGCTTACAAGTTCTCCCTCGTTTAACGGTTTTTCGTCAGCAATGTTGGCTTGCGAATCGGCAAGCTGGCCTTCGTTTAAGAACTGTTGGTCACTAAACTCCAACGATTCGTCATCGCTCTCGTCAAAAGCGTCACTGACGGTAGGAGCTGATTTCGAAACTGGTTCGGCAGCGTCTGAAAACGAGTTCCCTTCCGCCAACGTGTCTTCTGCCTCAGTCGTCTGGGCGATGTCGCTTGCGAATGAATCAGACAATGTCGGATCTAGTGTGTCCAATTCGTCACCAATGGTGAACGACTGATCCGCCGTTACAGTGGCGTCGACTTGGGAATCCGCAGCCGCCGGTTCACTTCCGTTGGTCGACGCAAAATGGTCGCTGGTTTCGTCAAGCTCATCCGAACCACTTGAATCCTTGTCAAGCGAATCTAAATTGAACGGGTCGACGGTGTCTTGTACTTCCTCTTTCGTCGGAACAGCCGTTTGAGCCAAGTCATCGGGTTCCGCATAATCCATTTCACGAGCAGTGGCTCCAAGGTCTGGCTTGCTGCTGCTCTCCAGATCATCAAAATCGAAATCGTCGTCATCTGAGAGCGCCCCGTCACTATGATCATCAAATAGGCTCGATTCTCCACGGTCAAGCGATATTGCGACCTGGTCACTTGCCAATGGCACTTCTGCGACGCCCGCTAAATCATCCGCGTTCTGGTTTGCCCCATTCGCGCTTTCGCTTGTAGTCTCGTTTGTAGTCTCGTTTGTAGTCTCGTTTGTAGTCTCGTTTGTAGTCTCGTTTGTAGTCTCGTTTGTACTCTCGTTTGCAATCTCTGAGGCAACTTGCCCAGCATCAGTCACCGCCTCTGTGATGCCGGTCGCGTCCGCTGCCATCGCCGAAATCGCCGGACTGGCTTCTTGGATCTTTGGCTTCTTTTTGAACCAGCCAGCAATTCGAGCCATCAACCCAGGTTTTGCAGTCGCCGCTGCTGCAACTGCCGCCGTCGTGGCGGCTGCGGTTACTGCCGCTGCTGTGGTTGGTAGACCCGGCGCGTTCTCGTCAACTGGATCGCTTACGTCAACGGAAGCGAAATCTTCATGGCTGGGTTCAATCGCCGCTTGATCACTGACCGCGTCGACAACATCTGAAGGCTCACTTTCGACTCCGGTTTCGATCTCCTTGTTGCTACCGACATCGAAGTCGTGCTCTTTCGATTCGCCGAACAATAGCTCGTCGTCATCGTCGTCTCCGAAATCAAAATCGTCATCGCTGATCTCTTGATTGGCAGTCGCAGCAGGCTCGGCTTCGACGTTACTCGCTGTTTCTTCAACTTCGTCAGCGAAACTTTCAGCAGCATCAATTTGATCCACGGCCTCATTTTCGTTCAGCAGACCGAAGTCGTCATCCGAAGCGTTCAACTCGTCAGCCACGGGTTGCTCCGCTGGGGCGTTGGCAAATTGAGCCTCAAATTCAAGATTTTCGGCGCTCATTTTTTCGTCCACCGGTGCCGAAGGAGCGAAACCATTTTCGTTCTCGAACATGGCTTCGAAATCGTCATCGGAGTCGGAGTGAGGTTCGGGCGCAACGGGAGCTGCCGGTGCAAAAGCTGCCTGAGGCGCCACGGACTCGCTTGCATCAGAATCGCCCGCATCAAAAACTAACTCAGACTCCTGCTTAGCGCCATCGTCCATACCGCCACCGTCCATGCCGTCATCGTCCATGTCATCGAACATGGCTTCAAAATCATCGTCGTTGAGCGGCTTGGCATTTGACTCGGATGCATTGATCAAATCATCGTCGAGTCTGAGATCCAACTCGTTCTTCACTTCATCCCGATTATGTTCTGCTGCGAAGCCATCTTCGTTTGGTGTATTTGTCACGGTGTCTTCAGCCTTTACAGTTGGTGAGTTATCGTCGGTTGATGCGAAATCGGATTTCGCATCGTCGTCGGAAAAAATGGTGTCCGGTTTTCGATCAACCAATTCGTCCATTCCCCCGTTAAGATCAAGCTTCATGGGATCGCTCGCTTTACGATCCTCTGACTCGGTTCTCGAATCATAAAATCGGCTCGACCTGTTAAATTTGCCGCGAACCGTTTGGGGATCGGCGTTTTCTGTTACGTCGTTCTTCTTGCCTCGCATCATTCGCCAAAGCAATAACAGGATGAGGGGAAGCAAGAGAACCAAGAGATTTGTTGGATTCAACCAATCGATTCCGGCGTCCTCTGAAGCCTTCGTCTGATTGGCGACGGCGGTCGTTGAAATTCCTTCTGTCTCGCCGTCAGCTTTCTCGACTTGAGCCGACTCGAACGACTCGGATTCACGAGTGGATTCTGGATTGCGATCTTCCGCCGCGCCTGTTGCCTTGTCGGCTGCTTCGCTTGCTGCTTCGTCGGCTGCCGGCTGAAAGTCGTTGGAGCTTTGATTCTTCGAATCTTGATCCGAGTGACCGGCACCCGGTTGACCCTTGAGAGGTTGGTCACTTGTAGGTTGAGAGAAAGCATTTGCCTCGGGATCTTCAAACGGATTTTCCTGCTTCGCTTCAACACCGATTGGCAAATTGATCGCGTGAGGAATCCGTGGCATCGGTAGGCGCTCCGCTAGGGACTACAACATTGATAGGCCGTCCCTGTCAACAAAATCCGGTCTTCCATCAACCGTACCGCTCGTCCATAGCCTTTAACGATTGCTGGCAATCTAAGCGGACGAACGTTTTATTGTATCCAAAATTTCTGCATTGTTTAATCGTTGTGGAGCGAATTCCGGCTCAATACATCGATTCCACCGCAAAAAATTTGCGTAGTTTGCGCCGAAGTAATCATGCAATCGTTATAGTTAAACTAACGCGTTCAGAATACCAAATTTTGAAACTCCAAGATGGGCAATCCCGCCTTCCCAAAACGCGTTGAATCCGGCACGATAAGCTACCGCGCTTGACGTGATCCCCAGTTTTTTTCGACCAGTTACGAATAGTTGGAAGAGTCCTTTGAAAAAGCCATACGTAGATTTCTCAGATTTCAGTTTCGATAAACTTGCCGTCGATCGCGAAGGCATTCTGGCGGTCAATCCGCATCGCTTCGAATTGCGTTTGCTTGATGGCATTCTGCAAATAAGCGACGAGACTGCCGTCGGCTACAAAGACCTCAAGGACGATGAGTTTTGGATTCGAGGACACTTTCCAGGCCGCCCCCTGATGCCCGGCGTTTTGATTTGCGAGTGCGCCGCTCAACTGTCGTCATATTTCGCGATCACAACGAAAATGGTTGACAACGGTTACGTTGGGCTTGGTGGATTGGAATCGATTCGGTTCCGCGGTCCCGTCGTACCTGGTGACAAATTGGTTGTCATGCTGAAGCGGGGAAAAGTTCGACGCAACGCGATGTTCACGGCTGATTTTCAGGGCTGGGTCGACGAAACAATGGTCGTCGACGGCACGATCAAGGGCGTCGCTCTCGGCAGCTAAGCCAACACTCGAAATACCAACACACGAAACGGAAGTTTGAATCGGTTGGTGGCAATCAGTAGGTTGATTAACTTAACGCTGCTGCAGTACGTCTTGCCAGACGCATCCGGCCCACGACCAGCCGACTCCAAAACCAACCATCAGGTTCTTCATGTCGGGCGTCATGTTTTTCGAGTCGCGCATTTGCTCGATCAAGATTGGAATTGTCGACGACACCGTATTGCCAATGTCCCTCAAGAGGATCGGCAGCTTATCCTCTTCGATCTCTAACGTTTGTTGAAGTTGGCTGAGCATCTTGTAGGTTGCTTGATGGAAAAGGAAATAGCCAACCTGATCCATCGTCATCGAAGTTTCCGCCAGAATTTCCTTCAGTAGATCTGGGATTTTCTCAATCGTAAAATTGATCAATGCCGGACCGTCCATGTAAAGATCGCTGCCCCATCGTTTTCGGTGACGTGGTTCAATAGCATCTTCCGAACAGCGGAACCCATTCTCCGTCGCCAGCAACGTGTTGGCTCCCGTTCCATCGGTTCCAAATTTAAAACCCGAGAGCGAAGGAACGTCATGCGATTCAATCAACGTTGCTGCCGCACCATCGCCAAAAATGGTTCTTAAACTTCGGTCTTTCGCGTCGATCATCTTGGAGTACGTTTCCGCGGTGATAAACAGAATCCGCTTCGCAGCGCCGGATCGGATCAAGCCATCGGCGAGCGACAAACCGTATACGTAGCCACTACAGCCCAAATTAAAATCCAAAGCGCCACAGTGATTGGGCAGGCCCAAGCGTTCTTGGATTAGGCAAGCCGTCGTCGGGAGAGGGTAGTCCGGCGTCTGAGTGCAGAACAACAGAAAGTCGATCGTGGAAGGATCGACGTCGTATTCCTGAAACAGTTTCTCGGCTGCCTTCACCCCTAGGTCAGATGAACACTCGTTGGGCGCGGCAATATGGCGTTTGTAGATTCCAGTCTTGGAAGCAATCAACTCCATGTCCCATTTCGGATTGCACACCATCAAGTCTTCGTTTGTTTCAATCCGTTCAGGAAGGTAAACGGAGATTGGACCAACAGCAGCATATTTCACAACGAACCCTGTTCGACCCGGCGTAATCGGGCCTAAATCTTTGTTTCCGAACTCAATTAAAAACAAAAAGCTACCAGATATTCTGCCAGCGGCGAAGACGGCCTTAGATCAGTGTACAGCGGCATCAAAATAGCCGGTCGTTTGGCAATTCAATCTCAGCGAACACCTACCAGCCATCTTCGCTGAACCTCGAAGAGGTGTGCGAAAAATACGCGACTCACGCCCATGCACCACGGATATGACGCCATTCGCCAATAATCCTTACTCGGTTTTTGCTTACTCGATCACGTCCGGTTTTTGCCGATTTCGCGGTGGCTGATTTACGTGTGGAAATCTGCGCCTGCTGAGTCGTGGGTGGGCCTGTCGTTTGGCTCCGTCTGAATCGGTCATAGTCGGTCAGTCGAAAATCGGTTAATTTAGTCCCTTTGAGAACTACACCTGACTAAATGGACGAAACGATGGCGAAAGCGACTGCGCGGCATATCCTTGTTGAAACTCTTGAGCAATGCGAAGAATTGAAAACACAAATTCAAGGTGGTACCGATTTCGCCCAGGCTGCCATGGAACATTCCAGTTGCCCGTCCGGCCTCCAAGGCGGTGATCTTGGCGAATTCGGCCCGGGCCAAATGGTTCCAGAGTTTGATGCTGTCGTTTTTAGCGGCGAGGTCAACGAAGTCTTGGGCCCCGTAAAAACACAATTCGGATACCACTTGCTGGAAGTCAC
Source organism: uncultured Pirellulaceae bacterium (assembly GCA_964589435.1). Classification (GTDB taxonomy): domain Bacteria; phylum Planctomycetota; class Planctomycetia; order Pirellulales; family Pirellulaceae; genus Mariniblastus. Next base: position 15,310 of record CAZPTT010000121.1, read on the forward strand.
CAGCCGAACCGAATAACCGGATTTCCTCTCCAAATTCGCTGCACAGAACTGCACAGAACTGCACAGAACTGCACAGAACTGCACAGAACTGCACAGATTTGCGAAGACTTGCGAAGACTTGCGAAGACTTGCGAAGACTTGCGAAGACTTGCGAAGAAAAGCAAACAATGACGAACCGAATCCCTGTTCTTCTTTTTCTCGCTGCCTTTGTCTTCGCTATCGCCTTTGTCGATGGCTTGTTCTTCCCGCTGAGCGTTTCGGCTCAGCAGGATAACGCCTCTCCCAACTCGCTCCGCGCAGAATTAACGCTCGAGCAAATTGACCAGCGAGCCAACAACGCCAAATCAGTTCCGGATTTGGACGAAGCCACCCAAAGCGAGATCCAGCAGTTATACGAAACTGCCCGTCAGCAGCTACGGAGCTACAAAAAAGCAGTTGATGAGTTAGAGCGATTCAATCAGATTCTTCGCAATCCCGTTCAACGGTCAGAATTGGAGGACTTACTCGCTGTCGCCGAAGCATTTCAAATCGGAAAGATTCCCGAAAGCAAATCTGAAAAGGAACTTCAGGACGAATTGAGGACGATCAATTCTGATTTGGCCAAAGCCAGGGAAACAGCCGTTGCGTCGTCAACCGAAGCGGATCGTCGACAAAAAGTGCTGACGGAAATACCCCAGCGAATTTCCGACGCCGAACTCAAATTAGCGGAAGTCAACAATCAACTTGCAGCGGCGGCACCGACTGGTGAGACCCCGGTTTTCACGCAAGCGCGAGTCACAAAGTTCGAAACAGAAAAACAGAACCTGGAAGCGCAACTTCAGCTTTATCCGATTCAAAAGCAAGCCTTCGAGGTCTCTGCCGACCTTTTGCCCATCCAAGCGAAGCTTGACGAACAGTTGGCGAAAAATTTGGCTGCAAAAGCCGTTGCCTACCAAAATCGAATTTCTGACATTCGAAAAGACGTCATTCAAGAGTTGATTGATGAAGCCCGGAAAAACACCTTCGAAGCTCCGCCCGAATTGAAAGAAATCGCTAACAAGAATCTCGAACTCGCCAACATACTGCAAGCAACTTCCAAAGAAATTGCGAACCTAGATCAAGTCGTTCAGGACATTGAGTCCTCTCACGCGTCGATGCTGGAAGATTTTGAAACGACGAAATCAAGAGTTGAAGCCATCGGCTTGAATGATACGCTCGGAATCATGCTCAGAAAAAACCGATCTGAAGTGGAATCCCAACAGCGGCAGTACCGCATCGATTCGAACTTGCAAGAAATGGTGTACGAAATTCGAGCCAACGAATTTCAATCGCAAGATCAAGTTAAGGACTTAGAAGACCTTGACGCAGCGGTTGGAGTATTCGCCGACAAGCTTCCAGCGGAGACGGACAAAAACGCACTGCGAACTTTGTTGGCCAATCGTAAGGCAACGCTGAAGAAGCTTGCCGACATGCAAAACGCCCACTTCAACAGCCTGTTCGCAAAACTCGACAAACAAAAAATGTTTGCCAGTCTGTGTCAGAAATACACAACATTTGTGGACGAGCATGTTCTTTGGATCCGCAGCGGCAAAGTACTCGGCAAGCGGGACTTCGAGGGAGTAATGGCGGCGTCGACAGCACTGGTTGACCAAAAGAATTGGGGGGCGGTCTGGAGTTCGCTCTATCGCAGCGTTTCTAATCGTCTGCACATGTTTCTTCTGATTGGCATGGGGCTCGGATTGTTGGTGGTCGTTCAGCCTCATCTGAGACGAAGTATTAACAAGGCGTCTGAAAAAACGTTCAAGCGAAGCTGTCGCGAATTCACTCCCTCGGCCACGACGTTACTAGAGACATTCTTGATTTCATGGGTATGGACCGGGATTTTGTTGGCCTTGGGCTGGTTACTTCGTTCAGACATTCAAGCCAGCAAGTTTGTTTCCGCATTGGGAACCGGATTAATCGCGGTCGGACTGGCCGCCGCGCCGCTCGAGTTCTTCCGACAAGTCTGCCGTGAAAATGGATTGGCACACGCTCATTTCGGTTGGACTGAATCGGCCCGGCGGACAATCAGAGCCAACTTGCATTGGCTGATTTGCATCGGCGGCCCGCTCATGTTGATTGCCGTCACGCTGCATCACATTGGCAACGGAGATTGGAATAACTCACTGGGACGGCTGGCGACGATCGGCTTGTTGCTGCTGTCGACCGTCTTTGTCTATCAAGTCTTTCGGCCAGGTGGGCCGCTGTTCTCGAATCACGAAAATCGCGAGTCACATTTTTACCGGCTGCGCTATTTTCGTTACGCGATTCTTTCGCTCGGGCACATCGCCCTAATTGTTTTCGCAATCGCTGGTTATTACTACACGACTTATCAACTGGGCACCAACCTGTTGCATTCGTTGGCGTTGGGGATTTGCGTTGTCACGCTGTACTGCCTTTCTTTGCGGTTCCTGTTGGTTCGACGACGAAAGTTACGATATGACCAGTTGATCGAGCAACGTCGGAAGCAACAAAAGCTGGCTGCGGAATCGACAGCCGATGGTACGACGGCTCAAACCGTCGCCGAAGCGATGGAAATTGATATTCAGGAGCAAATCGGAACCGACATCAACAGCGTGACGCGGCAGGCCAAAGAACTGACCGGCGTGATCTTCCTGTTTGCTTGCGGTGCGATCCTGTGGCAAATCTGGCAAGACGTTTTACCGGCAACCAAGTATCTCGACACAGTTCAGCTTTGGTCGGTCGCGGTTGGTGGTGACGCCGCCATTGAATGGGTTACGCTTCGCGATCTCTTCATTTCTTTCGGTTTATTTTTATTGACCTTCTTCGCGGTTCGAAACATTCCCGGCATGCTGGAATTGGTATTACTGAAACGATTGCCGTTAGATTCCGGTTCTCGATACGCGATCACCACTATCTTTCGCTATGTCTTGACGGTGGTCGGTGTGATTTTGGCCCTCAATTTCTTGAAGATTCCATGGGCCAAGTACAGTTGGCTGGTTGCGGCGATTTCCGTCGGCCTCGGATTCGGCTTGCAAGAAATCGTAGCGAATTTCGTTTCCGGATTGATCATTTTGCTCGAGCGGCCGGTGCGAGTTGGTGACGTGGTAACCATTGATGGCACGACCGGTGTCGTTTCCAGAATTCAAATGCGAGCGACGACGGTTACCAACTGGGACAATCAAGAATTGGTCGTTCCCAATAAAGATCTGATTACCGGGAAGTTGATGAACTGGACATTGTCCAGTGTCATGAATCGAGTCTCACTTAAAGTCGGTGTGGCTTACGGATCAGATATTGACCAGGTGCACCAGTTGATTCTGAACGTCGCCAAAGAAAATGATCACGTCTTGAACGAGCCAACGCCGCTGGTGACGTTCGGAGAATTTGGAGATAGCTCGCTGAATTTCACTTTAAGATGTTGTATCACGGCGATTGAGAAGCGATTCGTGATCGTGCATCAACTCAATAAAGGAATCAACGACGCGTTGAACGCAGCGAACATTGAGATTCCGTTCCCGCAACGCGATGTTCACATGATCCCGCCACCTTCGCCTGAAGCGGAACTCTAGTTTGCGATGTTTTCGGACGGTTCGTGCCACGACGTTGCTAGTTACTTGGCATTCAACTTACTCGATCCGGCGAAGCATGATGGGCAACGAGACTTTGTCTTGTTTCTTGACTAGATTCATGGTTTTGCCTTCGACCGTGCCGGTCAATTGATCCCTTTCCTCGGCGCCATTGTTGTGAGTTTGATTGAGCCTGATTTTATTGCCGTTAAGCACCCAGTTACCTTCGATCTCGTTATCCTGCCCCATGGCCGATTCTTCGCATGTAAAACTGCCGTCGGATTCCAAGTCAAACTCTAGCACCATTTCTTGTAGATTAGAGATTGTTTTTGCGGCATCGACTCCTTGACCGGGCAATTTTGCCAGGCACTCTACCTTGGTCGCTTCGAAATCCAGTTCCCATTTGCCAGTGACGTTCAATTTTGGCTGCGGGCGAGCCTTCTTCTTTTCTTCCGGTTCGGGAGCCGCCACCACCGAGTTGGCAATGTTCGGGTCGATCGTTTCCTGCGTTCGCGCCGAATACGTCCCCAAGTCACAACCAACCGCGAAACAGGTCATTGAAGCAGCAATGACAATCGTCCAAACAGGCAACCCGCCAAAATATTTCATCAACGTCTTCTCGCAAACTTAAAGGAGGCAAAGCAAAAATCGAAAATCCAGTTTAACTCGATTCTCGTTTCGCAACAAATCACGAGGAACTGATCTTTACCGATTTCGCTGCATTAAATTACGTTAACTTGCGAAATGTAGAGCTTCGTATCGGAAAACCAACGGCATGGAATTGACCAATCCAATAACGGATCAAGCGGACTCAGCCTGCGCAAAGTCGATCGAAGCGCTGCGGGCATTGATCAACCTATGCCGGCCTGGCCCACTGATGGTTCACTCCGACGTTTTCAAAGCCGCCCAATTTGTTGGCCCATTTATAAATAAGCGCCAGTATCTTCAAGAGCATTGCGACGTCCTTACGGACGTTGCAGCCGACCGGCCAATTTGGATGCCCACGTTTAACTACGACTTCACAAAGTCCGGCGTCTACGATGTAGCGAAGTCGGCTTCAACAGTCGGCGCCCTGACAGAGCACTTCCGTCGGAACCTTGCCAAGTGGAGAACTCCAGTGCCGGTGTTTTCGTATTGCGGAACCGGAGCAGAACCTGAACTTGATGGCGCTCGCGCTCTAGATAAATCCGAAACGAAGATCGAAGCCAGAGATAAACCTGCCGGCACCCACCGTGAACTCATCAAACCGTTTGGAGCCGACTCTGTTTTCGCCAATCTGGTCGCCCGTCAGGGATCGTGGCTTTTCTCCGGT
>CAZPTT010000122.1:0-20085 GCA_964589435.1 uncultured Pirellulaceae bacterium
TCGTAGAGGAATCGGCTGGGTTTGGTGTCGCGCGGTTTACCCCACTTCATACGCGTCAATGACATCGAAAGGGTTAGCCGTTCCTCAGCCCGCGTTACACCGACGTAACAAAGCCGCCGTTCTTCATCGACGCCGGCTTCGTCATCTTCCAGTGAACGATGGTGAGGAAGAATGCCTTCCTCAAGTCCAACCAAATACACCTCGGGAAACTCCAACCCCTTGGCGCTATGCATCGTCATTAAAGCGATTGCATTTTTCTTAAGCTGCTTCTCTTTTTCGTCATCGGCTTCTTGTTCGCCCAGCAACAACTTGTCGAGAAAGTCGCTCAAGTTCGGCTTCTTGGTCGCCTGCTCGTACTCGCCGAGCGCGTTAACCATCTGCTCGACCACCGCCCACCGCGCTTCGCGATCTTCCGGCTCTGAATAAATCCGATCGACCTCGTTGCGATAACGCGTTGATTGAATCAAATGCCTCGCCAGATCCACCAGTGACGAACTCTCCGCGTGATGTTTGGCATCGGAGGCAATGGAACTTAGCTGTTCTAACCCGCGAACCGTTGGGCCCGAAAGTTTTGGCCGCGGGACTTCACCGGTCACGATTTTCCAAAGCGGGATCTTTTGCTTGATCGCATGATCCAACATGACCTCGACCGACTTCTTTCCGATCCCGCGCGGCGGCGTGTTGAAGATCCGGAGAATGGAAACCTCATCCGGCTCATCGTCCAGCAATCGCAGGAACGCCAACACGTCTTTGACTTCCTTGCGATCAAAAAACGACATGCCGCCGACCAGTACATAAGGAAGTTTCGCCTTTCGCAATTCCGTTTCAAAAGGTCTCGGCTGTTCGTTGGTACGAAAGAGGATGGCGAAGTCTCGCGGTTCGCGGCCATGCTGCTCAAGCCGCTTCTTAATCGAATAAACCGTTTCGGCTGCCTCGACGGCCTCGTTTGGAAATTGCAAAATCTCCGGCCGATCACCACCCGGCCGCGCCGCGCGCAAGACTTTGTCATGCCTGGTTTGGTTGAACTTGATCAATGTGTTTGCCATCTCGATGATCGCAGTCGTCGAGCGATAGTTATCCTCCAGCCTGACCACTTTTGCGTCCGGCCAGTCTTTCCGAAACGAAAGAATGTGCTCGACTTCAGCCCCGCGCCAGCCGTAAATCGATTGGTCATCATCGCCAACAACGCACAGATTGCGGTGTCCTCCAGCAAGCGCTTTGACGATTCGATATTGGCTGAGGTTCGTGTCCTGATACTCGTCGACCAATAAATGGTCATACTTACCGGCTTCCTCGGCGCGGATTTCTTCGTGTTCTTTAAACAGTTTTTCGGTCAGCAAAAGCAAATCGTCAAAATCGACAGCGCCGGATAATTTCAATTGCCGCTGATATCGTTTGAAACCAATCGCTGCCAAATGCTGAGCATCCGTTTCGCTGTTCAGGACAGCTTGATCCTGAGTGTAAGATTTTGATTTCCAATGCGAAATCCAAAACAGCAACTGATTGGGAGCCAACATTTTGTCGGCCACATTGAGTTCCCGAAGAACGGTTCGCGCCAAAGCTTCCTGGTCGCCGCGATTGTAAATGGCAAATTTAAGCGGATAACCTAACGCATCGATCCGCCGGCGAAGGATCCGTACACAGAGCGAGTGAAAGGTAGAAATCGTGGGAAGTTTTTCGTCTTTCCCGGAGGCGGCTTTCCGGCGATTGGGAAATCGCTGCCCCATTGTTTTTGAGCCCAACATCTTGCCCAGCCGCTCTTTCATTTCATTGGCGGCTTTGTTGGTAAACGTCATGCCCAAGATACGATCGCCTGGCACCCCTGTCCGCATCAGTTTCGCAATCCGGAACGTGATAACTCGAGTCTTCCCAGTTCCTGCTCCCGCCAGTACCAACAAGGGTCCACTCAGGCAGTTGACGGCGTCCGTTTGATCTGGGTTCAAGCCACTCATAGTCATTTTCGAACGTAGAAATTCATCCATGCAACAGGCAAGCTGTTTTCGTCAGGTGAAGACCTAAACCAGACAGTTCCGCCAAAAATCCGAACTAAAGATCGTATCCGAGCACCGGCTTTGGCATGAGGGGGCGAGGAGGGTTTAAGGTCTAAATGACGGAAGTTCTTGATTGATCCCGCCCAGAGTCGAGCCCACCCGCTTGAATTAAGGATGCTTTACCAGATAAACCTCCCGCTTTCGTTAGTATGCGCACTCAGGTGAGGGCATAGCCCCAATAGATATTCAACGCCTTGATGAATCACAAGATTGAGGAATCTCGGGCAGCTGAGCTAACTCTCCCTCGAAGGAAAAGATAATGACCTTGCATAGGCGAATTCTGCTGAGAAAACGATGTTTGATGGGGTGTCCGGTCGCTATTGACCGTATATTCCAGCGGCCCATATACTTAGACGTTTGCCGACAGCAGTCTTCACTCGACTAGATCGAAGGATTGATCATTGACATGAGTCAAACCATGAACCCAAAACCGCCGAAAAACGAACCTTTACCAGAGGCACCTGAAGAGCTATCGCTTGCCGAGCAATGGGTCGACAAACTCATGCCGTACGGTTCGATGATTGCACTTGGCGTCGCCTTGTGTTTTCTCGCCTTCATCATCGTCACATACATGATCAAAGCCAACGAAGTTCGTGCGGAAACCGAGTGGCGAGAGCTCAACACTTCGATCACCGAAGTCGGCCTCAGCGGCAATACGACTCGACTAAAGCAAGTCGCCGATGACTTTCCAACCGGACGCGCCGGAATGTGGGCTCTACAGCTTGCTGGCGACTACGATCTGCGAACTGGAATCGGCCAATTGAGCTACGATCGCGAAGGCGGCCTGAAGCTGATCGAAAAAGCCCGCGACACACTGCAGCGCATTGTCGACGGCCCAGCAAGTGCCAAATCCACAGACCTACAGCGAAGTTCGACTTTCTCTCTTGCTTATGCCAACGAGAGCATGGGCGAGTTTGCAAAAGCCAAACCGCTGTACCAAGAGATCGTTGATAATGCACCCGACTCTCCGTTTGGTGAACCCGCGAGGCGCGGCTTGGCACGCTGCTCGAACCCAACGTATGCGGCTCTGTTTGAGCAATTCAAAGCGTTCGACGATTCGATCGAAGAAGCTCCCGGTGCAACGGTTCCCGATCGTCCAGATATCTCTTTCCCAACAGGTGGTGGTGACTTCGGTGAGCCAGCCGAGAAAGATGGTGATTCTTCGGATGTAGATTCTGCCAATGAAGACGCATCTAGCGATGGAGCAGAATCACCTGCCACCGATAGTGTCGAAGAGGAGAGTGAGAACCGGACTGAAGACCAGAATGAAGACGAAACTAATTCCGACGGCGACGATAAGTAACACAATCTCTTATCGAACCATTCGTGATCCACAAGACGTGATCCACAAGACGTGATCGCCTTTAAATTAAATCGACAAACCAAGGACTCGGTTCATTGTGAACGGAGTCTTTTTTTATGATTCGTCTGCTGACTAAACTGACCTATCGTATCGGACTTTCTCGACCGCTTACAACTCTCTACGATCGCGTACACGCACATTTCTATTCGCCGGCAACTTTAGGGCAGCGCGGGGAACTGGCAGCAGAACGTTTTTTGCTCCGCCAAGGCCTTACAATTGTGGCGCGGGGATATGAAGACAAATCAGGTGAGATTGATTTGATCGCCGTCGATGGCGATACGATTGTGTTTGTTGAAGTCAAAACTCGCCAGAGTGACCACGCAGGCTCACCAGCGGAAGCGGTCGACGCGAAAAAACAAGCCCATCTCACGAAGACTGGTATCGGATATTTGAAATGGCACCGTCTTACCGAATGCAAAGCCCGATTCGACGTCATTGCAATCATTTGGCCAACTGAATCCAACCACCCAGAGATCACGCATTTTGAAAACGCCTTCGAACCTGTCGGCGAATTTCAAATGTTTTAGAACCTGGTTTCACTTTTACACATGCCCTTTACATCTACGTCTCAATATTCTCAACAGTAAAGACAACACACTCGTGCCAGAATCCGATCGTTTCAAAATCGCTGAACTAAACTCGGTAGCTGCCATACCATGCCCCTGTGGAATGACGCGACGCGCGTTCACGGACGATCCCGACCAAACAGCTTCCTTGCACGTTGTTGAAATCAGTGCCGACGCACGAGTTCACTACCACAAGCAAATGACGGAAATCTATTACATCCTCAGCGGCTCCGGGCAAATGGAACTTGACGGCACCCTGCACGATGTCGAACCTGGAATGTCAATCATGATCAAACCTGGCTGCCGGCATCGGGCTGTCGGTCAAATGAAAATCATCAACGTTGCCATCCCGGCTTTTGATTCGGACGATGAATGGTTCGATTGAATTAGTTCGAACAACATCGCTACACTTTCTTGCTGGCAGTCTCAGTGCAACTCAAACACTTTTTAAGTTGCCAAAAATCAAATTCGCTCAACTGTTTTTCCCGTCGAAATGGCAAAGCAAAAACCGCTCATTAAAATTCGAAGCTTTGGGATCTACTCACAGTGGGATTCCCAAGCCAAAACCCTTCCGAAGATCGCCGAATTCACGACTCGCGTCAAAGCAGAAATCGATGTCGAATTTGGCTTCATCGCCAACATCAAAGGTGGGAAGAACAAAGAGCTCGAATACTGCATTTATCACCCTGACATTCCGGACGCAGAGGGTGTCCCACGACCGCCGTTCGATGGAACCGTTTTTGTCCGCACGAATGATTGGGATTTTTATTTGGGCGATACGATTTGGGAGCCAGTCGCGAATAAACTGGGCGATTGGCGGATGACGATGGAAATCGATGGAAAGATTGTCGCCGAAAAGACGTTCGAACTTCACGACGGCGAAGATGAAACATCTTCAAGTTGATTCAGTTCGACAAAGGCTGTTAAGCAATCGAACTGAAGATTCACACAGGGTTGTTCGCCAGTCTTAAGTTGACCAATTTTCATGGACGCCGTGCGCTCGTAAGCGTGGGTATGCTCGTTAAACGAGAGTACAGCACAAGCAAATTCAAGTTTGACAGGCTACGAGACGTTGAGCTTTTCAATTCTCACGGCGCAAACTTTATACTCGCCTGTTCCCGTCACACTATCGCCCGCGTCGTTGGTCAACAGATTGGCCCGAGATTCCGCAAAGTGCATTGGCATCCACGTACAACCGAACCGAACGCGCGGCGAAACCCAAACTTCACATTCGATCGCTCCGCGACGCGACACGACTCGCACCATTTCGCCTTGCACTACGCCCAGCATTTTTGCATCACGTCGGTGGACTTCGATGAAGTTTTGACGCTGCTTAATGGACGGCCCCGGATCACGCCGAGTCTGAGTCGCAGAGTTGTAATGATAAAGCGTCCGGCCTGTTGAAAGCACCAATGGAAATTCATTGTCGGGTAGTTCGTCGCTCGGCCGATAATCGACGGCCTGAAATATTGCTTTTCCACTAAGCGGACCATCAACGTGTAGCGTTGGCGTGCCAGGGTGTTCAGAATCGGGACACGGCCACTGCAGTCCCTGAATATTGTCTTCCAATCGCTTGTGAGAAATCCCAGCAACCTTGGGCGTCAACTCAGCCATCTCGTCATAAATCTCTGCGGGCGTTTCGTAGTGTGGCATGCTGTAGCCAACTTCACGTGCGAAGTCACAGAGAATCTTCCAATCCTCCCGAGCATTGCCCGGCGGGTCGACCGCTTTTCGGACGCGCTGAACACGACGATCGCTATTGGTAAACACTCCATCTTTTTCGGCAAAACAAGACGCCGGAAACACGACATCGGCGAAACGCGTGGTCTCGTTGTGAAAGATCTCCTGACACACCAGAAACTCACATTTGTTCAGACCAATCTCAACCTGAGTCACATTGGGCTCAGAAATCACAATGTCTTCACCCATGACATACATGCCTTTCATGTTGCCTTTGGCGAGTTCCTTCATCATCACGTTTAGATTCAAACCCTCATCCGGTGAAAGCGGAACCTCCCACGCCGCCTCAAATTTCTTGCGAATTTCATCGTCAGTCACATTTTGATAGCCTGGGTAGTAGATTGGCGTCGCACCGGCGTCATTGGCGCCTTGGACATTATTCTGGCCGCGCAACGGATTCATTCCCGCCGATCGAACGCCCAAATGACCGGTCATCAAAACCAAATTTGCCAACGAATAGACGTTGTCTGTTCCGTGAGTGTGTTCGGTAATTCCCAGCGTGTAATAGATGCCGGCCTTTTTGGTTGTGGCGTACCAGCGGGCCGCCGTTCGAATGTCTTCGGCGGGCACACCAGTGATCTTCTCAGCCTCTTCCGGCGAATAATTCTTGACTCGCTCCGCAACTTTTTCGAAACCTTCGGTGTGCGCGTCAATAAACTCTTGATCAACCAGTCCCTCAGTCACAATCACATTCGCGATCGCCGACAACAGCCAAACGTCCGTTCCTGGGCGAAGCTGCAAATGCAAATCCGCGTGTTCGGCCATCCAGATTTCACGCGGATCGGCCACGATCAGTTTTGCGCCGGCTTGCCGTGCCCGCTTCATCTCCATCGCAATAATCGGATGGGCTTCCGTCGTATTGGATCCGATCACAAACATCAGATCTGTGTCGCGAATTTCATCAATTGAGTTCGTCATGGCGCCCGCGCCAAACATCGTCACCATACCGGCGACGGTTGGAGCATGTCAGGTAGCGGCACATTGATGAATGTTGTTGGTTCCGAATACAGCACGTGAAATTTTCTGCATCAAGTAATTTTCTTCGACCGTACATCGCGACGAAGAAACAAAGCCCAGCGAATCCGCTCCGTACTTCTTTTTAACGTTCGCCAACCCTTCGGCTGCAGTCTTCAACGCTTCCTCCCAACTGGTTGGATGAAGCTGTCCATCTTCGCGACGGATCAGTGGCTCGGTCAGCCGATCTTCATGATGCACGAAGTCATAGGCAAATCGGCCTTTGATACAGAGATTCCCATCATTGACGGTTTCGCCAGGCTCTGGGCTCGTGATTTTCACGACTCGTCCGTTGTGCGAATGCAGATCAAGCTGACAACCCACGCCGCAGAAATTACAAGTCGAGCGGGTGGTTTGGGTTTCCAGCGGATGAAGCTTCGGTGCCTTCTTTTCAATCAGTGCACCGGTCGGACAGGTATCAATACAACCACCACACAACTCACAAGTCGTATCGATCAGCGAACTGTCCGCAACGGTCGCGATCGTTGTTTCCGAACCTCGATTGGATAACGTAATCGCGTTGACGGCCTCAACCTCGTCGCAGTACCGAGTACAGCGAGCGCAAAGGATGCACAGGTCAGGATTGAATTCGATGTAAGGGTTAAAGTCTTCACGGCCAGCTCGCGGTGCTTCGACCGGCTCAATTTTCAGCGGAGGCGTTTGTTCGCAAAGCTGGCGAAGCTGATTTGAATTGCCCGTTTCTACCGGCAGTCCGGTCTCATCAAGATCGTGGTCGGCCATGTACATCCCGTACAAGACTTTCCGGTGACGCTCGATTCGCTCCGACTCGGTTGTGACCTGCATGTCCGCCGAAACTTTCCAGGCGCAACCGGGCTGCAATCGACGCTGACCTTCGACTTCTACTAAACACACCCGGCACGCACCAGCTGGTTCCAGCCGTGGATCATGACACAACGTTGGAATGTCGATGCCGTTGCGAGCGGCAACTTCCACAACCGTTTCACCGGCTTTCGCGGGGTACGTCTTGCCATTGAGTTCGACACTAAAATCGAATTCTGTTTGTTTTTGCCAATTCATTTTACGATCTACAGTTTGAGTCTTTGGCGTCGTTTCTATTCTAATTCTGTTTTTTGATTTTTTCCGAAAGTTCTACTTGAACGACTCAGGAAAATATTTCTTGGCAGATTCAAGTGGCTTAGCCGCAACCATTCCCAAACCGCAAATGGATCCTTCTTCCATCTCCCAAGCTACATCATCTGCATGTTCTAGCGGCGTCGTGTCGCCCAATTGAATAAACTTGTCAACCTGCCGCCGCAAATATCGAGTGCCGATTCGACACGGTGCACATTGACCACAGCTTTCGCGTTCGAAGAAAAGCAATTGCCACGCGACCGCTTGCGCCATATCGACAGAGTCATTTAGCACCACCAAACCAGCACTGCCAAGCATCGAACCTGCGTCCGCAAGGTTTTTGTAGTCCAACGGCAAGTGCCGAAATTTCATCGGCAAGAATCCTGACGACGCACCACCGGGACTGAAAGCCATGGGTGTTCCTTCATACCCGCCAGCCGCCTCGACCAGTTCATCCAAGTTCGCACCCAACGGCAATTCATACACTCCAGGTTTGTTAACGTGCCCTGAAACGCAATAAAGTTTTGTGCCAGGTTCCGTCTTTCCCAAATCCTTGAACCATTCCCCACCGCGTTCAACAATTGCTGGCACACAACACGCCGTTTCCACGTTGTGCATCAACGTAGGTTTGTTTCGAAAGCCAATCTCGGTCGGGTAGGGCGGTTTCAGCCGAGGCATGCCCCGTTTACCTTCGAGCGCCTCGATGAGCGCCGTTTCTTCACCGCAAATGTAGGCTCCATGGCCAAGTGCGATGTGAATCGTGATCGGTGCGATCTTCTTATTGGCAACTTCAACCGCTTCCTCCAACTTGCGCCGCTCATTGGTAAATTCGCCGCGGATATAGATGAAGATATCATTGGCTCCGGTCGCCCAAGCGGCAATCGCGAGGCCTTCGATCATCTTGTGAGGCTGCCGCAGCAAGATCTCTCGGTCTTTGAATGTTCCGGGTTCGCCTTCGTCTGCATTACAAATGACGTAGCGTTCGGTTTCTTTTTGAGCCAAAACTGATCGCCATTTAAAGTGGGCTGGAAAACCAGCGCCGCCGCGGCCTTGCAAGCCAGAAGCTTCGATCTGGTCGATTACGGCTTCAGCTCCAAGTTCTTTAGCTCGGGCCAAAGCCGAATAGCTGGCGTCTTCGGTGCCACCGAGATTCATCGGAAGCTCGGTATCGTCAGGCGTGATCCCAGCGTCTTTGCCGTGGTATGTGATCAACTCCAAGTCTTCGTCTAATGTTGCTGGTGCTAGATCGCATTGAGCCAAGCAACTGACACGTTCAACCGATTTACCACTGGCAGACAATTGTGCTGCCATCTCATCAGCCCCAGCCATTTGACAACTCAACCCATCACACACTCGGACTCGTTGACCAGGCTTATTGATCAACGTGTAGAACATTCCAGTGCCCCAAATATCGGCCTCTGGAACACCCGTCGCATCATGGACGCGGCGAACCGATTCCTGAGTCACACCACCTTCGTGTTCTAACAACTCGAGGACGCGCTCACGCTGGGCAGTTGGTTTTAACATTGGCGAATCTTACGGCATCATGAAAGAAACTTCAGACGGATCAACGACCGATGCAAACGAGACGGGCGATGATGAACACCGCTATTGTACCGCAAGGTCGATTGCCAAAGGAATCCGAATTTCTCGTCGGATCACAACTGAAGCCTTCAAAACGATTCACTGCTTGGACGCTTTACCGTAATTCCTTATCGCTAGGTCAAAGAATTCCGTGCTCAATCTCGCAATGAAACGTTGGTCATTTGACCGGATTGGCCTTTCAACAACAGACGAGCCTTCTTGGCCAGCGTCACGAAATCGCCTCGGAATCCGTCATGATCCAAGCCAAGGTTTGACTTGGCTGTTGAGATGACCCAATCCAAATTAGAGGTTCCCGCGAATTCAGATTCACGCAGCAACATTCCAAATGAAACAACGGACGCCGCGAACTTAAAATCTGCGGACGCTTGGCCGAACTCCTGGACATCTGGGTCTTCGAGACGAATTTTGAATTCCTGACTCTTGTCAGCGTCAGGCCTTTTGTAGCGAAGCGAAACAACCACCGCGGTGCTCTTGCTCTCGGCTCTGGCCGCTGGCCTGACAAACTCCGACTCCATCACTGCCTGTCCTGCCTCGTCAGATTTGGTTGGGACGATTTCGTAAAACGCAGTAACACGATGCCCGGCACCGATTTCACCGGCGTCTTTCGTATCATCAACAAAGTCCTGTGTTTCCAGGTGACGATTTTCGTAGCCGATCAAGCGATAAGACGCGACATGAACCGGATTGAAATCGACTTGAATCTTCACGTCTTTGGCAATCGTATTGAGATTGGCACCCAACTCACTCACAAACGTCTTATGTGCTTCCATCATCGAATCAATGTAGCCGTAATTTCCGTTGCCTTTATTGGCAAGCTTCTCCATTGTCGAGTCGTTGTAGTTTCCAGTGCCGAAGCCAAACACACTGAGAAACACGTTGGATTTTGCCTTCTCACTGATCAACTCCACCAATTTAGATTGACTGGTCGTCCCAACATTGAAATCTCCATCGGTACAGAGAATGACGCGGTTGCTTCCATTCTTCAAAAAATTATCGCAGGCAATTTTATAGGCCGCCTGAATCCCAGCCGACCCGTTGGTTGATCCGCCAGAGTAAAGGCAATCAATCGCGTTGATAATCTTCTGCTTTTGGTTGATCGAGGTGGATGGCAAGACGACTCCCGACGCGCCCGCATAGACAACGATCGCGACGCGGTCATCCCCATTAAGCTGATTAACAAGTAGTCGCAGCGACTCCTGAACCAACGGCAGTTTGTTGCGAGCCTTCATTGAACCGGAAACGTCGAGCAAGAAAACGAGGTTGCTGGCCGGTCGATCGGCGGCTTCAACCTCCGTTCCCTTCAATGCAATTCGGAGCAAATGATTGTCTTGATTCCATGGGCACTCCGCCATTTCCATACTGACACCGAACGGGTGAGCTTGATCCGGCTGTGGGTAGTCATAGTCAAAATAATTGACGAATTCTTCCAACCGAACGGCTTGCTTGGGTGGCAATTTCCCGTTCTCGATAAAACGACGCGAGTTAGTATACGAAGCCGTATCAACGTCAATTGAAAAAGTTGAAAGTGGGTTTTGCAAGGTCGGCAGAAAAGTGCTCTCCACGATCTCGTCGTAGACTTCGTTGTTCGTCTGGGGAACACTTGGATTGGCATAGGAATTCATGACAGCATTGCCGCTGAACTGCCCACTTTCACCGCCACAACCCAGTAACAGCAGCCATCCAAACGAGGCGGTCATGATCGTTACTAACACGAGACGCTTACAACTGGACGAAACTACCCGCTTCATCGATACGCATTTCTCTCCACCCATCCCATTGCCTCCAATTAAACGAGAAGCCGAGTTTGATCTCGCTCGATAGAATTGGCGTTCTAGTCAACGCCCATCGAGTACCGTTTTTCTACGACCGTCGATTCAGACAGTTCATCAAAAACGTTTCGGGCGACAAAGAAAATTCTGCCATCGCAAACGAATTGCTTAATCAAGAATGATTCGGGATGGCATGGAATAGATATTGAATCTCTTTTGAGACGTAAACCCAATCAGCGTCACATTGAATTCGATGGCTAATTCGACAGCCAGGCTGGAAGGAGCCCCCACAGCCACCACAATTGGAATGGAAGCCAACAGAGCTTTTTGCATCAACTCAAAACTGGCTCGCCCGCTGAGAACAAGAATTTTTTCCCGAAGTGGAAAACGGCCCTCAATTAACTGACTGCCGATCAACTTATCGACCGCATTGTGTCGGCCAATATCCTCTCGAATTTCCAGCATTGCTCCATCTGCCGTTGCCAGCCCAGCCGCGTGCAATCCGCCGGTACGAGAAAACACGTCCTGCTGTTTGCGCAGTTGATCAGGTAACGAATGAATCACTGAGTGAGCAACTGACAAAGTTGACTCGATCGGTCGAATCTCATCGGCACGAATGGCATCCAACGAAGCCTTCCCACAAATGCCGCAACTGGAAGTCGTATAGAAATGACGTTGTAGCTTCACCATTTCGAACGAGACAAACGGAGCCAGTTCAACTTCGACGGTGTTCGCATGCCTAGCTCCGTCCGGTACCGGGCCGCTGAATTTCTGCGAAGCGATATCCTGAGAAGTGGACACGATACGCTCGGAAACTAGAAAGCCGGCAGCTAGTTCAAAATCGTTGCCGGGAGTCCTCATCGTAATCGCCAACGTGCGCGTTTTCCGACCGCCGGTTGGGCCAAAGACAATTCGGATCTCCAGCGGTTCTTCGACGGCAACGTGGTCATCCGTTTCGATCAGCTGCCCATCTTGAGCACGGCCAATTCGAATCTGTTTTTCAAGTTCAGTCGATTCGTCTTTGATATCGGTCTTCTTCAAAATAAGTATTTAAAGGAAACGTTGCGAGATGCCCAACGCCACCTACTGTCGCCCTTGTTTTAGTTTTTCCCAATCCACCGCTCCCGACCAATCCAACAGCGAAGCAAGACTTGAATAATCATCCGTCCAAAGAACGGGTTTCATTTCTGCTGGCCATTCCGTTCGATACTTGGCAATAATATCTGAATCAATGATTGTCTGATTCTTGGTCATCAGCACCCAGCGAGTCTGAGTGTCACCTGAAATATGGTTGATCAATATCGGCGTCAGGCCATGCCGAATTGCCGCTGCATAAATAACGGGCCGCAAGTCAACGAAGCGATTGGTAATGTGCGCGATCAAAATTCCATCGTCGGCAAGATTGCGACAGTAGAGCCTAAAACACTCGTCGGTCACCAAATGGACGGGGATCGAATCACTGGAAAAAGCGTCCATGAACAATAGATCAAATCTCGGTGCCGGGCCGGCGGTTGTTTGTTCGACTCGCCGTTGCAATTGGACTCGACCATCGCCAAGCACAACCGAAGAGTTCGCTTTTCCATCACTTAGGTAAGTAAAATAGTCGCGGGCGATCGTTTCGACTTCCGGATTGATTTCATAAAACACAAACTCGTCGCCAACTTCCGACCAGGTCACCATCCCACCGGCACCTAAACCGAGGATCCCAACGTTGAGCGACCGTAACGGGCTTTCCTCTTCGCGGGCAGCCGCAGCATTCAACCTTTTCGAGCTCGTCGCATTCGTCCGCAAATAAGCTCGAAACGTATCAAATGCCAACCCAACTCCACTGCCACCAACGTAGTAAGCACTGTGCTCCATGGCCCGCTGATCGTCGAGAAATTGCCCACCATGTTCGATGCGCCCATTCACGAAAACTCGATAGTCAATTTCATCGAAAGTTCCGCTCGAATCAAAGTCTGATTGTGGCGAAGCAAGTTTTTGGTCAATAACCGAAACCAGACCGTATTCATTTCGCGATTTGTAGACGAGGCCAGGATGGTAACTCGGATCGATGAAATACATCAAACTACAAATCGCGAACGTTGCGGCCAGAAGAATCGAACCGCCCAAAGGCCAAGCCACCCAGCGCGGCACCCGCGATTTGCCTGACAACTCCAATCCATTTCCCGAAGTTGTTGCCTTGGTTTCAAAATACAAAACGGCAAACGCAACCAACAGACAGCACAGCAAGCCGATTTGAAACTCGAAGAATCCTGAAAACAAATGAGGAGCAACGACGGCGACAAAAATTCCACCAAGCGATCCACCGAACGCAACCAGTAAATAAAACCAAGTCAACCGTTTCGCCGATGGCTTCAGCCGCTCTAATTCTCCATGACAAGTCATACTGGCGGCGAAGCAGACAACAGCCAACCCAGCGACTTGTAGTAGTAGCCCTGCGAACACATTCAAATGCACGATGGCAATCGCAAAAAATGAGCTGGCCACAAGCAATGGTGTAAAGATTCGTCGACGGTAAAGTGCCGGTCTTTCAAAACAAATGATGAACGACAACAGGTAGAGAACCAATGGCAGGATCCACAGAAACGGAACCGAGGCAACTTCTTGGCACATCAAATTAGTCGTGGCCAACAACATGACCGATGCCGTTGCCGCCAACAGCACCCAAACAAACGGTTGCCACCAAAGCCCAGGAACGCTTGCCTGTGCATGGCTGCTCGCCACCGATGATTCACCGCTCCATTCTTTCTGTCGGATCGTTTGCCAACCACTCCAAACACACAGCCCAGCGAACAATAAGAATCCAATCGACCAGACTTTCGCTTGTTGCAGTAGTGGGAAATAAACTTCGATAACAAACGGGTAGCTAATCAAAGCCAACATTGATCCCAAATTCGACAACGCATACAAACGGTACGGCGACCGCCCTTCGTGAGAGGTGCTTTGCCAAGCCTGCACAAGCGGCCCCGTCGTCGCGAGCGCGAAGAAGGGTAAACCAATCGTCGTCGCCAACGTCGTGATAATCATCAGCGTCAAATTCTCGCCACCGGTGGGCTGGAGGTTTTCGGCGGGAACGATCTGCGCAAAACAAGCCGCCACACCGAGAACAATCGCGTGCACCAACCAGGCGTTTCGGGGTGACAGGAATCGCCGGAGCAAGTGGGCGTAGGCGTACCCCAACAGCAGGACGACTTGGAAGAACATCATGCAATTGGTCCAAACTGCCGCTGTTCCGCCGAACCATGGCAGAATGAACCGAGCGATCATCGGCTGCACTTGGAAGAGCAAAAATGCACTCAAGAAAATTGTCAGGGCGTATCGAAGCATTTGAGGCTGCACGTGACTTCGGGTGATTGTTTTGGCTTTATCTCGCGTGCCATTGTCACGGATTGTAGTTTGCATTCAACCGGCTTGAGCTCGACTGAAAAACGATTGTCCTCGCCAAATCGAGTTCTTTAGGGCGTTGCTCGTCAACGCATTGCCTTCGGCGTATTCTCACCGCTGATCGATCCGATAAAATGACGATCAGTAGATGGCCAAAATCATTGGCGTCACGCTCACAGGCAAACACCAACGCTGAATCTTAAATTCCCGAATCAATAAAACTTTGCAAGCACCAAAGCTTCCTCAAACGGTGCTCGATCGCGATCAATTCTGATGAACAACGAAAAAATAGCCAAGACGCTTTCTCAACTCGCTGACCTGCTGGAGTTTACCGGAGCCAATGCGTTTCGATTACGTGCCTATCGAAATGGGGCTCGTATCATTCGCGATCTCCCAGATTCGATCGAATCAATGATCGCCAACCAAGACGACTTGACCAAGCTCGACGGCATTGGCAAAGGTGTTTCCGAAAAGTGTCATGAACTCGTTGAGACCGGAAAGCTGAAACAGCTCGACGAGATTCTGACGACTGTTCCTAAAACGGTGCTCGACCTTCTTAACGTTCCCAAAATGGGACCGAAGAAAGCCGCCGCGTTATTCAACGAACTTGGCATCGAAAATCTTGAACAACTGAAGGCAGCTTGCGAAGCAGGTGAAGTCCGAGGACTTTCAGGATTCGGTGAGAAAACAGAGAAAGCAATCTTGGACGGCATCGCCATCGCGGCCGCTTCCAACGAGCGGATACTATGGGCTGAGGCCGACGAGCTTGCCAGTCGTCTTCGCGAACACATGATGAAGTGCAAAAGCATCAAACAGTTCGAGTTTGCCGGAAGCTATCGCCGCGGAAAGGAAACTGTTGGCGATCTCGACATGTTAGTGACTGCGACAGACGACACCAAAGTCATGGATCAACTTGCAAGTTTTGATGAATTGACGTCCATCATCGTCCGCGGCGAAACCAAAATGTCCGTGCGTCTTGAGGACGAATTCCAAGTCGACTTACGAGTCGTCCCAAAGGAATCTTTTGGGGCGGCGCTGCAATACTTCACCGGTTCAAAAGATCACAACGTCGTCGTCCGAGGCCAAGCAAAGCAAAAGGGCTTACGGATCAATGAATGGGGCGTTTACCAAATCGACGGCGACGACCAAAAGTGGATTGCGGGCAAGACGGAAGCAGACGTCTACAAGACATTGGACATGCCCTATTTCGAGCCAGAAATTCGCGAGGCCCGGCGCGAATTTGAGTGGGCCGCAGAAAGCCAACTGCCCGAGCTGATCACGCTTGACGATATTGTGGGCGACCTTCACATGCACACAACCGCGACTGACGGCAAAGCCTCGATCGAAGAAATGGCGGACGAAGCGAGGCAACGAGGTTTGAAGTTCATCGCGATTACGGATCACTCCAAACGAGTCGCGATGGCCAATGGCTTGGACGGCGATCGCCTGTTGGCTCAATGGAAGGAAATCGACGCGATCAATAAAAAGTCAAAAGACGATTTCATTATCTTGAAAGGAATCGAATGCGACATTCTGGAAAATGGAAAAATGGATCTGCCCCAAAAGGTTCTCTCCAAAGCCGATTGGGTGATCGCGAGTGTGCACTACGGGCAGAATCAGCCTCGCCAGCAGATCACGGATCGGATCACTGGGGCGATCGCCCATCCCCACGTCAGCATGGTCGCTCATCCGACAGGGAGACTACTGAACAAGCGGGAAGCGTATGATGTCGATATCGATGCGGTCTTTCAAGCCGCCAAAGAGCACGGAAAGCTTTTAGAACTCAACGCCAGCCCCAGACGGTTGGACTTGAATGAGGTTCACTTGCTCGCCGCCAAGACTCACGGAATCCCAATCGTCATCAACACTGACGCCCACCGACCGGCCGGACTGGATTGCATGCAATACGGGATCAAACAGGCGAGAAGGGGCGGCCTGTCGGCTTCCGACGTTGCCAACACGCGAAGCTGGGAGAAAATGAGAGAGATGATCGGGAAGGCATAGATGGTTCATGTTTTCCAAAAGCTATTGTTGACCAACGCCATCAAAGGCCCGATAGCAGAACATGCGAATTGACCCGCAAAACCATGTTCCCGCTAAGCCGATGAGGAAGGGTGATGAAGAGCTTGCTTTGCTTTCTCGGTTGATTTGGTGTAAAATACAACCCTTAGCGGTATTTTTATTTGAGAATCACCATGTTAAGTATGATTTTCTGAACAAATTCCAGCGGTATCTTCGTCCCTAGTTAGCGACATACCAAAATCACAACCCGCCCCAAGTGACGCCCCTTCTCCCTCTCCTTCTCTTTTCAAACACGAGGTCAACCATGGCGAAGAACAACAAACGCAATCGGCGGCGCAAGAATCGAATCGCAAGACAACGTAGACAGAGTAAAAAGCGTTTCCCACTTTTATTCGAACCGCTAGAGCCTCGAATTCTCTTGGCGGCTGACTTCGGTGATGCCCCTTTTCCCTATCCTGTTACCATTGCGGAAAACGGTGCTCAACATACCGTTGGCGTATTAAGCCTTGGTACGGCACCTGACATGGAAACGGATGGCACGCACTCCGACAATGCTGATGCAGACGGTGCTGATGAAGACGGGGTCACGTTCGGGACGATCCAAGTTGGTGCGCTCGGGCAATCGGTGACCGTGAATGTGCAAGGCGCAGCAGGCAAGCTCGATGCCTGGATCGACTTCAATGGTGATGGGAGTTGGGGCGGCGAAGGCGAGCAGATTTTCGCCTCGCAGAGTGTTGACGTCGGTGACAACGATTTAGCGTTTGATGTTCCCAGTTTTGCGATTAGTGGCCAAGCAATTGCACGGTTCCGGTTGAGCACCGCTGGTGCATTGGGAGTTATCGGCTCCGCCGCAGATGGCGAAGTGGAAGACTATGCAGTGGCGATCGTTCCACCGACGACGGCGAGTGGAGTTTTCGGCGCGAGGGAAAATGTAAACAACACGGCCGACAATCCGCATGACGTATATGTCGCGGATATAGACAGTGACGGCGACCTCGATCTACTTAGTGCGTCACGCGATGACAAACAGTTTGCATGGTATGAAAACGACGGAAACCAAGAATACGTGCAACATACGATCAGCGAAAGGACTGATGCCTTTGCAGTTTACGCGGCCGACATGGACGGTGATGGCGACTTGGACGTGCTCGGTGCCTCATTCCTGGACAACCAGATTGCCTGGTTCGAGAATGATGGCAGCCAGAATTTCACGGCTCACACGATTAGTGATGTGATCAGTTTTGCCTCCGATGTTTTGGCTACAGACCTAGACGGTGATGGCGACACTGACGTGCTCGGTGTGGCGTTTAATGGAGGCGAGGTCGTCTGGTATGAGAACGACGGGAACCAAAATTTCGTGGCCCACTCGATTGGCGTTCATGGGACTCGTGAAATCGATGTTGCAGATATGGATGGGGACGGTGACCTTGATGTACTGATAGCTTCCGTTGGCAGCGATAGGATTGGTTGGTTAGAGAATGATGGAAGCCAAAATTTCACGATCCATTACATCGCCACGGAGGCTCCGTTTGTTGTAACTGCAGCCGATGTTGACGGTGACGGCGATATGGATCTACTAAGCGTGTCGATAGATGAGGGTGGAACTTTATGGTACGAAAACGACGGGAGTCAGAACTTCACTGCTCATTTGATCGGCCGATCCACTATCAATTCGCTTAAAGTTGTGGCGGCGGATATGGATGATGACGGCGACATGGACATAGTAAGCTCGTCCGTCGACGGTGAGATCGTCTGGCTTGAAAACGACGGAAGCGAAAACTTCACCACACATTGGATCATAGATTCCCTAGGTCTTGTACGGGGATTGCATGTGGTGGATATGGATGGAGATGGCGATGTGGACGTACTCGGGGGCTTCGACTCCGTCGACAGGGTTGCTTGGTTTGAGAATGATGGCAACCAGAACTTCACAGCCCACACAATTACGACATCTGTAACTCCAAAAAACATCTATCCGATCGACTTGGATGGAGACGGCGACATGGACGTGCTAACTGCCTCGCTTTTGGGTGTTCTCTGGTATGAGAACGACGGCAACCAGAATTTCACAGTTCACACCATCGTCGGGTCGGAGGACGGGGTGTCTGACCAAATTCAAGCGTTCGACGTAAACGCAGCGGACATAGATGGTGACGGTGACTTGGATGTAATAGGCAGTTTTTTTTACGAGTCTAAACTTGCTTGGTATGAAAACGATGGCAATCAAAATTTCACGGAACATACGATTAGCAATGATTCTGATAAGTTATATTTCGTTGCAGACATGGACGGTGACGGCGACATGGACATGTTTGCTCGGATTGATCTGGCTATTGTTTGGCTAGAGAATTCGGAGAATCAAAGCTTCATAACGCATGAGATTACCGATGAGTTCGTCAAAGATCCAATCGGCGCTGATTTGGATGGTGACGGAGACATGGACTTCATTGGACGTGTATCTGGCAAGGTTACTTGGTTCGAGAATAACGGGAGTCAAGACTTTACGGCACAACCGATTGCCGTGATTGCGTCTAATTATGGATTATTCCCTTCAGACCTCGATGGTGACGGTGATCTGGATCTTCTCTTTTGGACCCTTATCTCAAATCCGGATTTTTCTCGTACCGGTACGATTTTTTGGTTTGAAAATGACGGGAGTCAGAACTTCACAGCACATACAATTTCCAATGCAAGAGCAACAAACGTTTATGCCGCGGACATGGATGGAGACGGCGACATGGATGTGCTTGGCGGGTACCACTTGAACTCCGACCCTTTTGACCCCTACGACTTCAAGACTAGCGGCACTACGGAATGGTATGAAAACGATGGGAGCCAAAACTTCACTTCGCAAACGATTAGTGAAACGGGCAATAGCCTGAGGCGAGTTGTTGCAGTGGACATGGATGGGGACGGCGACTTGGACGTGCTCGGGGCACAGGAATTCATCCACAGAGTCGCATGGTACACGCAAAATCAAGTTCCCATTTTCACTTCGCCGCTGGCCGCTGAAATTGCGGAGAACACCACCTTGGTGCATTTACTAATGGCAAAGGATGGCGATCATGATTCGTCGCTTACATATTCGATCGCTGGAAGCACGGCGGATGGCAGTCTGTTCGAAATCACCAATGGCAACGAATTGCGTTTCAAAGTCGCACCGGATTTTGAGAATCCGACTGATGTCGGTGGTGTGGCGGGTGATAACGTTTATGAATTGACGGTGCAGGTAGACGACGGCGAGGGTGGTGTAGCGTCGCAAACGATTTTAGTCACTGTCACTGATGAAATAGCTGGAATAGTAGATCAAGTTGGTACCGACGACGATGATGATATCTCAATAACATTTACCGATTCCGAAATCCAGATTCTCATTAACGGATCACCATCAACGTTCACTTACCAATCAGATTTGTTGGGAATCGAAATCGATGGCCTAGGCGGCAATGACACGATTCAGGTAAATCTCGGTGATG
>CAZPTT010000123.1:0-19743 GCA_964589435.1 uncultured Pirellulaceae bacterium
ACGCGAGAGTCTAATTGTTGGAAGCATTCAGGTACAGAATTTTATTCGTTTCGCTATACCTCGTTCCGTTACTTACCAAACAAATTTCCAATCCCCTTCAGCAAATCTGTACCCGATGGTTGCCCGTTATTGGTAGCTGGCGTCGAACCGTCGGCCGGCGGCTGATTTCCGCCTCCCAGCAAAGCGTCTCCCAACCGCCCGCCAAGCTTCTGTTGGAAACTGTTCAATTCGTCATTCAGTTTGTTGTTGATTTGATTCTGAACATCACCCAGCTTCGGTGCGAGCTTGTCTCCAATCACTTTGTTGATCGCGCTACCCGCCGCCTGCTTGGCGAGCTGAGTTGAAAACTGCTGAATCGCACGCTTGTCCAATTGCGGCTTGGTCACTGTCCCCCGGATTGGAATCGAAAGCGACTGACCTTTCAAACCCGCCAAGTAAGGCTGATCAGCAATCCAGTCATCCGCAATCGGAATCTCGGCAATCATATTCAGGCTCTGGTCAAAACCAACGCTACCTTTTGTGCGAACGGTGGTGTCCTTATGGGTGAAGGTCACGCCTTCGTGGAACACTTTTTCGTCGCGCACCATGATCGGAATCGTCTGCTCTGCCATTTGCAACCACGTTGAGCGATCTCGCGCCGGACCAGCATTGGGTTTGATAATCGTTCGTAACTGATTGATCGTGCCAAGCAACTGATCCGCCAATGGGCCAGCTCCGATCACAACATTGTTCAAACGAATGGCTCCTTGAGCGTCCATCGTGGTTGGGTTGAAAACCGGCATCTTCAATGAACGAACGTCGACCGTCACATTTCCTTGAGCGCTGGTCGCGTCAGCCGCCAACGGAGCGATGAACTTCAGCCATTGTCGAGCCGTTGTTTCGGTTAACGTCAAATTATCGATC
Organism: uncultured Pirellulaceae bacterium; assembly: GCA_964589435.1. Classification (GTDB taxonomy): domain Bacteria; phylum Planctomycetota; class Planctomycetia; order Pirellulales; family Pirellulaceae; genus Mariniblastus. The sequence goes on from CAZPTT010000123.1 coordinate 904, forward strand.
ACGCGTGTTTGATCCATCAATACGACAGGCTCGGATCCACGCATGTCAATTCCCGGTGCAAACCTGACGACGCCTCCGCTAAACGGAATACCGGCCGTTTGCAGACGACCGAAACTGTTTTGAAGATCGATATCAATTTGACTGGCACCGATGGGAACATCGAGCACCTTGCCCTGATCCCAGCGAACACTTGTGGTGGCTTGCAGCGATGCGGGCAACCAAGATGTCGGTTGAGCGTTTTGATTCGGGTTGATCGACGTTTCGAAAAGCGGCCCTCGAACGGTGAACGGCTGTTCGCCGGATCCAGCCAGCAAAACCAGGTCACCCGTGTAAGCTCCCAGAATCGAATTGATTTTTTGCCAATCGGGATTCCAAGTTCCCTGAATGTTTGTCACCATCGCATCGGCAAGTTGAGAAACGGTACCGGTGGCTTTGACATTCAACGCGGATGAAGCCACGGTCAGGTTCTCAAATCCTATCGCATTGAAATCACTTGCTAACGTCATACCACTCGCCAGCTCAACCTTGGGTTCGCGAAGCAGCTCACTCCACGCCGTTTTACTGGAGGCGGCGGTGACTGGGTTGCCGTTACTGCTTCCAACGCCATCGACCACAACATGCTGCCCGGCGACCAAATCAGTGATCGTCGAAGCAAACGTTCCGCCGATGCCGTTTTCATTGGTGGCTAACTGGACGTTACCCTCAACGCTTCCGTACCAACGCACGCTATCGGGGTTGGGCGAAAGTTGGAGCCAGTCAGCAACTCGATTTAAATCGGCGCGAAATGCGATCGGCCCAGCGATCTGCATATCTGGAGCGAAGGCAATCGAGACTTCTTGCCCTCGCGCTGAAATCGAACTCGAGTTGAGAATCAAATCGGCAATCGAAACACCACCGGTGGAAAGGTCGTAAGTCACGATTCCAGTTCCGTAGGCCTTCGGGTCGCGAATCTGCAATCCGTATCCATTAAAGCCCAACTGCTGGACTTCGTATTCGATGTTGCTCAACTGAATTAGGTTGCCTTGGTAAGCGGCTTGGCAAGTCAAATTGACTGGGCCGGCGGCTTGCACGTCTCCGATGTCAACGAAATTTTGAATATGGCGAACCCAACCATTTAAATCGCCCTTCAGTTGGCAGTCGAGATTCCATACATCGGAAAACGCATTTTGCAGTGGCTGGTTCAACGTCGCGATTGCTTGCTCGGACCCAATGTCAACCTGAATTCCGCCTTGATCCAGTTGCAATGTCGACTGCGATGTTTGCGGGTCGCTGCCGGCAAGTCCGGCTCCGGTCACACCGATGGTTACCTTGGGCTGTTGCCAGACAGGCATGTTTGGATACTTCACGACCGGGTTGGTCACTTCGAATTTTCCGCTGATCAAGATCGGCTTGGCCATCGCAGCATTGGCGGGATTGGTTTGCCAGCCAAAGGTTCCATCCAGTTCCCCAGCCAATTGCATTCCAGCCAAATCTGCGAATTGCCCAACGCTTTCCATTAGTTGAGCCAAATCACCTTTGGCGCGAACCGTTCCGGTTTCATAGTTGGCACTGCCTTTGACCACCAGGAAATCCGATTCAAGTGAAGCGTCATCGATGATCAGACCGGCGGGCGATTGCGAAACCGTGGTGATGATCCTAAGCGGTTGCCAGATGATATTCTGATTCCCTCGACGTGCTTTCAAGTTCGCCATGTCGAGGTTCATGATTAGTTTGGGAATGCCCTCTTCAACATTGCTGCCCGCCTGAAATGTGACCGTCCCCGAATCGACAGTCAGGTCTTGATGCAACTGCAAGGTCGACGGCAGCATTCGGAGCAGCTTTGCCAAATCAATTTCGCCATCCATTCGAAACGGCGTATCAAGCAGAGCACCTCCAGCGGCCAAGTTAGTCAACTGCTTGACATCAAATCGGCCATTGGAAGTAACGTTTCCAAAATCGCTGTCGAGCTTGAGTTCCTTGGATGCGATTATGTCCGGCGAAAGTTCCATCGTTCCGTTGGCAGTAACACTTTGGACGAAGACGTTGTCTGATCCGATCAACGAAGGCGCGGAAAGGCCAAAACTGTTGACGCTTAAATTCGTCAGGTCAACTCGCATTGCCTGCGAGTTGAGATTGATTTGTGATTGCAAACTTCCAGAGAGCAAACCCTCGGCTTGCATTGGCCCCAGAAACCGCTGAAGGATCGGGCCAGCGATTGATACAGGGGCGTCGGCTGCTGCTAGCGCCACCTCGATTGCAGCGAACACCAAATTGTTTTCACCAGGATCGACTTGGGCGTTGATCGCCATCTTGCCGGGGTTTTGCAATTGGATTTGCCCGCCGGCGTCGACGCGGATTGGCGTGACTTGGTAGTCCGCTTCAATCACCAGCGGGGCTGACCCCGTTTGTGTTCTTGCAACCGCATTGAGCCCATCGATATTCCAAGACTGTGTGTCCGTCGAACTGGTAATAAGGGCTCGGCCGTCAGTGACGTTGATCGCAACTTTGGGAAGGCTGTTTTCGCTGGGCTCGCCCTCTGCCATTTGGTTCGGATCGTTTTCCGTGGGTGCCATGTAGTTGGCGATGGCATCTTCAAGGTTGCTGCCGTCAGGACGTAAATGGATGTAAGCGACGGGAGCGACCACATTGATTTCACCTAGATCAGAAGCCTTGGCAAGTTCCCAAAGTGGCTTCGCTGATGTGATCGAGGCAGCTTTGAAAAGATCGTTGCCTTCAACATCGACTGCCGAGATGTTCGTTAGCTGAATTGGCTGAAGCCAGCCCAACGAAGCTTTCTCAATCGTTATCGTGCCATTGAAATCGTCGGCAAAATAATTGATGGCTTTTTGATGCAACCCTGTCATGCCCAGCAGATTTGGCAAGAACGCAATCAGCAGCAAAAGCAGAAGCAAAAGGTACGGCCAGAGCCGGCGTCTTTTCGGTTCGTCGTCTCGCCTTCCACGTCTTTGTCTTCCCGCACGTCCGTTTCGGTTGCTTTCGGATTGGTTGTCGTCATCGTCTTCGAAAGGATTCAGAATAATTGGACGTCGAGACATGGGGGTGCCTGCAAGAATGGCGGAAAGGAATAAAGCGGCGGGATTTTAGAGAGCCCGTTGGGCGAGGCAAAGGCGAATCAGACAGAGAGCTAGCATCATTGGCGAAGCTGTTCTTAGAGGCTTTGCCTTTTGGGCTTCGCCAGACCTGCCAGCATCGCGGTATTGCCAGCCATTGCTTCGAACGGAGGTTCGGCTAGGTGAAAGAGCGTGCGTAATGTCAATCCTCGCTTTTTCAATCTCTCCAACGAAAATTCAATTCGCTGACCATTGAAACCAGTGATTCGCGAGAAGTCCAAGCACTCGACGTTCTCTTTGCCAACCGCGTACGAGCGATACATGCGAGCTTTCCTCGCTGACATGCGAGTTGGTTTTTCCGGTAGTCGAAGCAAGTGGTGATCGAACTCTTTCTCGGGCCCGACGATTAAGAAAGCTCGATTTTCAATTGTTACTTCACGCAATTGTCGCAGCTTTTTTAGTAAAGCAGCGATTTGATATTGAATCATCTGTTCGTGCGAAACAATCAGGCTGAGGCTGCCGGGGAAGTACTGAATTGTTCCCTTCCCTCCTTTATTTACTTCCATCCAAGAATTTGGGGCAACCTTACTTAGCAAAACTCTTCTCAAGTCGTTGATGTTTGTGTCGACAGATCGATCAACCGATTTCAGTTGCCAACGGCGGTTGAAACATTTCCTAAATCAGGTAAGCCACGAGCTGACACTGCCGAAGCAACAGAATCGGGGCGAGCGATTTCAATCAATGTCAGCCATCTTTTGCCTGAAGACTCTGGCTTGAATGCCGTGCTGGTGCTCAAGCCGATCATTTTCGATGAAAGTGACCCCTTTGATCGGCTAGACTAAACTTGGACTAAAACGCAAAGGCTGCGACGCTGCAAACACTTCTCATCATCACTTTTCGACGCAGGCGATCCGGATTCGCAAAACGAATGTGGTACCAACCCTCGAACCCTGACTCTTGAGCTTCGCTACGATTTGCTGGCAATGTAACGCTGGCGCAGATACTCCAAAGTCGAGCCAACCGTACTTGCTCACAACCGTTGTCGTTTGCGAATGCTGACAGCCCAGGTTCAACAACATTCATCGCCCCCGTTTATGATCACACATACTGCCTGAACGATTTTCGAACATGAAGATCGCCTGAAGGCTTCTGGCAAAGCTTGCACGACTGGGGAAGCAAACCCCATCCCTACTTCCCAAACCGGGAACGATGCACGAGAACATATTTGGGATTCGGTGAGACGGTCTTATCTACTGTATTTTTGATCTACACTCGAAAACATTTCGAGGCGGAGGCAGCCTGTGTGTGCCGCCGCTTCGCGATTACTTTCTCGTCGTGTTCCCCAATTGGCTTTGCCTTGTCCCTCGTCGAAGAAAATGAGTCACGTCGGATTTAGGATAGGAAGTCAACCTGGTTGAAATGACTTTCATTTATTTTCTAGTCCAAATGAACAGTAAGCCAATGGTATTCACCACGCTGCTGGGAAGCCGGACTGTGACCTAAGGAACGACGTGTCAAGAAAACTCGAAAACGAAACGCTCGATTCAGATTTCCGTTTCGAAGATGAACAAGCACCCAGCTTTTGGCGAACCGAGCTTCATCGATTCGGTTCAACTTTCATCGACCTGTGCTTACTTCCGCTCCTCATCTGTCGGCTAATACCTGGGATCAATCGACTTTTGCCTGGCGCACCAGACGCGGCTGATTCTCAGTTGTGGAATGGACAAGGAAAAGAAGAAGGCGAAACCGATCCCTACTTTTGTTCTGATAACGAACCCTACGAAGCGCCAAGCTTATGGGGAATCGCTTGGGCTCGCTTGGCATCAGGTTTTAATGACCTGCTAGAGCTCCCCAAACTCATGTTCTATTTCGTGCCTGAAGGCGGCCAGCTAGTTCGTGGCTTAGGGACAATCTGGGCTTTTTTGAAAGATCTCCTTTTTCGTCTTCCCTTCGAGTTGCGACGCAATCGAACTGGGATTTCATTGCTTCTAGCAGCGATTGCAATTGCGTTCCTTTCATTCATCGCTTTTAAAATCAATGACGACCAGTTTGCGAAGATACATCAGCAAGCTGAAACGGAAGCACGCCTGGGCCACAGCGAAAATGCTGTGGTGCTGTACGAAAATTTGTTAAACAAATGGGCGGATCAATGCGATGACGACATCTACCGCGAATACATCGGAGTCGCGAAACAGTTCTATGCAAACCGTGAGTTTGAATCCGTGTTGAGCCGACTTGCTCCGGATTCAGGCAACAGCGGCCACCCATTGGCGCATGCTGAGATCGCCGTTCGTTTATTTTCATCAAGTGAGTCTGACCTCAGCGGATCGCAGCTTACTCAATTGCAACATCATTTGACGAATTCTGCGGACGTTGATCTGCCAGAACTGCATCACGTACGCGCCCAGTTTTATTCTACCGTGGGGAATAACGAAAAAGCCGTCGAGCATTTTCGCAAAGCTGCAGAGTACAAGCCATCGTATTGGCTGCCCCTTGCCAAGATCTACCAAGAGCTGGGAAAAACTGATCGCTGGCAGGAGAGTCTTCAAGCAGCAAATGAAGCGATGTCCAAAGTGTACTCCGATGACAGCAGCGATGAACGACTGCGGCTTAACTATGCTGAGGTCTTGTTTCATCTCGATCGGCTGGACGAATCGGAAGCTGTTTTGCTGGCAGGACTGACGGATTCGGAGAAGGATAACGATCGTCGCGCCACCAAGAATGCTCTATCGAATCTATTGCTGATCAAACTCCGGCGTTCTGGCAGCGACGACGCTGAAATGCGATACGATTCGATTAAGCGTTGTCTGAACTTCAACTGTGGAAACATGCGGGCTCACGTCGCCATGCAGCAACTTCTAGGAAGCCTGGAACCAGGTGAGCAAAAAGAGAGGTTACTGGCGGGAATTATCTCGTTGGCAGAAAACGATGAAACCGGTAACTTTGCATTCACTCTCGCTGCGATTTTTAACAGCGAATCCAATTTCGAAAAAGCATTAAAGTGGTCCGAGAAAGCGCTGCAACTCGACCCAGGCAGTCATAGCAAGCAGAATCAATTGGCTCGACTTGAGTTATTGGTTCCGCAAGGGGATTTGACTCGCGCCGCAGCGCTCGCGCGTTCCGCCGTTGAAAAAAGACCGAACCAATCTGCATATCGCCTGAACCTTGCCGAGATTCTAATTCGGATGGAAAGTTTCGAAGAAGCGGTTGTTGAACTGAAGATTGGATTGAATTGTTCTGAGCAAGAAATTGATATTTCGCTCAAACGATCAATTCACAACGCATTGATTGAATGCTTAAACAAAATTGGACATCATGACTTGGCACAGGCTCATGTTCGGCGACTAGAAAATTTGCATTGAACTTTTTAACAGGCATCAGTCATCAAATGGATTGAAATTGAGGCCAAGCTTTCTGATGTTCGTAGTATTCGTTTCATTAATCGCCTGCCGATTTAACTCCGGACGTTTTTGAGGGAAAACTCCTTGACCTCAACGGCCTCAACGCAGCCAACGCAGCCAACGCAGCCAACCGGCTGCACATGCGAAAGAGTCGTCAACCGAAGAACGGGAAATCGTTGCGACTCTCGACGATGACTTCGTCAGTTGCATCGACCAACCGAAGGTCATTCATCGTAGATTCCTTGGGCCAGTACTAATTGAAGGTCAATCATGTCCAATGCCGTGGTGCTCTCGTGTGTTCCCTATTTCCTGGCACTTTACGAGATTGAACCCCTCACCGCCAAAATGTGTTTGTGTGCAGGCGGAGGGACAGCCTTTTACCACTTTTCGCGACCGACCGGTGTGCCAACTGACAACGACAATGTGATGCTTTGACGCGTGGATTTCGAGGACAGTTTCTCCTACATTTCAACTTGATTTTGCAATCCAACGTTCTTAAATAAGCTCAGCAAAAAACCAATTTGAGGCATCTTGAAAGCGCAATTTCGAATTACACACTTGATGGTTTCTGTTTTCTTAGTCGCAGCATTTCTTGGCATGCGAGCGTGGTGGATTGCGTCCGAAAATGATGAAGTGATTAGTTGGACAACGATAGCGATGACCTTCGTAGCGGCAACTATTTTCGGTTGGGCAGGTTTTCGGAACTTGCACCTATTTTTGGCGACTGGCTTCACCGCCATGGTCTCGTCGGCTTGTTTCGCACTGGAATGTGTTTTTCATTCTCCTGCTTCGCAGTTTCACCGTGCTCCTGTCCCGTCGATGTACTACGATGATCCGACGTTGAATACACTGACAGTATTGTTCGCAACCGTCATCCTTCCGATTCCTGCCGGTACGTGGGCAATCGTTCTTCGAAACTCGAAAGCCTGTGTACTTAAATACCGCCTGGAAATCCTGATTTCGTCTACCTGTGGTGTAGTCCTGGGAATGACCGCCCTCTGCATCAATCATTTTTTCCTTCGGTTTGGCGAGAACGTTTCAGTTTTGCTTGGATCGCTGGCAATTGGTACATTGCTTGGTGCAGCTTTCGTTTACACACGAGTTGTCAACCAAGAAGAAGAAGGCGCCTCCGAGTACTAGATGACAACTTGTTGAATGAGGTACCGTAGACGACGGTGGGGTCTCACGGCGACTTCAACGAAGCTCGTGTTTTGGGTCACCAAACTTCCAGACACTCGGACGCTCTTAACTGGTTCCGCTCGTTCTTCTCGAAAGTTCTTTCGCAGCACTGCTACAGTTTTTAATCACACCTAATCATCGGTTACCAGCCAATGCCAGAATCAATCGACACGTCGGATGTCATGAGTATGATTCTCCAGTTCGGGCGATTCGGCTTCCTTGTGATCGCGGGCTTGGTTGCGATGATGCTGTTCATTTCTTTTCTTGACCCACACCCTCGAATCAAACACTCAGTTGACGACCAATTTGATGGCAACTCAGGCAATCAATTTGAGGCTGATCACGAAGAGTGATCTTTGAAAATCAAGAATGCCAACAAGACCAACCCCCCAAACGATTTGAAAACGCCCCGACGACTACTTGCCCTACGTGAAGCCTCAACTAACCGACGTGATGATTGGAAATTGGAGGTTTCAGCTTTGCAGATTTGTATGCGTGCGATAAATCGGATATCGTGAGCGCGGTTTCTGCGGCGGCTCTCAAACACTGGAATGATCGGTCGTTGTGATGCCGTGAATCCAGTTTCAGCTTCAACCAACCCAAACTTTTCAATCATGAAATCTTCAATTCGTTTGCTTCAAACTTTATGCGTTGTCTTATTGCTGACCCCATGGCTTGGTGAAGACGCAATCGCTGTTCAAGACACCAAATTTGTTGTTGTTATTGTTGGCGGTTTTGATTCAGACCCAACGCCAGCACAGATTGCCGGAAAGTCCCCACGGAACGTTGGTAACAGCGGCATGTTTCAGCTGATGTCGGACCTCAAGAAATCGAAAATAGAATGTCAATTCTTCAACTGGAATGGCACCGCCGCTGGCCAGATTGCACAGAAAAAGCCACCAGGTGCGGAAGCAATCGCGAGCTGGATTAGAGAGCGAGCATCTAAAGAACCCCACACGAAATTTGTCATTATTGGGCATAGCTGGGGTGGGCATACCGTGATGGAAGCCGCTGTCAGATTCAATGAGGACGACTCAATCAGTATTCCTCTGACAATTCTACTGGACGCCTCTTCTGCGATGCGAGGCGCTGCACCCACAGAGTTACCGGCCAAAATTGAAGCCGTCGCGAATTACTACACTGCTAACCTTTTCTGTTGGGGAGAATTGAAAATTGGAGAACGGATTGACAACATCTTCCTCGGAGACCCTAAGAGAAATTTCATGAGCAATGGGCATCCGAAATATCAATCAAAATTTGATATCAATGCCCACAATGCAGCAGAATGGGATCACCGAATTCATGCTGACATTATTCAGAGAACGCTCAAAGCGACGAAAACTAAAACCACACAGGAACATTGAATGAGAGCTTTCGAAAATCGCCCTCTCGCAATTGATCCATGAAATCTCTCGATTCGAAACCGAACCGTTGGAATAGGCATCTGCGCATAAGCCTGCGCACCTCGCTGCTTATTCTGACAATATTGTGTGTCTCGATGGGATGGTGGCTCAATCGTTGGCAGACTCAAAAAACAGCGGCGGCGGCTTTGCAACTTGATAGAGCCGACGTCAGTTATCAAACTATATTGCCCGAATTTATTTCGCAGCGACTCCCCAAGGCAGAAGCGTGGCTTGAAGCTACGTTCGGAATCGATGCAGTCGCTACCGTGACTCAAGCAGTCGTCGAAAAGCAACACCACCTTTCTCACGTTGCACGTTTTCCGAATCTGGAACTATTGCACATCGATAAAGATGTAGACAGCCTTCAGCCCATTGCCGGGCTGAGGAACCTCGCCGTGATCTTTATTGAACCTTCGCTTACCGATCTTCGCCCGCTCAAGCGAATGCGAAAACTTCGTTCGATCTACGCCGAGACATGTGAGCTGGAAACCGGCGTCGAGTTTTTGCGTGGGTTGCGAAAGCTCGTCAGAATCGACCTTTTCAACACCAAATTCGATAGTTTGGAGGTACTAAGTGACCACACGCAACTCAAATCACTTTCTTTGAACGGAGAGCGTCTCACCAGCTTGGAGCCGCTAAAAAAATTGACTCGGCTGAAAACCTTGCGAATCAGCCACCTGAACGTCAACGACCTCAGCCCATTATCTGCGCTCAAGGAACTGGAAGAAATCAACTTGTCGCAAGGGAGCATTTCGGATTTGTCACCGTTAAGCGGACTTACAAAGCTGACAGAAGTTGATTTGCAATCGACGAAGATTGACGACCTTAGCCCGTTAGCGAACCTGAGCAAACTCAAGGACTTGCATATTTTCAACACTGCCGTCGCCTGTTTGGAGCCGCTAAAAAATTGCTCGCAACTGCAGTACCTAAACGTTGACCAAACTGCGGTTAGCGATCTTTCCGTGATTGAGGGGCTGACCAAGGTAGCGCGAATTTCAATCGGCGGTTCGAAACTAACAAGCGAGCTTGTTATTGGAAACAACTCATTCAAGCATCTCGAGATTTCAAACTCGCCTCAACTCAAGAAGGTTGTTGGCATCGAAAACCTTTCCTCTCTGTCAAGCCTTTCGATCATTGACACCGGAATCACGAATCTTGAAGAGCTCACGCATCTCAATTCGCTTTCTGAAGTTCGGATCGTCAATTCACCAGTGCGAAATTTCCAATGGCTGGAAGGCAAAAACTTGGATCGCCTTACCATTCAAGGTAGTCCGCTTGAAGAGCTTCCCGCCCTCGTCGACATCAAAACTCGAAACGTTATTTTGCATGATACGCAACTGAAAGATTTGAAATCAATTTGCCAAATCCGCCAGATTGAATCGCTGCATTTGAATGGCAATTCATTTGTCTCGCTTGAAGGAATCGGTGAACTGGAATCCTTGAAATCTCTAACTGCTGGTGGGACGAACCTTGATCCGGCCTGCAAATTAGTAAGCCAACAAATCGAATCATTATCGCTCTCCGACTGTCCAGTTTGCGACACGAAATTCTTCGACACACCAAACTTGAACGCGCTCTATGTTGAAAATTGCCCGTTGGAGAATCTCGTTGGAATTGCCGACGCTCCGCTGACAATGCTTTACCTCGATGAGACCCAGGTCACCAATGTGAAGCCTGTCGTTGGACTGGCAGAGAATACGCTACGGCACCTGATCGTTATCAATTCCCCGGTAAAAAACCTTTCTCCTTTGGCGGAGATCCGACGAGGTAAATCTTGTCTGACCGATATCAATTTCACCAACACTAACGTTTCAGACATTTCCGCCATCGCACACTTGAAAGGGGTTCACCATGTATCTCTCGATGGAACACGTGTGTCTGACTTGAGTCCATTGCGAGGTTATTCGGAACTTATCACGCTGAGTCTGCCTGACACTCCGGTCGCCGATATTACCGCTTTGAAAGGTTTGTCCGACCTCGACAGTCTCGATTTATCTGGAACTCAAGTGACTGATTTTTCGATTCTCAATTCCATCAACGAACTGCAAGTCCTCGACCTCTCTCGAACGAAATTTTCAAACTTGCAGGATCTCATCGGATTGGATGAACTTGCGATTTTGGATTTGAGCGACTGTCCCGTTTCCAATTTCCAACCTCTAAAAGATCTCCCCGAACTGTATCAGCTCACAGCCAAAGACTTGGGTGATAAAGAACTGCAACAACTGAATGAGATGTTGCCCAAGCTGGTTGTAATTCGATAAAGAGATCGCTTTTAGGTTCGCAGGTCACAAATCGTACCCGAAGAAGCACTTAGCTGTCCGTCGATTTTTCTTCCTGTTCCCAGGGGTTATTCCACTCGCTGACTTGAGCCAAATACTCGCCGTAGACCGGAAACTCTTCGGCCCGTTGTTCGAGCCAGATTTTGGTATCCGCCACCAACTCCAGTTCCGCTTCCAAAGTCAGTTCACCCGTCATTACTTTGGTACGCAAGAGAACGAAGTACGTATCAAGCACATCGCAGCGGCAGTAGTCGTTGATCTTGCCAAGTTCGCCTTCATTGTAAAGGTCTTGAACCATGTGGCCAGCAATTCCCATTTTCCCCGGTTTGCCCAACAAATTGGCCGCCAGATTTAAGCCTCCGTTAAACCGTGTCGCGCTGAAATTCGTCAACACTTCTTGCAAATCCAAATGCGAATTCATGTTGTAGCGATTGCGTTTTTGGTCGTACGTTCGTTCTTTGAGATTGAACCAAGCCGGAATGCCCATGCCAAAACGAAATGCGGAAAGTTCCATTAAAGGGATATCAAACGTGCGCCCGTTGAAGCTAACGAAGGTCGGCATTTTGTAAATCCTCCAGCCGTCCCAAAAATGTTTTGTGATCACATGAGGACGATACTGCGGCGCGTCGAGCGTCACGATATCAATGATTCGAAAATCAACTGCAAGCTTGATGATCGCAACGGAAACGGGAACATGGAACGTATACGGAATAAACTCGCTACCAAATTGTTCCATGCGTTCGGCACAGTAGACTTCGATTGCTTTCTTGGCGGAGTAGCCTTCGCCTGGATATCTGACTTTCGAAATGAGATCACCATCGGCGATACTTTCGATATCAAATACGAGGTAGCTAACGGCGGGAGATGACATAGAATAAGGCTTTGATTGAGTATGTTGCCGAACAACAATCTATCGGACAACTTGCACTTTGAAAACTGAACGGGCTAAAAAGCTTCGTCAGTAACTCCGGATCGCGATTTCTGCCCAACCGATTCTGCCCAACCGATTCTGCCCAACCGATTCTGCCCAACCGAAATTGACCGATGAACAAACAACGACTCCTCGAACGCTTCCTTCAATATGTCCAGATCGATACCACAGCTGTTGACGATTCTGGTAAGTATCCCAGCAGTCCCGGTCAGCTTGAATTGGGAAAGCTGTTGGTCTCGCAAATGATCGCCATGGGAATTGCAGATGCGGCGCAGGATGAATGGGGCGTCGTGATGGGCACCGTTCCCGGCAATGTGGAAGGCGCCCCAACCATTGCATTCAATTCTCATGTCGACACCTCTCCGGAAACCACCGGCAAAGGCGTGAAACCCAATGTGATTGAGAACTTTGATGGGAACGACATCACACTCACTGGCGACCCCACCAAAATTATCACAGCGGCAACCTGCGCCGAATTACCTGAAGCCAAAGGCAAAACAATCATCACCACCGACGGTACCACTTTGTTAGGCGGCGATGACAAAGCCGGCGTGGCGATCATCATGGAGCTGGCCAACTACCTGATCGAGAACCCAGATTTGAAACGCGGACCGGTGCGGATTTTCTTTACGCCCGACGAAGAAATCGGACATGGCGTTGATCATGTTGATGTTGAAGCAGTCAATGCGGTTGCCTGCTACAACTTCGATAGCGGTGGTCAAAACAATATCGACATTGAGACTTTCTCAGCCGACGGAGCTTTGGTGACGTTTACCGGCGTCAACACTCATCCAGCCTACGGCAAAGACAAAATGGTGAACTCGATTCGAGCTGCCGCTGAATTCATCGCTCGAATGCCGGCTGATCTTTCGCCCGAAAGAACTGATGGTCGAGAAGGGTTCCTCCACCCATACGTTCTCGACGGTGGCGTAGCAGTTTCTACGCTTAAGATCTTGTTGCGAGATTTCGATACCAAGAAGTTGGCTGGCTACGCAGACCAATTGAACAAGCTGGCCGATGAAGTGGCTGTCGATTTCCCGGGCGTTAGCGTCGTCGTCAAAATCACCGAACAGTATCGCAACATGGCCGATGGGCTGGACAAGGAACCGCGTGCCGTCGAGTTCGCGATCGCGGCTCACAAGGCACTCGGGCGAGAGGTTGAAACGACGATCGTGCGGGGCGGTACCGACGGCTCACGATTGACCGAACTAGGACTACCGACGCCGAATCTGTCTTCGGGTCAACACAACATTCACTCGCCTTTGGAGTGGGCATGTTTGGACGAAATGGTAGGAGCCTGTGAAGTTGGAATTGAAATCGTGAAGAAGTGGGCGGAGTGAAATAAGTGGACACGAAGTGTTTTCGAAGGGTTCATCAGGAAACTTTCTTTGTGAATCGACGTCCAAACTCCTAGAGGGGATTTGCAGACGACAAAGCCCCACATGAATCCAACTTATCCAACTCATCATCAAGGACATTCGATGATTGAAGGCAAGAAGTTTTTTGCCATCCGCGGCTACAACAAATCAGGCACCAACTGGCTGTGCCGACTACTGAATCTGCATCCGCAAATTAGTTGTACCGGCGAGTTTCATTGGTACCGCATCACGAGTCAGCTTATTGAAACGATCAATGAATCTGAAAACCTGCGCGAGCAAGACGGTTTGCTGGATTCAATTTGGCAGCATCTCGATCGTTTCATCAAAGAGTCAATTGTGCTGGGATGTGACCCGGAAGCCATCTGGGTTGGCGACCGGACTCCGTCCCATATCGAGCCTTCGATTATTATTGGTGCTCGCTTCTTCAACCTGATTCGCGACGGCCGCGACGTCATGGTTAGCGCGGCGTATCACTTCTTCAACAATCCAGAGTTCTTTCCAAAATACAATGCGCTGCCGGCAATCAAACAACAATTGGCACTCTTTCAAGCTGACAAGAACTACTTTTTGCTCAATCCAGATCAGCTATTGATCAATGAAACGTTAGCGCATGATCTCGCCTACTTTTGGAATGAAGCGATTGTCAGAAACCAACATCAAATCGATCAGAATCCAAACCTGCAATGCCTAGAAGTTCGCTATGAAGATCTTCACCGCGATACAGAAACGGCGCGTCGTCGGCTATATCGTTTTCTCGACGTCGACCCCGAAGCAGCCAAGCCACTGGGCTTCAACACGCTGGCTGGATTCGAGCAAGAGATGCCAGAGCGGTTTCTCCGCAAAGGGACTGTCGGCGATTGGCGCAACTACTTCACGCCCAAGGTCAGTCAGATGTTTGACGAGTTGGCTGGTGAAACGCTGGTCAAGCTGGGCTACGCTAGTTCCCCGAAATGGGTCAGCGAAAGCTCGCAGACAGGCCGCGAAACTTCCCGACCAGGGCTTGGAAATTCATCTAAAGCAGTCCCACAGAACCTTGAGCAGAACCTTGAGCAGAACCTTGAGCAGAACCTTGAGCAGAACCTTGAGCAATCCTCATCGGACAAGGCGCTCCCGACAAACGAACTGCCTAGCCCGGAAGATATTACTAAAACGGTTTCGCTAAAAAGCAAAGCACGTTCGATTCTTGCCTATGGCGGACTTGATGGAGTCGTCCAACGGCCAATGTTTGATCATGACGGAGGTGTCTTTCCACACTTCGCTGTGGCCGCCGGTGGATGCCGGATCATAGATTCGATCGGAAGGTCGTACATCGATTGGATGAATGGCTGGGGCCCGGTTTTGCTTGGCTACAACCGTCCAGAAATTGGCGAAGCAATCAAGCAGCAATTGCCGGCGGGGCCGTCACTGTCGCTCATGCACCCGATCGAAATTGAAGTCGCCGAATTGCTGGTCGAAATGATCCCGTGTGCCGAAATGGTTGCGTTTGGGAAAAACGGGTCGGATGCCGTCAATGCTTCCTTGCGAATCGCCCGCGCTGTCACCGGACGTGACATGATTCTTCAATGTGGTTTTCATGGGTTCCACGAATGGTACACCTGTTTGCATCCTGGAGTGGAAGGGATGCCAGCCGGTCTGCGAGAGCAAGTCGAACCGTTTCCGTACAACGACTTGGTTGCGTTAGAAGCACTACTGAATAAGCATAAAGGCAATGTCGCTTGCGTGATCATGGAACCGGTCAACCTCAAAATTCCGGATGATGGATATCTCGAAGGAGTCCGAAAGCTGACGGAGAAACATGGTTGTTTGATGATCTTTGACGAAATGGTGACGGCGTTTCGGCTGGCCAATGGAGGAGCCCAAGAGTACTTCGGTGTCGTGCCGGATTTGGCTTGCATCGGAAAAGGGATGGCCAACGGCATGCCTCTGTCGGCCGTTGTGGGCAAACGAGAATACATGCAGAGACTGCCAGCCTGCGGGTTTGGAATGACGTTTCGCGGCGAAACGTTTTCACTGGTCGCAGCCAAAACTGTTTTGGAGTTGCTGAAACGTGAACCGGTTTGTCAGCATTTGGCCGACGTGGGACGAAAAGTTCGCGAACAATTCAAGGAGGTTTCAAAGCGGGTCGGCGTTCACTGTGTGCTCGCCGGACCTGAGGCTCGGATGACGATCGAGTTTCATGATTGCGGCGAATTGCCTCAAGCCAACGTTCGCAGTCTTTTCCTCCAAGAATGTTTGAAGAATGGCGTGATGACCAACGGAACGTTGCTGCCAAGTTTTGCTCATGATGATCAAGCGATCGCCGAATCGATGGTAGCGTTCGAGGCGGCACTAAAAGTAGTCGCGTCCGCAATTGAGTCAGGCAGAATTGATGCAACACGACCACATGGCGGTTCGCCCACGGGGCCCCGCGCGTTTGTCTCCAATGGTTTTTTGGAGGTAGTCGAACAGGAGAATGACGTTGTGACGGTTCGTGGTTGGATGCTGCTCGAGGACGGGGCTCCTGATTCGTTGGAGATCCTTTCAAAGAGTGGGGCGATGGTTCCGTGTGAATGTCAGCGCCGCCCTGATTTGCAAGACGCGTTTCCCAATCACGCAACCGCTGTTTTGGCTGGTTACGAAGCCAAATTACCAGAACTAGATTTTCGAAAAGACGATCAATACGAGTTTACGATCGTCGCCCACCGCTCCGACGAAGTCGCCTTTCGCTGCCTCGTTGTCAAACAGATCGTTGCGTCAAACTCAGATGTCGCCGGCCCTTTCTCAACCAATGACGGCGTACTGTATATCTAGACGCGGAAGAAGCCGCAGAATTTTCTGGAGCAATATTTTGACGGGCTCACCCTTTCGCTCCAATCGAAATTCTTGGAGTTCGCTTTTCACAGCGGTGACACTTTCTCGCTCGGACGATGACGAGCTATAAAGCCCTCTCGCTTGCAGGAGGGTCGGACGCCGCAACAGCCGGGGAAGGCCTCCAGTCGCTGCGAACCCTCGTCAAACATTCACATCCATTGGTGCCTCCGCAACTTCATGATGTATCATAGAGCCATGAAATTGCTCACCGCTTTACTACTCGTTTCCGCCTTAATCCTGACAGTGCCGCACTCACTCCAGGCCGACGATGAGTTTTCCGCCGACCATGTCGAGTTTTTCGAAACCAAGATTCGTCCATTGCTTGCAACGCACTGCCTCGAATGCCATGGTTCGACAAAGAGTGAGTCGGGATTTCGAGTTGATTCTCGCAACGCAATCTTGGCCGGCGGGGACAGTGCTGAACCTGGCGCGGTGGCAGGCAAACCGGAATCCAGCCTGATCATTCAGTCGGTGTTGCACCAGTCGGATTACGACATGCCGCCCAATGAAAAGCTAAGCCAACAACAGGCAAATGACTTAGCTCACTGGGTCAAACTCGGTTTGCCTTGGCCAGCCGACAGCGAACCCATCTCCAAAGTCGGAATGCCAGAGTTGTTAGCTTCTCACAAAGCATCTCATTGGTCTTTTCAGCCAGTACGCCAGCCACCACTTCCTGATGTAAACCACATTGCTCAAGTTCGCGCGCCGATCGACCGACTAATTCTGTCGAAGCTTGAATCGAACGGGCTCAGCTTTTCGCCAATGGCAGACCGGCGGACACTCATTCGTCGCGCAACATTCGATTTGATTGGGCTACCACCAACCATGGAGGAAGTCAATGAATTCTTTATCGACAACTCCAATGATGACGTTGCCTTCCGAAAGGTACTAGATCGGTTGCTGGCGTCACCGCAATACGGTGAACGCTGGGCTCGCCATTGGCTTGACGTAGCGCGCTACGCGGACACCAGCGGTTACACGTTTGACAATGCAGATCGCAATTACCCGTTTGCGTTTACTTATCGCGATTACGTGATCGATGCGTTCAACGACGACCTTCCTTATGACCAGTTCATTCGCGAGCAGTTGGCAGCCGACTACCTTGAGGTTCCCGCTGACAAAAAAACATTGGCGGCACTTGGATTTATCACGGTTGGTCGGAAGTACATCGCTCGGCCCGATACGATTGATGACCAAATTGATGTGACGACGCGTGGGCTGCTGGGGTTAACCGTTAGCTGTGCCCGCTGTCACGACCACAAATACGACGCGATCCCAACGGAGGACTACTATTCGCTCTATGGAGTCTTTGAGAACTGCCATACTCCCGAAGAACTCCCCCTGATTGGCAGCGCCGAAATTGTTGAAAAACTAAAGCCATTCTTTGATGAACTTGAGGAACGCAAGAAAGCGATCGTCTCCTATGAAAACGAGTACGTGCAACGCTTGCAAACTCAAATGGATGAGTTCTTGACAGACTATCTAGTCCGGGCGTTCGAGCCGGAGAACGAAACGTTGGTGACCAGCCTGCCGTCGACCAAGTTAACGAAAGACCAGATCAACGAGCATACGATTTCCAAGTGGAGAACGTTTCTGGTTCGTCAAGCGAAAGTCAATTCAAGCGTCAAGCCATTGGCTGAATTGTTCGTCTTACCCAACGACCAGTTTGAAAAACAAGCCAAGCAATTGATCGCCCATTGGGTTGCCAGCGATAACAAATACGATTTCGATCCGCTCGTAGTCGCCGCCTTGCAAAATGCGCCGCCCAAGAACAAAGCTGAATTGGGCCAGCTACTGAGTGAGTTATTGGCTGATGTTCGTCAGGCTTGGGTCACCGCCGGCTCAGTTCTCCCTGCGATCAAGCAATTTGATGTGGCTGAATTGAAATCGAAGCAAGAGCTGGCTCGGCTTTTGTTTGGGTCGGGTTCGCCGGCGACGATCAACCGCAAGAACCTCAAGCAGTACTTCAATGTGGCCGAGAAGAAAGCTTGGCAGAAACTCAAGTCAAGCTTGGCGGAACATCATGCCGCGACGCCCCCAGGAGTCGCCAGAGCAATGGCGATTCGCGAGAATGAGAATCCTCATAACGAACGAGTCATGTTGCGCGGGAACATTAATCGTCGCGGCGAAGAGGTTCCGCGCCGATTCGTGGCACTGCTAAGTGAACCTGATCGTCAATCATTTAAGAATCGGGCGGGGCGATTGGAGTTGGCCAACGCAATTGCGAACAAGGACAACCCGTTGACCGCTCGGGTGCTGGTCAATCGCGCCTGGATGCATCACTTTTCCAAGCCATTGGTCGAGACGCCCAGTGATTTTGGCATTCGTTGTGAACAACCTGTGCAACATGAGCTGCTGGATTTCTTGG
>CAZPTT010000124.1:0-9759 GCA_964589435.1 uncultured Pirellulaceae bacterium
ATTTGTCGATTGATAGCGATGCGGATTTTCAAAACGCTCAGTTTGAGTAGCTAGGTCATTAAGCTCGATTGCCGTGTTGTTTTGGCGACGCCAATTCCCGAACCTGTTTAAGTTCCAATTGTCAGTTTCATGGGTGGAAACTGATAATCTTCTCCGCCGTTTTCGCTAGCTCAAGCTCAAGCCCAAGCCGAGCGACCGGTTCATCAGGCCTGGTGCAATGCACTTTTAACGGCCCAAGATCGGTTATTCCAACCAAGGCGGTTTTTACGGCATTGTTCCCCTGCTTGTGGTGTTTTTGCATCAAAATAGAGGGTTTTTCCTGCTAAGAATTGTTCTTCCGACCCAAGATTCAGCACTGCGAATCGAATTGAGGGTAAAGAACACGAAGTAAATTCTACAAGGGAGACCCAAACTCAAACTAAGGTTAGCAATGAACAAAACAAGAGTCAGAACAAAAGGATGGTTGTTTGACTCGATGGCTTTCACACTGGCCCTCGCGTCAGTCTTCGCAATGCTGGCACCGGCTTTTTCAGGCCAATTGCCGGCTGCTCAACCGCGACAGCAAACGACCGATCAATTCGAATCGAGAGATTCGGAAGTCAGGAACGAATTGCTTTCGATTGGTCCTGTTCCAATCGAAACGGAAACGGAAACGCTTGTGGCAATTGGAGCAGCGAAAGCGAGCGGACACTTCTTTCGCCTTCCGCATAACGCCGAGATCGCGTGGTCGCTCCTAACACTTTCCGCATTCCTCTGTGGCTACAGCCTGATCACGGCTGGAAAAAAAGGAGTCGGCTGGTTCACCGTCAGTTTGATCATCACCGTCTTGGCTGTGGTGGCAAAACTTGTGTTGTCGATGTTTGTTGAAGTCACCACGCAATACTCGCCGCCCGATTGGGACGAGGATTGATCGTTCGCGACCGCGATAAGTAGTTTGGGCATCGGCGGTATTGGCATCGACAGTTTGGAGATGGCGTTTTAAGCTTGGCTTGTAGTTTGAAAACGCCAACGAAAAAAGAAGTAGCCGGTGGTCGCAATTCGACCACCGGCTTTTTACATTGCGACTTTCTAAAAACGCTTTTGAAGAATCGCTTCCGCAGCAAAGAATCGTTTTTGCGAAACCTATTTCTTACTGGAACTCTTCGGCCCTGAATTCCAATCAGACTCGTCTTCGTTGATCGTATGCACGGAAACCTTAACGAAGAGGTACAGGTCAGGCTGCTCCCCGTCGGCGTTGGCGTCATAGGTCATGCTGCCAGCCAACACGACTTGCTCTTTCGGACAACGAACGGTCGTGTTCAAGCGATACGAAATGTACTCGCCGTTATCAAGTTCGACTTCTGCTTTTTCACCATTGGGAAGATGGACGAAGATCGACTGCTTCTCATTGGTTTGATTGTCTTCATCCGCTTCTCCGCCGGCCTGTTCGTTTAGCTGCATTTCAACCAACTCGTTGACTTTGGCGTGCAAGTCGAGCACAACGAAATTTCCACCGCGCGTTGCCAAGGGAGTTATTTGAATGGCGGCTCCGTGATGAAAAGATTGGCGAACGGGGCTGAAGCCAACAATCTGTTTTGTTCGACTGAAATAGTCGAGGTGGTCGTCGTCCTCGTCGTCGAGGTCTTCATTGAATGGATCTTCCGGATCATTTGCTTTCATATTGACTTCAGTCGATTGGAACGGAATTGCATCGATCGTCAATTGTCGTTGGCGCCCCGAAAGTGCGTGCAGCGTCTGGTTGTTGTGCCCTGTCAGCGTTGCAGAATACGCAAATCGTTTCTCGGATTTGGCTTCATCAAGAAAGGGCTGCCATTTCTCTGGGCTGACGACGCCTGCTCCAATGGATTCTTGTGATTCGGTGTCAAGTAAGTCCGCTGCGGAACCGGACGCGGCTCGAATCCAATAAGTCTGAACGGAGACGGTGCGAAGTTTCCCCCAATGTTCTCGGAAGAGGTTGAGCAGGTTGTTGATTTGGGTGTGCATGTCATCGGTTGCTGTGATCAACAAAGTATTTCCCAGGTATTGAATCTTTGCGTTGTCATGTTCGCGTTTCCAAATTTCAGGTTCGACCGTGTCTTTGATCGCAGCAACCAGTTGTGTCATCGAGACTTGGGCCGAGCGGAGACTGACGGAGCCTGCTTCTTGTTTTTTTCGTGGCTGTCGTACAGGTGAAGATGGAATGCTAAACACACCTCCACCACCACTGCTGCTATAGCCACCACCCCCTCCACCACCGAGGCCGCCTCCGCCGAAACCGCCTTGGCCGATGCCGCTCGTGAGGTGGCCGCGGCTGGTCTGAAACATCGTTCCTGAACTCGCCAAATCGTTGGGTAGTACGGCCGGGTACTGAGGGGAAACGGTGAAGATATCGCTGAGGTCATATAGCCGAATCTGCATCGAGTCGACGATGATGGGTTCTGGTTCGCGTTGAGTCCGACGATGTGTGCCAACAGACTTGACGCGGTTGTTTCGAAACGCGTCATGCTCCGGTTCGGCTGCTGGCTGTTGCAAAGAAGCGATCTTGGACTGAAGCGATGTCAATTGCTGCTGCATCTGCTGCAGATCGGTTTGGTCTTGGACGGGCTGTGCCTGGGCACTTCGAATATCGCACAGAAACCATGCTGCCAAAAAGGCGAATGTGATATAAGCGAGTCGAAGTTGAAAGTGGGCGCATAAATTCATCGTTGGTTCCCAATAAGGTTGAATTGCCGTTGCCCCGGAAGTAGGTGAAACCAATAGCAAACAAGATGCCAAGCAAACTAGAAGCGGCAGGTCGATTGATATTGTTTGATTCCGGCACAAATGGCTGCGCGAGCGTGTTGCAGAATCGGTCAGCCAGATACTGAGCGAGCTAGTTTGGATAGTCCGAACGATGCCGACTGAAAGTACATCTGCCCGCTTTCACGTCGGCTTATTTTTGACGTCAGATTGCGAGAATTTCGATCTCAATGTGCGGCCAACAATTCTCACGTAGAGCCGCCAAGACGCGTAGTTATCAAGGAATGTGTTTTTCTCTGCGGCTCCGTGGCTCTTCGTGGGTGTCTTCTTTCCATGACCCATCGGAAGATAAAAGCGAATCCAAATGCTTAGCAAACGAAGTTGAAACCGGACCAGCTGAAAACGGAACAGTTGGAACCGAACTAGTTGAAATAGGCCAAGTTGAAAATCACCAAATTAAAATTCGCCAAGCTCCTCGGCTTGCCAACGACTGAAGCCACTTGTTGAAAAACCCAGCTTTGATCGAAGTGCTCGAAACGCATCGCTGTGAGGTTTTTGCCCATGCTCTTTCAGGGCTTCGACCGATTCCCATTCTTCGTAGACGTGGATTTCATTGGCATTGTCGATGTCGATTCCAAAGCGATACGCAACCACGCCTCGATCAAGCTTGATCGTTTCGTCGCGCAGCTTTTTCATGAACTCGACCACTTCATGACGATTGCTGTCGGAAGTGGTCACGATTCCGCTGATAACAATCACGAGTCTTCGTTTCTGTTAAATGATACTTTCACAGGCAGCGTCGTAGTTCCAAGGTTCTTGCAAACCGTTTGATCACAGGATTGAAAGTCTCAGTTTCGACGGACGCGGCTCTTAGGAGCTAGACGACCTTCGTTGCATCTCTTCCATACGCTTCAGCGTGTCACGAATCTCGACAAGCAATTCTGTTGACTGATCATTCATGCCACTCGAAACAGTCGCGACGTTACCGGTAGTTTCAGAGCTACCCACGACTTTCTCACGCTGTTGCAAAACTGCGTCCCGAAATTTTCGCCCTTCTTTGATTCCATACAGGCTAATCAGCGAGCCAACCGACGACTGCCCCGCCGTTTCGACGGACAGCGCTTCGATCTTAAAGTACCGCATGATCGGCCCTTCGAGAATCGCCACATCAGTGATGCGATCGAGCGGAACCGTCTTTTCAACCTTGGTCAGAATCCCCTTGCCGACCTTGAGTGATCGGTCAGTCAATGTGCAGCGATGAGAAGCGAGATATTTTCGCGTGATGATCTTCCCGCCAATGATCCAAAACGGCAAAAGGACGATGCCAACCACAGTGACGATGCAGATCAAAATTCCATTGAGCAACCAATAGGTAGTTACTGAGTCGTTGAACTCCGCATCCCAAATAACTTTTTCTTCAGGCAAACTCATAAACTATCGCCGAGGGTTAAGGAATTAAATCGCTTTGGCGATCAAAACAGTTTCTTTACTTAAGTCAGTTTCGTTACTCAAATCAGTTTCGTTACTCTTCGCCATGTTAACGTTGAATGAATCGTCGCACCGGCGTGCTTTGATAAATGCGAACCCAATGTTCTGTTTAATCTTCTAAGTTGAAACTTGGCCAGTTCGATTTTCGATCGCAACGTACTCTTGTTGATCGGGGCCGATGTAATCGGCACCCGGACGGATCAAGCGGTTATTGCCGCGTTGCTCAAAAACGTGCGCGGCCCAACCGCTGACTCGAGACAATACGAAGATCGGAGTAAACATCGCAGTCGGCACACCGAGAAAATGATACGCCGACGCGCTATAGAAATCGAGGTTCGGGAAAAGCTTCTTCTCTCGCCACATCACCTGTTCGATACGTTCAGAAACAGGATAGAGAACCGTATCGCCATTAGCCTGCGAAAGTTTTTCTGCCCAGCCCTTGATGATGTCGCTGCGTGGATCGGAGACCGTATAAACCCGGTGCCCAAATCCCATGACCAATGCCTTGTTGGTCAACATTTCCATCAGCCCCGCTTCGGCTTCGTCGGCAGTCTGGAATTTTTCGATCAATTCCATGGCGGCTTCGTTGGCTCCACCATGCAACGGGCCGCGTAACGTACCGATCGCGCCAGTGATTGCAGAAAACAAATCCGAAAGCGTCGCGGTGCAAACGCGAGCCGTGAAGGTCGACGCATTGAACTCGTGTTCGGCATACAGAATCAGCGAAACATCCATCACGCGCCGGTGCAGATCCGACGGCGTCTCGTCGTGCATCTGGTCAAGAAAGTAACCTGCTATCGACGATTCGTCGGAAACAAAATTGATCTCGGTTCCATCATGGGAGTAGCGGTACCAATACACTAAAATCGATGGCAGGCAGGCAAGCAATCGCTCGGCCTTTTGCTGCTGTTCACTGAATGAAGTCTCCGGCTCCAGCACGCCCAGCATTGAGCATCCCGTTCTCAACACATCCATGGGATGAGCCGACTTGGGAATCGCTTTGAGCGTGTCCAACAACGCAGCAGGTAGATCTCGCTGGCTGACCATTCGCGCCGTAAAGCTATCCAGCTCTTTGGCCGTCGGCAAATAGCCATACAAAAGCAAAAACGCGACATCTTCAAACGTCGATTTTTCAGCCAGGTCGTGAATCGAATAGCCACGATAGTTCAGCCCAGAGCCCTCTTTGCCCACGGTAGCGATCGCTGTTTCGCCTGCTACGACACCCGCTAAACCACCCGCCTTCTTTTTTGCCGCCATCGTTTTTCCCTTTTTATATTGAGTCAATTGTGTATCGAGTCATGCGTTGCCAGATAGTTTGTCGCCTACCAACAAGTCCCATTGCCGCTACAAATTATCCGTTTGCCGTTTCAAGACGTCATCAATTTGCTTTTCATAACTGAGATAGTCCAACACTTCGTAAAGATCGTTTCGAGTTTGCATCTGGTCGACAACATTGGTCTGAGACCCATCTTTGCGAATCGAATTGTATACCATGTCCGCCGCCGCGCTCATCGCTCGAAACGCTGACAACGGGTAAAGCACCAGTTCGACCCCGACATCTTTAAGTTGCTCCACCGTCATCAGCGGGCTTTGTCCAAACTCAGTCATGTTCGCTAAAACCGGCACGCTGATCGACGAGGTGAATTTCTTGTACTGAACGGGATCCGTAATCGCTTCCGCAAAAATCGTGTCCGCTCCAGCCTCGACGTATTTTTGGCATCGTTCGATTGAAGCCTCCAATCCTTCGCTGGCTAAGGCATCAGTGCGGGCCATGATCACAAACGATTCATCCGTTCGAGCATCGACGCTCGCGTGAATCCGGTCGACCATTTCTGCGGTCGATACGATCGCTTTGCCAGGGCGATGGCCACAGCGTTTGGCCGCCTGTTGATCCTCGATATGCATGGCCGCAGCCCCGGCTTTGATGAACGACTTAACTGTCCGAGCAATACAAAGCGAATGTCCCCAGCCGGTATCGGCGTCGACCAACAGCGGCAGCTCACATACGGAAGTGATCCGCTCAATGTCCGCTACAACGTCGGTCAGCGATGTCATCCCCAAGTCAGGCATTCCAAACGACGCGTTGGCGACGCCCGCTCCCGACAAATAGACCGCGTGGAATCCAGATCGACGGGCAAGCAGTGCACAATAGGCATTGATGACACCAGGAATCTGAAGCGGCGTTTCGAATTTCATAGCCTCGCGAAATCGAGTTCCCGGCGATTTTGACGGGTTGTTTTTTTCAGACATTTGTTCGCATCGTGGATAGTTGTGTGTGGGGTTTTCGGGGTCGTTTTGACGAAATCTTAGTCAGCCGCAACGCCATTGTCTTAGCTCTAAGGGTCTGCGATAAAGTATTATCGTACAAGACGTCATGCACAAATTGAGCGAAAAGATCCTTGTGAACCCACTTCGATCAGGCGCCGTGTGACAGTCAACTCTTGCAGAGACATCGCTTGAAGAAATCTGGAAACCATTATGGCCACAGCAACTGACTCCCGAATCGCCGCACTTGAACGAGGTGAAATTCCCGCCAACATCCTTCGAAACGCTGCGGCGGCGCGACTGTATGAAGACGCGATCCGGTTTGACGGTGGCACCATCACCAAGTCAGGCGGCATCTCATCGAGTTCCGGCACCAAGACCGGTCGCAGTCCTAAAGACAAGCGAATTGTTAAACAGAAAAGTATCGAAGACGATGTCTGGTGGGGCTCCGTTAATATTCCGTTGCCTGAATCCTCGTATGACCAACTGCGAGAACGAGCCGTTGATTTTCTGGACACGTCCCCGCAGTTTTACGTCTTCGATGGCTTCGCAGGTTGGGACACGAGTTGCCGGCTGAAGATCCGCATTATTTGTTCGCGGGCCTATCATGCGCTCTTCATGTACAACATGTTGATTCGACCGACGGATGAAGAGCTGGCGAATTTTGGCGAACCGGATTTTGTGGTCTTCAATGCGGGGCAACACAAAGCAGATCCCGCAATTGAAGGCGTTGAAACGGAGACTTCGGTTTCCGTCAATTTCGATCGAGGCGAGATGGTCATTTTGGGAACCGAGTACGCCGGCGAAATGAAAAAGGGCGTGTTCACGATCATGAATTATCTGATGCCCAAAAAAGGCGTGCTTTCCATGCACTGCTCGTGTAACGTTGGCGAGTCCAATGACACATCGCTATTTTTCGGGCTTTCGGGCACTGGGAAGACGACGCTGTCGGCTGATCCTCGTCGGCCTTTGGTTGGCGATGACGAGCACTGTTGGAACGATGCTGGCGTCTTCAATATCGAAGGCGGCTGCTACGCGAAATGCATCAATCTCTCGCCAGAAAAAGAGCCACAAATTTTTAATGCGATTCGTTATGGATCGGTACTGGAAAACACGGTTCAGGATCCTCACACTCACGAAGTCGATTACGATAACGTTTCGTTAACTCAAAACACGCGTTGTTCCTATCCAATCGAGTACATCGACAACGCCAAAATTCCTTGTATCGCAGATCCACCGAAGAACATTATTCTATTGACCTGTGATGCGTTCGGCGTTCTACCGCCAGTCAGCAAGCTCAATCCTGACCAAGCCATGTATCACTTTATCAGTGGATACACAGCGAAAGTCGCCGGCACTGAGGTCGGTGTGTCAGAACCAGAAGCTACTTTTTCAGCCTGCTTCGGCGCGGCATTTTTGGTGCTGCACCCAACCCGATACGCCGAGCTGTTGGCGGAGAAGATGAAGCAACATGGCTCGAGCGCTTGGCTGGTGAACACCGGATGGAGCGGCGGAGCGTACGGCGTTGGCAAGCGAATCAGCTTGGGCTACACCCGATCCATCATCGACGCAATCCATGATGACTCGTTGCAGAAAGCCGAGTACGAACTCGATCCGATCTTTGGTTTGCAAGTTCCGAAATGGTGCAACGGTGTTCCGGCCAAAATTTTACGCCCGCGAGAATGCTGGGAGGATGTGAGTCAGTTTCAGGCGATGGCCGAAAAACTGGCCGCCAAATTCAATGAGCATTTTGAGTTGTATGCAGACCAGGCAACCAAAGAGGTCAGAGCCGCTGGGCCTGTTGTTTAAATGATCCATTCCGTTCGGCAGCCATGACTGCAAAATCCCCCAATCCAATCGACCATCATTCACTCCCGTGGGGCTGTTGGTTCGTCCCAGCGACGTTTGTGCTGATGATGGTCGCATCGACTTATTGGGGAGGGCAAGTTTCAAACGATTACTCGGCCCCGCCGTCAGGCCGACCGGATGAGGTCTTCAATGATAACCTCGCGATCAATCTGGCCGCTGATGGCGATTTTGAATTGCGATTTTCTGATGCGGATTGGTTGCAAGCTTATGCCGGCAACAATTTGAATGGTCAACTCGATTGGATTTACAACGTTTCGGCAGAGGGAAAGACGACGGCAATCGCGCCCGCGTATCCCTATTTGCTTTCACGCACCTACGCTTTCTCCAGTCGTCGCTGGGAAGCGATCAGAAGTTACAGCGCGATATTACTCGCCATTGCGTTGACGTTGTTGGTCACGCAGATAGCTTGCCACTTTGGTTTGCCAGCAGCAATATTGGCCATCGCAACCATCGTCTTGGATTCAACGCTTCATCAATCAGCGTTTTACATTGGGTCAGAATCGTTGTCGGCGTCTGTGCTCATTTTTTTCTTTTGCGCAGTGATTCATGCCTGGCACTCGAAAACGGAACAAGTTCGGCGATCGTGGCGTTGGCCCGTCGCAGGTGCGCTACTGGGTACATTGGCACTTTGCCATTGGCAAGCCAACTATTGGATTTTGGCCATTACCGTCGGACTGGTTGTGGCGTTGGTGAAACTGCTGGTCACGCGTGGTGATTCTGCAAAATTCCTCCAGTGCGCCGCCTTATTTTTAGCCGGCACCTTCGTAATTGCAGCCCCTTGGTGGGTTCGAAATTGCCGCGTCGCTGGTGAGTTTTTACCACTCGGTAGGGGCGTGCCAATTGGGCTGGTTGGTGGATATTCCGACGCTGCCTTGAGCACCGGCAATTGGAATTTCGATCAAATCGTCAAATGCCAAGAGGAAGTCCAGACGGCTGAACAAGTCGTTACCGGATTGATTTCGCAAGAGCGCTTGGTGGCTGAAAAGAGTCTTGAAAAGACAAACCAATGGATCGAGGATAACCCTTCCAAGCTATTTCCGCTGGCAACTGCAAAAATTGTGTCGCACTTTGAGTTGAATAAATTGGACGGCTTCGTTTCGATATTGAACATTGTGCTATTGGTCGGAGGCGGACTGGGCATGGTGCTGACGTGGCGCTCCTATGGAGGTTTTATCGCCTGCGTATTTGCCCTGAGCGTCGTCACCGTTGCCCTGACTTGGGCTGAAAATGGTCGACATTTTGTTCCTATCAAGCCACTGATGCACGCGGCGTTGGCGGCGGCAATTGGGAGTTTGGTCGTTAAGGCAAGAGCCAAGCGAACGCCGGAGAGTGTGTGACGGATGCGTGATGAGAACGGCCCCTCTCTCCGGGCTCTCCCGAGGGAGAGTGTCTTCAATTTGCATTCCCGTACGGACGGGT
>CAZPTT010000124.1:9859-19662 GCA_964589435.1 uncultured Pirellulaceae bacterium
GCCATGCCCTCGCTTGCGTGGGCATGCTTAGGCGGCGCATCATAGGTTTAACGGCCGGGCGATTTGTGATGACAATTGCCCCTCTCCGGGCCTGAGAGCCCGACTCTCCCGAGGGAGAGTGTCTTCAATTTGCATTCCCGTACGGACGGGTGCCATGCCCTCGCTTGCGTGGGCATGCTTAGGCGGCGCATCATAGGTTTAACGGCAATGCCGTTCTGTCAGCTTCAAAACTTTTGCGTCCGTCTTTTTTTTTGCAAAGGTCGTTATCTAGTTTGCGACCGTTTCTTTTTCATCGAGAACTTCGACCGCAGCAAAAGTCTTTCCTTCAAGCATGGCCAAACTTGCCCCGCCACCAGTGCTCACATGGGTAACGGAATCTTCGAATCCTAATTGGGCAACGGCTGCCGCACTGTCACCGCCACCGATGATACTGATTGAACTTCCATCGGCGATGGCTTGCGCCACTGTCTTGGTTCCTTCGTCAAAGGGCGACATCTCGAAAACGCCCATCGGCCCGTTCCAAATGACAGTCTTTGCATTGGCAATAATTTCGGCAAACTTCTTCGCTGTGGCCGGGCCGATATCAAGACCTTCGAAGCCGTCAGGAATCTCGCCCGCAGCAACGACTTGTTTATTGCAAGCAGAATTGAAATCATCACCACAATGCGTGTCGACTGGCAGCACCAATTTGTCCCCAGCTTTTTCGATCAGCTCATTGGCCAGATCGACTTTGTCTTTCTCCACAAGGCTATCGCCGACCTTGCCGCCTTTGGCAAGCGAAAACGTATAGGCCATCGCTCCACCGATCAAAATGTGATCGCAGACGCCAATCAAGTTTTCGATGACTTTGATTTTGTCGGAAACCTTGGCTCCTCCGAGGATCGCAACGAAAGGCCGGTCAGGAGTCGCAATGACGTCGCTCAAGTATTTGATTTCCTTCTCCACAAGCGCCCCGACGACCTTGGGCTTGCCGCCCATCGCCCGGGCGACGCCGTACATCGAAGCGTGTTCGCGGTGACAGGTTCCGAATGCGTTGTTGCAATAGATGTCAGCGAACTCGGCCAGTTGAGCGGAGAAGGCATCGTCACCGGCCGTTTCTCTCGCGTCGAAACGAAGGTTCTCCAGGACGACCACCCCACCGTCTTGAAGTGCACCAACTTTTTCGGCAGCGTCTGGGCCAACGGTATCGCTCGCGAACGCGACTGGTTTTTCCAGCAGTTGAGCAAGTCGTTCGGCGGCAGGCTTCAAACTATATTTTGCGACCGTTTCGCCTTTGGGACGTCCGAGATGGCTCATCAGGATCAACTGACCACCGCGCTCCAAAACGGACTTGATCGTTGGCAGCGCCATTTCGATTCGGCGGTCGTCGGTGATCGCCAAGTTGTCATCAAGCGGAACGTTAAAATCGACTCGCATCAGAACTTTTTTTCCGCTAACGTCGACATCGTTGATTGTGAGCTTGGCCATGATTTTTTCCGTGCGAGTATGATGGTGAGGGTGTCAATGATTGCTTCAAACTGAGCCGACAATTTACCGCTGATTGGGGTCAGCCAAAAGGGGCGATTTTACGTCGCGTCTAAGGGCGCTGCGGTTTCCGTGGTCGACAAGCTCCGTGGATCCTGCCGCCGTTAGGTTACTACGAGAGTTAGGGATGACTGAGCGGTGTCGCGCTTAAGCGTCGCCTTCTTCTTGTTCCGGGGGAACTTCAGAATTCTGCTCCGCTTCAGCTTCTTGCGCTGCCTCTTCTTCAACGCTGGCTCGGTAGTCCTCCAGCGCTTCTTGCAAGAGTTCCGCGTTGTCGACCAATTGCTTTCGCTTTTCTGATGATAGCACCGCGTGTTTGACAAGAGACTCGGAAGTCGTCACCTCCTCGCCTTTGTTGTTGACCGAAAACGTCGTCAACTCGACAGTCAAATAAGCGTCTTCAAGTTCCTGGCCTGGAATGCTGTTGACGGTATACATGGCGAACTGATTCGACATGTCAGTTTTAGGTATCGGGATTTCCAACAGTTCATCAACCGTCGAAGCTGATTTAATCTTGGCAACCATTTCATCTTCTGTGACGGGAAGCGACATGACGTTCTCGGCTTCATCGGCCCACTTACTGGTTTTCTCGCTGTACGGCTCACCAGCGGCGCTAACCGGAATCGTCAGGGCAAAGTAGTAAATTATTCCCGCTTCAATCAGCCAAACCAGGTAGACGAGAAATCCGCTGACCGGAGCGCCTCCTCCTCGACCAACATTCCACCCAGTCGCCGCACGAAATTCAATGTGCTTCATGAATGTTAGGTTCTCGCCGACAAATTTTTGAACTGCCTCGCGATCCGCTTCTGTTACGTTCGGTTGATCCATTTCGAACGCGACTTGATTTTTCACGATTCGCTGATACTGAAACCAATACTTGGCACCCAAGCCGCACGTCGCTAAGACCAATCCAATGATGGCGGCCACCATCAAATTTCGGCAATGACCGACGTTAACAATGAAGGAGGCAAGCATGGCGAGCCCCATGCCCATCGCGCCTGTGATCAAGAAACACAAGTAAATTAGGGGAATGTATTCCAAGGCAAGCTGGTAAACGAACGCCAGTGCAACAGCGACGACAATACCGCCAATCATGAGTGGATAAGTCAGCGGGCCGATGCCGCCGGAAGGCTTGTAGACGTCGAACATAATTTCCCTTTGAGTTGGAGACCCAAAAAATATAAGCAATTCTGTCCAAATGTAAATCAAATCAATTACTTATTTAGCCAGTGACCTAACGTGTCAAAAGTGCCAATTATCCTATAATGAAAATTCGGCGATTCCACCTGTCACCGCCCGACGTTTCGCAAGGGTTGGTGGGTCGGATTTACGTTTGTCTTTTTTGCATTCACCGTTTTTCATTCGACCTTTTCCAATCGACCTTTTTCAATCGCTGCAAAACGTTTTCGGCACGATGACCATTACCCGTCAAAGGATTTGATAGTTGCCTCAATCAGACCGCCGCATTTTCCTTGGGACCGAGCAACCACCATTGGTTGCGGCTGCCCGATGGCTCGTCGACTCTTTTCAGTTCGCCAAATCTGGCTCGCCAAGACTGGATCTGGCAGATTTCATTCTGGTAACACCATCACGACGGTCGCAAGATCGACTCTTGCAGTTACTGGTCTCGATTACTGATGACCGTCAAATATTGTTTACGCCACCGATCATCACTACGCTTGGCCACTTACCCGAGCATCTCTATGTTGCTGAAAAACCACTGGCCACCGATCTGGCTCAGCAAATTGCCTGGTCGATGGCACTCGAAGAAACACCCGACGAAGAAATCAAGTGCCTGACCGGTCGCACCGATGTATCCGACTTGCAGGACTGGCAACCGCTCGCGTCGATGGTTTCCAAACTACACTCGCGTTTGGCAAACGACATTTGGAGCTTTAGTAGTGTGGCGCGGGAAGTAAAAAAAGACACGGGATTCCTAAAAGAAGAATCGGCCAGATGGGATGCGCTCAACGCGATCCAAAAACGGTACTACTCGATTCTTTACCGCGTTAACCTGTGGGACAAGCAGGCGGCACGCAATTACGCCGCAGGTGGATTGCTAAAAGCCGGCGAGATTCGTTGTTCGACAAACAAGCGAATCGTCATGATCGGTACGGCTGACCTTAATCGATCGGTTTCGGAAATGCTTCGCCAAGTCACCGTGAACAACGCCGACCAAGTCGACGTCTTGGTCGCTGCGCCGGAATCGCTCAGCGAACGCTTCGATGAATTTGGATCGCTCGTCACCGAAGCCTGGTTGGACATGCCGATTTCAATCGCCGATGAACAATTGTTGATTGTTGACCAACCTGCCGATCAGGCCTACGCGACGGCTTGCTACTTGAGTCAATTAAACGACTCCGATGATCGAGACTATTCCGCTGATCAGATCACAGTTGGTGTGCCTGACGATTCGATCGTGCCACAGCTCGAACGCAGCTTGAACTCAATCAACGTCGTCCATCGGAACCTGGCCGGTCGGCCGCTTGCCGAGACGGCTCCGGTTCGAATGATGGTTGCCTGCCGAGAATATTTGCATACTTTCAATTACGAATCACTCGCGTCGCTGGTGCGTCACCCCGATATGTTTCGCTGGTTGTCTGGCCAAATTGGATCGAGTGATTGGCTGGCGGATTTGTCCGAGTTTCAGAATTCGTACCTCCCCAACGTCATTGGATTGGAAGATGAATTTCCGTTTGGCGATCCCAAACGACTGGCCAAAGCTTTCTCTGACGATGACCCCGGATCAAAAAAGCGTGCTGAGCGGTCGGCCAAAGTGGCAAAACTGTTAAACGAAGTTCACGCGACCGTTGCGAAGCTGGTGAAGCCACTTGATGCTGACGAAAAACCGATCGCCGAGTGGGCTCAACCGTGGAGCCAGATTCTTGTCGCTGTTTATGGTGAGCGATTACTCAATAAGAAAAATCCCGTTGATCGTCAGATCATCGTTGCCTGCGATGCGATTTACACAGCACTAGGCGACCAGCGTCAAGTTCCGGAAACATTTGAAGCCAAGTCGTCGGCGATCCAAGCTCTTGACTGGGCCCTCGAAGCGGCCGTCGAGCAACGAGTCATTCAGCCACCCATTCCCGAGGCCGTTGAAATGGCTGGCTGGCTGGACCTGGCTCTCGATGATGCGCCCGTGATGATCGTAACGGGCATGAACGATGAGAATGTTCCGACGGCCGAGGTCGGCCATCAGTTTCTTCCCAATGAACTTTGTAAACAGCTTGGGATCCTGGATAACGATCGGCGTTTTGCGCGAGATTGTTACGCCCTGATGTTGATCACGTCAGTCAGAAAAGATTTGCTGCTGATTTCTGGTCGTCGCGATGACCGCGGCGAGCCACTCAAACCCAGCCGCTTACTGTTTGCCGACACTGACGAAGTTGCGGCTCGCAGAGCGAAGGCTTTCTTTGGCTTCAGCGGCAAACCCGTTTCCCGATTTTGGTTGGCTCCCGAGGATGACTGTCACGCACAACAGCAGCTGGAGATTCCTCGCGCCGTTTGCTCGAACCGGATCAATAAGATCTCGGTTACCAAATTTCGCGAGTTCATCAAATGTCCCTATCGTTTTTACCTCCAACTGGTGCTGAAGCTCCGAGCCACTTCCGATGATCTGAGAGAGCTGGACGGCGGCAAGTTTGGCGACCTGACACACAACGTGATGGAGTCGTTTGGTTTAAGCGACCAGCGTGACCTGACCGATCCAAAGAAAATCTATGAGTATCTGAACGATCAATTGAATACGTTCGCAACTCAATCGTTTGGTGGATCCCGTTTGCCTGCGGTGAGAATTCAAATCGAACAATTGCGTTTGCGGTTCGAAAGATTTGCAGTCAAACAAGCGGCACACCGAAAATCGGGTTGGCGAATTGTCTCAACCGAAGAAATGCTCGAACATGATTTCATGGTCGATGGCGAGCCATTTTGTATCAACGGAAAAATCGATCGTGTTGACCAGCACGAGATGACGGGGCAGATTGCCGTTTGGGATTACAAATCATCTGACAAAGGAGCCAAGCCGGACGTCGTCCATTACGCGTCACGAAAAAAGGAATGGAAGGATTTGCAATTACCGCTCTATCGCCACTTGGTTAAAGAGGTCAGCGTCGTGGCCGATGGAGATTTTTCCGATGTTGTGATGGGTTATATCTTGTTGCCGAAAAAATTGGACGACGTGGATTTTTATCCGGCGAGCTGGGATGCGGCAGAACTCAATTCGGCAGATGAAGCAGCCAAACGAATCATTCGCCAGCTTCGAGCCGGAGCATTTTGGCCGCCCAACCCTAGACCGCCGATGTACTCCGAGGATATGGCAGCAATTTGCCAAGACCGAGTCTTTGAGCAATTCACGATTCCGGCCGATGACAGCGGAATGTTAGAGGAGGCAGCACCATGGTAGGTGAAACGGCAACCCGTGAGTTGCTTGGCGAATTTCCAAATCAGATCATTCGTGCCTCGGCAGGAACCGGGAAGACGTTTGCGCTTTCGAATCGCTATTTGCAATTGTTGGCCTCGGGCGCTGAATGCCAAACCATTCTGGCGACCACGTTCACTCGAAAAGGCGCTGGTGAAATCCTGGATCGAATCGTAGGCCGGCTTTCAGATGCGGCACTCGACGATGCAGCGGCCGCGAGATTGTCGGACGAACTCGATTGGAAGCTTTCGCGTGAGCGGGCTGCGGAAGTTCTCCACGAGTTGCTCAGGAATTTGCATCGGCTGGAAATTAGTACGCTCGACAGCTTTTTCAATCGTGTCGCCAAAGCTTTCAGTCTTGAACTAGGTTTGCCGCCAAGCTGGGACATCGTTGAAGAACAGCAGATGAATCGGCTGAACGACCAAGCCATTCAGGCCGTCCTGCGTAACGACTCTGTCTTGAATCTCTTACACATGCTGTCCAAGGGGGAAGCAGCTCGTCGCGTCGCAACATTGATTCACGACACCGTCGACAAAGCCTATGGAGTTTTTCGTGAGTCCGGGCCGGAGCCTTGGGATCAACTGCCGATGACGGGCAAGTTCACCCCCAATGATCAACTCGAGTTACTGGTGGAGCGTATTTCCAATTTGGAGCTGCCCGGCAAAGCACTTCCGGCGCACTGGAAGAAGGATGTTGTGACCAGCGCGCAGCGTGGCGATTGGGCCGCGTTCGCTTCTACGAAGTCGTTCCAAAACATGCTCAACGGCATCAATAAATATGGCAACGCGAAACTGAAGCCTGAGATTCTCGAAATCTATCAGTTGCTCGTGCCACATTGTACGGCTTACGTTCAAAATCGTTTGATTCAACAAAACCATTCGACTCGCGACCTGCTGCAATCGTTTGGCGATCTACTCGAAGCGGCTAAAAGTGAAACGGGTGAGCTGCGTTTTGACGATGTAACCGAACGCCTGCAAAGCTTTGTTTCGATGTGGGATACGGATCGGTTTTCGTTTCGTCTCGATCATCAAATTCAGCACTTACTGCTTGATGAATTCCAAGACACATCGCTTTCTCAGTGGAATGTGATTCGGCCGTTCGCCCGCAAAGTCACCGAAGCTCGGGATTCGCTTCGTTCGTTTTTCTGTGTCGGCGATATGAAGCAAGCCATCTTTGGCTGGCGCGGTGGCGTGGCGGAAATTTTTGACTTGGTTGACCATGAGCTGGCCAATCTTGATGAAACTCAAACGCTTACCAAAAGCTATCGCAGCTCTCCCGAAGTCATTCACTTGGTCAACGAAGTCTTTCAAAACGTCGACAAATATGAGTGCGGCGATGAAGTCATTGAGGAGGCGATCAAAGACTGGACAAGCTGGTTCAAAGAACACTCGACAACGAAAACTGATTGCCCGGGCTACGTTAATGTTGAAATGGCGGCCGAATGCCATCAGAGTCAACGGCAGATTGAATTCACCAGAGACGAAGCTCGCAATCGAAACGTCTTGAAGCGAACCATCAGCAAGGTCAAAGAACTGGTCGAAACGATTCCACCTCATCAAACGATCGGCTTGATTGTCCGAACCAACGGAGAAGTCAGTAATCTGATTTTCCAGCTCCAACTGGCTGGCATTCAAGCCAGCGAAGAGGGTGGCAATCCAATCACGGACTCCGCTGCGGTTGAGTTGGTTTTGTCCGCGATTCAATTGGCGGATCACCCCGGCGATTCCATTTCTCGGTTCCACGTTTCGCACAGCCCGCTTGGCGCTGCGTTGGGCTTGGAGCCGGAAACGGACTTAAATCAAAAAGAGAATGAAGCGGCGGCGGTTGAAGCGGCGGCGACGATTCGGCAACACCTGGTTACCGATGGCTACGGCCCAACGGTCGAGCGATTGGCCCGTTCACTGATGGATCAATGCACCAAGCGTGAATTGCTAAGGCTGCAACAGCTAGTTCAAATTGCTTACGCCAGCCCATCGGACAACGATCAATGGCAGCTTCGGCCTGGGCGATTCGTTGAATACGTTCGCAAGGATGTGAAAGTCAGCGATCAGAGTTCGGCGAACGTTCGCGTGATGACGATCCATAAAGCGAAAGGGCTTGAGTTCGATGTCGTCGTGTTCCCGCTTCGGCTGACCAGTCAAGGCTGGGCGGGAATGACTCCGAATGTTGTCGTTGGACGCGACAACCCCACGGCTCCGATCAAGATTGCCACGAGATATGCAAGCCAAGCCGTTCGAAATATGCTGCCGCCGAATTTCCAGAAGATCTTTGAGCAAGATCGACAACGGAATGTTCGCGAAGCCATGTGCGTCCTTTACGTGGCAATGACTCGAGCCGTTCACGCGACCCACATCATCGTTTCCTATGGAGCCAAGGTCGAACACAAGTCGGCGGCAGGAATTTTGCTGGCGACTCTGTGCCCGACCGCTGAGCGGAAAGAAGGAACGCTGTACGAATATGGTGATCCACTATGGTTTCAGAATTCAGCTCCGGCGGCTGCCGAAGACGATCCACACGAGCTAAACAAGTTTTATTTGGGAGCTTCGGCTGGCCTCAAGAAAGACTGCGTCGCTCAAGAAGTTCGTTCGGGTCGCGGCGTTCCACGAACGAGTCCTTCGATGCTCGAAGGCGGAGATGAACTTCTGCTAAAAAGCATATTCAAAACGGATGAAAACCATCAGGCGATGGCTCGTGGAACGTTGCTGCATGGGTGTTTCCAGTTGGTCACTTGGTTAGATCAGGCAACGCCAACCAAACCTCAGTTGGTCGAGCACCTCAAAACGATCGCTCCAACAGCGACTGACTTGGACAACACGGTTGCATCGTTTTACGCGATGATTGAACGTGACAATGTTAAAAACATGTTGTCATTGGAAACCTACCAGGAAATGTACTTGATGCATTTTCCTGCTGGCAACCCAACCATGATGGAAGCCAACCGTTTGGAAGTCGAGAACGAACGCCCGTTTGCCGTCATGCTCGAGGAGGGGTTGTTGCAAGGCGTGATTGATCGCTTGGTGCTAGTCTACGAAGGCGATCAGCTAGTGGCTGCCGACGTGATTGATTTCAAAACTGACTCGATATCTGAAGCGGGCTTGCAGCAGAGGGTGGACTACTACCACCCTCAATTGGCGGGCTATCGACGCGCTGTTCAAAGATTTACCCGGCTTCCGCTGGAGAAGATCTCAACTCGCCTGTTGTTCGTCGAAACTGGTCAGTTGGTTAATCTAGATTTGATCGAAAATTCTTCATCGCCAGAATCTGTCAAACAGATTCCAATGTCAAAAAGAAAGAAGCCGACGGGGAAAACCAATCCGACGTCAGCGAGAGGATCGACTCAAGGCAACGCAACGCCAGCGAAAACTCCGAAGCCAAAATTCGTCCAAAGCGAGCGGCAACAAACGCTTTGGCCAGAAGATTGATTTCGTTGCTTCAGTTCATGGATAAAGAGCCAACACTGGCGGTTCGTAATGCTTAGTGGACTGGCATCCATGGGTGCCATGCCCTCGCTTGCGTGGGCATGCTTACTCAAGCGAGAGCATGACGCCAGCCTTGTTATTTTGACCGGTCAATAGAGCTCCCCAAAAGCGACTGCAATTGGGTTTGCAGTTACGCCGGTTAAGTCGTAGCTTCGTCGCTCTGTATCGTTCTTGCCAGCCAGTAAAACCCAAGCAACACCAACACGCCGACGACGTTGCTGAAGTACCAAAAAATGTCATGATCGTATTCGTAGATGAGCGCTCCAGTTAGCGGTGCCACGACGGCGGCCAGCGAATAGGTCATCGCGTACCAACTCATGTACATACCTTGATCGCGTCCCGCCGACCGCTCGGCAGCGAATCCGGTTGCGGTCGGAAAC
>CAZPTT010000125.1:0-19556 GCA_964589435.1 uncultured Pirellulaceae bacterium
CGATACACCGACATGACTTGGCTCTGCAAATCTTCATCCGCGGAGAAACTAGATTCGATGAATTCCGCGGCGTCCTCACGCATGTGTTCGAGAATTTGCATGAGGCGATGAGAACTGGCGTCTCGGCCTTTGATGACCGCCGTTTTCAGACGCTTGACGAGCGGTAGAGTGACGCTTTCATCGCTTACTCCCGCCGCGGCAAAACTCATCGCAGCGCTTACCGCGACGCCGTCATCCGAATCGTTGAGCATACTCAGCAATACAGTTCGCGCCAGCTCTTGCGAGATCCCCTGCATACCGATGGCTTTCGCTAAGTGCCCCCGAACCTGCGCGTCGCTATCAGAGATACACCGCTCGATCTCATCCATCACGACATCCATCTGGGGAGCGTAAGAAATCAGTTTGGCGGCTTCGCGTCGGACGGCAACTTCACGATCACGCAGGCAGTGAAGCACTGGCTCAATTGCATCCGCAGGTAGTTCAGAAACTCCAGCAGAAAATCCATTACCGAGATACCAAAGTCCGGCCAGGCGGGAACTTGGCGAACTTGATTTTAACTGCCGAATCGATTCAGCGGTCGTCCACTTTTGACTTGCCAGTTCGGCTGGATGAAAAACGATGTCACCGGTTTTGTTGATGAATTTAATTCCGGCTTTCATCGTGTCACCGGCGTCAGGGCGAAGCGGCTTGTTCCAATCAGGGTTAGATTCGCCTCTGGCCGTTGCCCACAAAGCCAGCGCGTAGCCAATCGTTTGCGACGACAAATAGCCGCGTCTTCCCATCGACCAGCCACTCGCTCCACCCTCGCTCCAATTCGTTTCCCGAATGGTCGAGTTGGCGGAAAAGACTCCGAATCCAAGAAAGACAGTCAGCAGATCGGCCACGCATTCATGGTCAGAATCGTCTGTCGAAAGCAACTTACCGCCAATCAAAATATGATGCGAGAGTTGTTGAGCCAATGTGCTGACAAGCGAGAACGGATCCTCCATTTCGAGGGAGCTTATCCGAATCGTCGGGAAATCTCCTGGTTCGTAGTGGGCCGACGACGCGGGGAGTTGCTCAGGCTCACAAACTTCAAACTGACAATCGCCCGGCTCAATCGACATTAACTTCGAAACGATATTTTTATAGGCAAGTGCACAGGCTGGCGTTTGCTCAAACTCGATCGGAAAGAATGTTTCATTGGGGAGCACCACAGGAGCCGACTTCATTCGATCGACACTCAACCGATCCGCCAACCATTGCAAACGGTATTCAACCCAAGTCTTTTCCTGAACGCCGATCGGACATTTGGCACGAAAGAACATAGCTACCTTTTTCCACCAACGTGGCAAGAATCGAAACAATCAGCGAGCAAACAAACTGCATTTAAAGTAGCAGAAGTCGTCAAGACGTTTGACAATCGTCCGCCAACATAGCACGCGACATACTGGCTTCCGACATTTCGTTCGCTAAGCCAATTTGGCTTTCATGCTCAAAATTCGGCGTTGCCCGGCGTTCGCGGAAACGGAATGACGTCGCGAATGTTACTCATCGTCGTCACGAACTGAACCGCCCGCTCCAATCCAAGACCAAACCCGGCGTGAGGCACTGTCCCGTACTTACGCAAATCGGTGTACCACCAATAGTCATCTGGAACCAGATCCTGATCTTTCATACGAGACTCAAGGACGTCGAGACGATGTTCGCGTTGGCTGCCGCCGATGATCTCACCGACGCCAGGAACAAGCACATCCATCGCTCGGACGGTTTTATCATCGTCGTTGCAATACATGTAAAACGGCTTGATGGTTTTAGGATAGTCAAACAAGATGACCGGATTGTCGAAGTGCTTTTCCGTCAGGAATCGCTCGTGTTCACTTTGAAGATCGATTCCCCACTCGACGGGAAAATCGAACTTCTGACCAGAGCTGATCAAAATTTCAATCGCTTCGGTGTACGGCAAACGTGTGAAATCCGATTCGATGATTTTCGTCAACCGTTCAATCAGAGTCTTGGATTCATCAATCATGTTATTGAAGAACTCCATGTCCTCCGGGCAATTCTCCAATGCGTCCTTAAAAATTCGTTTCAAGAACGCTTCTGCCAAATCCATGTTGTCCGTCAGTTCATTGAAGGCAACTTCCGGCTCAACCATCCAAAACTCGGCCAGGTGCCGGGATGTGTTTGAGTTTTCGGCACGAAACGTTGGCCCGAATGTGTAGACTTTGCCCAAACCACAAGCAAACGTCTCGGCTTCCAACTGGCCGCTAACCGTGAGATAGGCCGGTTTATCGAAGAAGTCAAACTTGTAGTTCAATTTTTCGATTTGTTGCTTGCCGATTTGCTCCATGTTCATAGTTGTAACTTGGAACATTTCACCGGCACCTTCACAATCACTGGCGGTAATGATCGGAGTGTGAACGTACAGGAACCCTTGCTCTTGGTAGAACTGGTGGATCGAATTGCAAATGCAGTTCCTGACGCGAGCGACGGCGCCGAAAGTGTTGGTTCGCACGCGTAAGTGCGCCCACTCTCGTAGTTTTTCAAACGAGTGACGCTTTTTCTGTAATGGGTACTTTTCTGGATCGGCCCAACCGTGAACGGTGATTTTGCTGGCCAGCATCTCTGTCTTTTGCCCGCGTCCTCCCGATTCTTTGATCTCTCCTTCAGCCGACAAACTACAGCCAGCCGTCAAATTCTTGATTTCTGATTCGTAGTTCTCTAATCCAGATTCAGC
This sequence comes from uncultured Pirellulaceae bacterium, assembly GCA_964589435.1. Taxonomy (GTDB): domain Bacteria; phylum Planctomycetota; class Planctomycetia; order Pirellulales; family Pirellulaceae; genus Mariniblastus. The sequence goes on from CAZPTT010000125.1 coordinate 2,720, forward strand.
AATGATTTGAATATTGCCTTGGCTGGAGCCATCGTTGATTTCGATAAAGCTAAAGCCGGCTTTTGAATCGCGACGAGTCCGCACCCAACCCTGCAGCATTCCACTTTTACCAATCGCTGATTCGTCCCGCGCATCCTTGATTGAGATCTTATCCATAATTCAAATTCTATTTGTAGTTCGTTTGTGTTTAGATTCTTGAAGCAAGCCAACAACGTCTAGCTTTGCTCATACTCTTCTTCGAATCGTGGCCGTGCTGAAAATCCGACCAACGCCAGCAACAAGAAAGTCGCGACGCCGCCGAGCACCATGTTTCCAGTGACCGGATCGGAAATCTTTGTGGAGATCGCACCAACCGATTGAATCACGGCTCCAATCACACCAATCGCCATCAAGACATTCCAAACGGACATGCGAACGCCAGTTGGTTTTTCTTCGCCCAGCAATTGCCGATTGTTCATCAACGCAAAAAACGCAATGTAAGCAATCGGTAGCAAGATCGCGGCAAAACTGGATGCCAAAATGATCAACCACGTTTTCGATGCGCCTGTCCAGATCAAGAACCAACAGAAGCCCATGATACCGGCCAACAATGCACCGATCGCGCGAAACAGATTGCTGTGATACTGCCCCATGACTTCAGCGAAGGCGTAGCCATTGATCAGCATCAAAATGATGATGGTTGAAAAGCCCATACCGACCGCACCAATACCAAACACGAGGTTTGCCTTTTCACCAAGCAGTGGTTCTAGGGTTTGAGCGAGTTGTTTTGTATTTGGCTTGACTAACGCAGCCGCCAATGTCTTTTCCTCAATGGATAGCTTTGAACCTTGCTCAGCGATCAAAGCCAATTCAGCATCTTGGTCCAGACCGTCAAAAGCGCTCTCATCGTCGGCCAAGATTCTCGCTTTTAAGTTTGACTTGGTTCCGTTGAAAATGCGGCTTTGCTGGAAAACCGCCGGATCGTTACTCTCAAAATCGGCGTCAACTTTGCCGTGAAACGCGAATGCCGAGCAAAGCACGATACAGGACGTCACCACGATAAAGGGGATCGCCAAACCTGTGACCAAATCCCAAATCGCCAGCCCACGAAATGGCTTATCCCAACCGCGAGCGAGCATCGAATAGGGCAGCAAGAATGTCATATTGATACCGACGGCTGTCGCGGCGGTTCCGATCATGATCGAACGTTGGCGTTGAATAATCTCGTTGGACCAAAAGGCGTTGTATTTCCCGTCCAGCCCATCGACCATGGTTGCTAACGTCGGCGAAGGATTGTTCCACTGCATGAAATCGGGAATGAACCCAAGCAGAACAGAATTCCAATCGACTTCATTCATTTGCGTCAGGTAAACGACCGCCGCAACAAAACTGACAACGACGCCAGCGACAATCAGCTTGAGAAGCAAGTCAAACAGTCGCGACATCAAACCGGGCTTATAGCTCATGATAACGATCACGAATGCCGCGAATGCCAGGACTCCTGAGATAACAATTCGAGCTTGCTCCTTCGCGGCGGCAATTTTTTCCACCGGAGCAGTTTCATCAGCGAACTGAGACTGAAGACTTTCCACGACTCCAAAATTTGTATCCAGGACGTCGTAACAAAGTGCAAACTGCGGCAGGATGAAGATCATGTTGGCCAGAATGGTGGCCGTGATCCAACTGACGCCCAAGACAGGGTTCACGTATTCATTGATCGCCTGATAGGGGCGAATTCCTGTCGATAACGTCACGTAGCTGATCGCCGACAGCATGATGACGCCGATCAAAATCGCAACCAACTGCAACCACAACATGTTGTTGCCACCGATGACACCCAAATACAGAGCACCACCGAGAGAACCACCACCAAGCGTGATCGCGCCTTGCAACCAACCCGGCCCCGACAATCGCAGAAAAGCAAACATCGTTGAGATGGGGCCGCGTGTCTGAGCGTTAGAGAGAATTTCGCGGTCTCGAAAAAGTTTGTCGTTCATGGCGTGGTTGGAATTGGAAAGACTGGTGGGTTTTAAAATACGAGTTGAGTTTTCACTAACAGCAAAACTCGCGACTACTCAACGCCTTCGTCGATAAGGTATCGCTCAACATCGAGGGCTGCCATGCAGCCAGTTCCGGCCGAAGTAATCGCTTGTCGATAATAATCATCAGCGACATCACCTGCAGCAAAAACTCCCTTCACACTGGTATTTGTTCGGAAAGGCAACGTCCATTGGATATAGCCCTTATCGTTCATTGCCAATTTGCCGCTAAGAAACGTGGTGTTGGGCGTATGTCCGATTGCGACAAACATGCCGCCGACGGCTAAATCCGAGATCGAATCGTCCTTGGTACTTTTCAGTTTCAATCCAGTCACAATGTTGCCATCACCGATGACTTCATTGACGACTTGATTCCAATGGATTTTGATTTTCGGGTGATTCTTGGCTCGTTCTTGCATGATCTTCGACGCCCGCATTTCATCCCGGCGGACAATCATGTGAATCGTATCAGCACCTTTCAGGTTCGCCAGATAGCTGGCTTCTTCGACGGCTGAATCTCCCGCACCAACCACGGCGAGGGATTTGCCGCGATAGATTGGCAAGGCACCGTCGCACACCGCACAAGCGCTGACGCCCTTGTTCTTATACTCTTCCTCCGAAGGCAGGCCGAGATAGTTAGCCCTGGCACCAGTAGCAATGATGATCGAGTGAGTTTCGATCGGTTCGCCTTTGGCAGGAATGACACGCATTGGCGTCGACTCGATGTCAATGTCAACAATGTCATCGCCGATGACTCGCGTATCGAAGTTGAGAGCCTGCTGTTTCATCAGCTCCATCAACTCGGTTCCCTGAACAGCATAGTGATACTCGCCATCCTTTTTGTGGTCAGGTGCGTTGGGAAGATTCCACTGTCGGCTCTTATCAACCGCACTTTCGACAAATGCTCTTACGTTTCCAAACGGGAACCCAGGATAGTTTTCGACTTCTGTTGTGTACGCCAATTGCCCCAGCGGAATCATTTCTGGCTTGACGGTTCCTTCGAAAACGAGCGGTGAAAGGCTGGCGCGTGCTGCGTAAATAGCGGCTGACCAACCTGCGGGACCACTTCCGATAATGACTACTTTTTCGACCACAATGACTCTCCCTAATTATTATTGATTCGTTGTCCGGTAATGCGGGAAAAGACGAGTAAGTTCTGAAGAGCTTACGCTTCTTAAAATGGAACAACGATTTTTACGAAAACGAACCTGTTTTGACTGCCCCAAACAACGCTCCTCAAACACGCGTCCTATTTGGAAGAACAAATTATATGGCGTTTGATGGTTTGGCGGCAGTAGACCAACAGGACGCATGCAGGTCGCTGATACTCGACAACAGGGCTGCTCAATTAGTAGAGGTGAGGTGTCTGGTTTTCAACGGAACGGCGCGAGCCATCCGGTTTTTTACGGATCGAGTGGTTTGCTCCGTGCCGCCAAGACATCTTCAATTTGAATAACTGAGAAACTTTCGGCCTCTACAGTATGAACGCGCTCAGGTCGCTATTTGATCCTGCGATAGGACGTTTCAAGAAGATGCTCACTTGGGACAGGAGGGCTACAAAGCCTGCTTCTCTTACAGCGGAACAGCGCGAGTCGTCCGGTTGTTGGCGCACCTACTGGCTTGCACCACTCCGTTGATGACGACTGTGCAATTCCCCTGTCATTTGGGACATCTTCTTTGATATTGCTGGGCAATCTGCGTAGAATTCGTAACGACGTGCTGGACTTTGCAATCTCGACTTTGTTTCAGTGAGGCAACTGAAGCGAATCAGTTTCGTCAATGGGAATACTGGTCGCGGGTTCTGGGAGATCTCGATGGCACGCAGACATATCGAAGTGAAGCAAATTGGATCGTGCCGTTTTTCACCGCGATGCAAAATTGCATGCTCGAACATCGTCGTATTGATGCTTTTGCTTTGGAGTGGTTGTTCAATCGCTCGGGCTCAAGATTCGATTGATTTTGGCTCGACCGTTGATCCCGCACTCAACCTCACAGCCGACGAGACTCAATGGCTGGCTGACCACTCGTTGATTCGTGTCGCTCCAACTCCAGACTATCCGCCGTTTGAGTACTGGGGCGAAGACAATCGTTTCAAAGGCGTGGTATCGAGCTATCTACAGCACTTTTCAAGAAAGCTTGGTGTTGAGTTTAAGGTAATTCGAACGGAGACTTGGTCGGACAATTTGCGAATGCTCAAGTCCAAGGAAATTGACGCTGTCTCACTGATTGTTGAATCGACCGAGCGTCCGTTCGTCGCCATCAGCAAACCCTACATAAGCTATCCAGCGCTGATCGTGGTGCGCAAAGACGAATCGCAAAACCGACTCAGCTTGAAACAATTGGCCGGGCGTCGAGTCGCCGTTCCCAATGACTATACCGGGGAGCACTTTCTGCACACGTCACATCCGGAAATTGAACTGGTTGAAACCGATGGCCCGGCGGATGGAGTTCGCAAGCTGTCGTTTGGTGAGGTCGATGCCTATTTTGGTGGCGGTTCAGTCGTCAGTTACATGGCGGCCCGCGAAGGCATCACTGGCTTGCGAATCGCTGGCGTCACGGACTTCAACTACAACAACGGATTCGGCGTGCGCGAGGATTGGGCAATTTTCGCTGGCATCATTTCGAAGACGCTGGATCAGATGACACCGGCCGAACATACTGCCTACCACGAGCGTTGGGTCACCGATGGCTTTGAACCAAAACGGTTCTATGAGTCACGTCGCTTCTGGTGGACTCTCGGGGCGCTGCTGTCCATGGTTTTGATTGGTAGTGTGGTCAGCCTGATTTGGAACCGAAAGCAGGCAGTCTTGATCGACGAACTCGAGTCGTCAAAACGCCAAACCGACGATGCAATCACCGAACTTAAATCTGCGCGAGCCGTTGCAGAATCCGCCAACGAGGCGAAGAGTTCCTTTGTCGCCAATATCAGCCACGAAATTCGTACGCCGATGAATGGAGTCTTGGGGATGTGCGAATTGCTTCGCCAAACAGAGCTCAACGACAAACAGAACGAATATTTAGAATTTGCAACCGGCAGCGCAGAGAACTTACTTGCATTGATCGATGACATTCTCGATTTTTCAAAGATCGAAGCGGGCAAGCTGGAGTTGGAAGAAAGCACTTTTTCCTTGCCGAAAATCTTCGATGAAATTGTCGGCCTGATGCAAGTTCAAGCGAGGAAGAAAGGGCTTAAAATCGTGGAAGAACGAGACCCGAAGCTTTCCAAGTTTTACATTGGCGATTCGTTACGCATTCGACAAATCCTGCTGAATCTAATTAGCAACGCCATAAAATTTACGGACACCGGTATCATTCGTTTGGCCGTCTCCCACGACGCTTCCTCTCATGAACTTACAAAACATTCTGAAGGCGGCAACGACGCGTCCCACTTGATTCGATTCGAAGTCGAAGACAGTGGTGTGGGCATTGCTTCTGACAAAATCGCGCAAATATTCTTGCCGTTTGAACAGGAAAGCACCGATACATCGCGACGATTTGGGGGAACAGGTTTGGGGCTGGCAATCTGCCGAACGTTGGCGGAAATGATGGGAGGAACTGCGACTGTCAAATCCGAATTAGGAAAGGGCAGCCTGTTCAGCATCACGGCTCAACTGAAACCGACAGAGGCGCCTCCAGCGGCCAAGGAATCGGTAACACCGCCAATCAACGCAGTCCAACGCGTTCTGCTTGCCGAAGACGGGCTGGTTAACCAACGCGTCGCGATTGACTTGCTTGAAAAAAGAGGGCATCTCGTCGACCTAGTTGAAACAGGCCAAGACGCTTTGACAGCGCTTGATTCCAATCAATACGACGTCGTACTCATGGACGTTCAAATGCCCGGGATGGATGGTCTGACGGCGGTCAAAAAAATACGCGAAAGCGAATTGGGAACGAACCGTCATCAGCGCGTCATCGCGATGACGGCTCACGCGATGACCAGTGACAAACAACGATTTCTGGACGCCGGAATGGATGGCTGTTTGATCAAACCTTACAAACCAAAGCAACTCTATGCGGCTGTTGAAAACGTCTTGGTCGATTGAGCGCGTCGATGGCGGCAGCACGTCGATCCAGCAGAAGTGATTGTTGCGGCAAGATTTGCTAGACTTGTTGGATCAGCCTTCCACTCTACTGAGTCTTACCATGAGCACGTTCCTGATCGCAGCAGCTTCCTTCATCGGTTTCATCGTTGCTTACAACACTTATGGGAAGTGGTTGTCTCGACAGATTTTTGAGTTGGATTCCGATGCCGAGGTTCCAAGCAAACAGCTTGAAGACGGAGTTGACTACGTCCCGTCTAAGAAATCGATTGTCTTCGGTCACCACTTCACCAGTATCGCGGGAACTGGCCCCATTGTCGGTCCAGCGATTGCCGTATTTTGGGGTTGGCTACCAGCGCTTTTATGGGTTGTGTTTGGAAGCATTTTCATCGGTGCGGTTCATGACTTTGGCGCGCTCGTGGTAAGCATGCGAAATCGCGGACAAACGATCGGCGAAGTTGCCGGGCGACTGATTTCATCACGAACCAAATTTCTTTTTCTGTTGGCGTTGTTCTTTGCGCTCACCATCGTGCTGGCGATTTTTGGACTGGTGATCGCTTCGATCTTTGCCAAATACCCGGAGTCAGTGTTGGCAGTTTGGGTATCACTTCCGATCGCGATCGCGTTTGGAGTTCGCATGCGGCAAGGCTCACAGCAATTACTAACGATGTCGATCATCTCGTTGATTCTGATTTACATCGCGGTGTATTTGGGAGCCTATCATTTCCCGATTGTCTTGCCGGTCGAAAACCCAATCGTTTGGTGGACCATAATCTTGCTTACCTATTGTGCAATCGCGTCGATCCTGCCCGTCTGGCTTTTGCTGCAGCCAAGAGACTACGTCAACAGCCATCAACTATTCGTTGCGTTGGCGTTGCTGGTTGCCGGCATGCTGGTCGCAGGCCTATCCGGCCAAGCCGACTTGATGACATCAACTCCGGCAATCGCGACGGACTTACCGGCCAGCACACCTCCTATCTGGCCATTCCTGTTCATCACGATCGCCTGCGGTGCAATCAGCGGCTTCCACTGTCTGGTAAGCAGCGGAACCAGTAGCAAGCAACTTTCAAACGAAACGGACGCTCAAGCGATTGGCTATGGTTCGATGTTGCTCGAAGGCGCGCTGGCGGTGATCGTCATCCTGGCCTGCTGTGCCGGCGTGGGAATGGGAAAGTTCGAACGTCAAACTTCTGAACAGGCTTCTGCTGGAACAGAATACTTGGCCGTCAATGATGAAGCCGGTCAGCCACTGGTTGGATTGGCCGCTTGGCGATCAACTTATCAGCTTGGCTCGGGCGCAAAGTGGAGCGATTTCAAACTTGGCAATAAAGTCGGCGCGTTCGTCGATGGAGGCGCAAATTTCTTGTCAGCCATCGGAATCCCACTTCAATTGGGAATCGGAATCATTGCCGTATTGGTGGCCTGCTTTGCGGCGACAACACTGGATTCGGCGACTCGATTGCAACGTTACGTGATCCAGGAATTAGGCACGACAATGCGTATCCCGCCATTGAAAAATGTTTACGTCGCTACAGTTGTTGCGGTAACGTTGGGCGGAGCGATCGCAATGTTGCCGGCAACCACAGGTGGAAAGGCAGGGACGGGGGGACTGTTGCTGTGGCCATTGTTCGGTGCAACTAATCAACTGCTTGCCGGATTAGCGTTCATGGTGACGGTGTTCTATCTTTGGCGTCGCAACAAGCCTGTTTGGTTTGTTGTGATACCGATGGTGATCATGATTGTCATGCCAGCCTGGGCTCTTTGTTGGCAACTTTTTAATTCGCAAACCGGCTGGTGCAATGACTTAGAGAATCACAAACTGCTGGCGACAGTTGGGCTAATCACGCTTGGCTTACAAGCCTGGATGGTGGTCGAGGCAATTCTGGTTTGGCCGAAAGCCCGAGGAGTCTTGGAAGAAGCGATGCCCCCACTTGATCCATCACGAAGACTTAACGAATCCGGAGGGCGTTCTTGTTAGCCCTCGATTCCATCATGTGAATTCCATTGCCGACCGTCGGTGAAATCGTTGGCCTTCAAAAGAAGAAGCGGTCGGAAGAAGAAGAAGAAGAAGAAGCAGTCGGAGAATAGCCAACAAAAGTGGCGTGTCTAACCGAAACTACTTTCGGTGGCGAGTCGAAATGTGGAATCTGCTCGCCTCGCCAAGGTTTCCAGCGAAACCAAAATTTCCTGTGAGCTTTTGCGCAGAATTTACATATCCAGAACGGCCCGGTGACTGTGACAAGAAAGTGGTCTGAAAGTTCCATTCTGAAGGCGCAAAATTATTAAAATGGTTGAAAACGCGAGGTGTTCATTGTAAAAAGAGTACACTCATCTCATGCGGAGAAACCATGAATCAAACCAAGAAGCGTCCTTCCAACCAACTCCCCCCTAGTTCCCCTTATGTTGCCCTTGAGCCGCGCCGATGTTTGGCTGCCGGCGGCAGTGTTGGCTGGGATGGCCCGGGCAAGAACAGTGTTGACCTGATGTACTACGTGGGCAACGCGCCGGAAACGCTTGACCAAGGAACCTTCGAAGCCGTCATCTCTGAGGCTCTCTCAACTTGGTCGCGGCACGTTGAAATTACATTTTCTAAAACCAACTTTGCAGGCCAAGCCATGTCGTTGGACTTCACGTCCGGACCGATGGACGGTTTCGGTGGCGTGTTGGCTGACGGCTACTTTCCAAAAGACGTCGCGCCGCCAATCATTGCAGGTGACGTTCAGTTCGATTCAGAAGAGTCGTGGGAAGTCGGTAACGATCTTGGTGATGCTGCATTTGACTTCTTCTACGTTGCTGTCCACGAAATTGGACATGCCCTTGGGCTGGAACACTCTTACGTGCTCGATGCGGTCATGCAACCGTCGATCACTCCTGATCATGTTTTTACTGAATTGCATTACACCGACATTATTGAGATTCAAAAACTGTACGCCGACGGCACGGAAACACCGACTGAGCCACCTGTCTCTACCGGAGGTTCAGGCCTGTTGGGTAGCAGAGGTGGTGGGCCAACCATGGGCGGAGGCGGCGGCAACTCATTTATGCGGTCTTCGTCCGACGAGCCGTCATTGAGTGAATCCAGCAGCTTGCAAGGCGCCGTGAACGACTTTGATTCAGGTGACAAATCTCGCGAGAGATTTTTCGAGCACTTAGGCAATTCGAATGTTTCTAACAATCGCTCAGGCCAAGGAACGTCGAACACTGCTGACCGCATCGATGCAAATTTCAATCGGCTGGAGTCATTGCTATCGGAATCGAACCTCGGGTTCTTCGAACGCTTAGGTAGAAGATAGAGAGTAGAGAGCCGCTGATCTCGCAGCGGCTTTGAACTTGACCGCAGGGACTTTGCTCAAAAAGGTTAATGGCAGCCAGCAACGTCGACACCACCAACGGACTAGCCGCCAAAACTCTCTTTGGCGGCCAGCAGATCTTTAGCCGCGTCGAACGCTCCCGACGTCATCTCACACCGGATGCTGGCAGTATCCAACATCCGATACACCCAATAAATCGGCCACTTTCGCGACGCATCGCCCGATTTACGACGGTTCGCACTTATGCCAGACGGCTATCAAAGGCTATCAACCGCAGGTCTTCGCTAACACAATTCTCTCATTGTCGTTGAGGAACATTTCTTTTTCGCCCGGCCGCAAACGCCTAGAATCGAGTTCGGCAGGGCTCATTCAACGCGTTCGCCAAAGAGAGAATTGTAGTTTTTGACGTCCTAATCAAAAATTGTCAGGGCCGTTTTCGAATCTCAAGCGGGATATGAGTAGTTGCATGATCACGACAAAAACTGCACTCTCCAACAAGTCCCACGAAAGTACCGAACCCGTGTTGATTACCGACAACGAATTGATCGGAAAGTACCTTTTTGCGAATGACGCGGAAGCCCTTGAAGAACTGGTACGACGACATTCCGGGATGATCATGGGGGTTTGCTCAAGCCTTTTGCTAAATTCGCATGACGCCGAGGACGCGTTTCAATCAACGTTCTTAATCCTGTCTCGAAAGGCGAAATCTCTGATCAACCATGGCTCGATTGCCGGCTGGCTGTATCAAGTCGCCATCAGAAACTGCTTACAGATTCGTCGGCGGAAGGGTCGAGCCAAGGAAATTGAAATGACGAAGGAACCCGCCCAAAGCAAAAACGAACCGTGGCATTCAATTTCCCAGGTTCAGGAATGTGATTTGATTTTTCAGGAAATCAATCGTTTGCCGAAGCGATACCGTGACGTGATCGTGCTTTGTCATTTGGAAGGTAGGTCTCGGCAAGAAACGGCTGAATTATTGGAGTGTACCGAATCGAGCGTCAAAGCCGCTTTGGCTCGTGCTCGAAATCAACTTCGTCGGCGATTGATTCGCAGCGGAATGGTCACTTCGGCCATGTTATTGATGCTGCGTGAATCAACCGTCAGTGCCGCCGAGCTGGTTTCAGAACCTCTCATCGGCTCGACTGTGCAAATTTGCCAAGGTCAAACGCCGACTGCCCCATTCGGATCCAGTCCCGAATTTATTCAACAACTAGCGAACCAAGGAGTCATGACGATGCAGACGACCAACATCATTAAATCAATTTCAGCGACAGTCTGCCTGTTTCTGCTGGCGGCAGTTCCCGCTGTCGTGATCGGTCAGCAGCTTGCGACCAGCGGTTTGACCAGCGAACCAATTCAGCTGAGTTCTTCGGACGACGAAGAACCAAACACCGACTCGATTTCGGACACACAAATTCGAATTGCCTCTCAAGAGACCAGCCGAACCTCGCAGGAGACATCACTTTCTACTACGGAAGCCTCATCACTCACCACAACTACCGAGTCGGTACCTAATCAATCTGTAGCTTCCGTCGAAACACAAAAAGTCCAGTCCGAATTCGAAAGGCTTGGCATCCGCAAATTTGACATCGAAAACTCAGAGGAATACTGGGGACTGATGATGAAGTCCTACGAGTCAAGAATGGCGGCCATACAGATTGACCTTTCCAAATCTGATTCTGATCGACGAAGCACACTTCAGGCCGACGCCTATGAACTGAAAGCCAAAGTGGTCGAAGCGAAGCTCAACATTCAGCGAATTGAAACCATGAAACAACACAAATTGACGTTCGCACCAGTTGAAAGTGTTCGACCTTCTGAGCCAGGCAAGGTTCAAACAGTTCGACCGATAGAGTCGAGTGATTCGCGGCCGATTCCGAATGTTGTTGGCGTTGGCTCACTCCTGCCAAAGGTCAGACCAATAGAAAGCCAGTCCACAAGACCTCATAACGCTACTGCCAGCACAGAAACTCAACCATTTCAACGGCCTACGGAGTTGACTCCCATCGGCTCCACTTCTCCCGTGCGCCCAGGCGAATCACTGCTGGTCGAGTTCATAGGCGACACTGGGCTCGATCGCCGCGTTACCGTTCAAGCTGACAACACCATTCGACTACCGCTGGTGGGTACAATTTCGGTCGAAGATTTAACGCCAAGCCAAATCGAAGAAGTAGTCGATATCGAGTTTGCCGAATTCATGAGAGATCCGAACAGTTTCGTCTCGCGCGAAAGCATGTCTTCGCCGGCACCCAATCGGAACAAATAATCGAGACAATTGATTGCGCCGAATCTAAACGTACATTCGCTTCGCCGATCAACTGTCACTGAACCAACAAAAAAAGGAAGCCAATTTTGGCTTCCTTTTTTCGCATGGTATTTTCAAGTAGGGCAGGCAGGACTCGAACCCGCGACAAAGGGATTATGCTTACCACTACAACTTTCGGTGCCCCTTTCGGGTTCGTGGTCTGGACTGTCTCTTCTCTTTACGAGTTCGCCGTACAGTCTCTACACCTTCAACGATCACGTCTCGCAAACTTGAATCAAGACAATTCAAACAATGCAAAACGGAACGAAGCTTGGCTCGGGATTAGCAAGTCGAACAATGTCCAACACAGCCTTCCCCGAATTTGACGAATTCTACTGAATCGCTTTTTAAGACGAATCAGCAACCCATGTGAACAAACCGTGCGTTGCAGTCATCATTAATGAGCTGACAACGTTTAGGTCGATTCGCTTAAGTCCCCTGCTCTAACCAACTGAGCTACTGCCCCAAACTGAGTGCGAATTGTAGCAATTTGACAAGCAACCTGCCAATGAGGAGCTTCAATATTTCTACTCGCCAAACGCAAATCTCTACCGGCACACCAACCGCAAAACGGACGAATGCTACAAGTTCCCTAGTACGCCATCGGAATCCCCAAAGCGATCTAACGATTCAACGCCCATTCTTTCAGCCATCGAGAGATAGAGATTGGTTAAAGGCACTCCGTTATGGTCAACAAATCTACCGGCGTTCAATTCTCCACCGCCGCCACCAGCCAGCAGCACCGGGAGGTCGTCGTGGGTATGCCGGTTTCCATCGGCATTTCCACTTCCAAATACAATCATCGAATTGTGCAAGATCGAATTGCCATCGATGTCTTTGATCGAATCCATTCGTCGTAAAAATTTAGAAAACTGCTCGACATACCATTGGTCGATACGTTGAACCTTGTTGATCCGCTCAGCTTTATTCTGGTGATGGGTCAATTCATGATGTCCTTCAGAGACACCGAGGAAATCATACGAACGATTGTCACCATCATGGCCAAGCATCAACGATGCGACGCGAGTCGAATCCGTCTGAAACGCAAGCGCAGTCAGTTCGTACATCAAATCAACATACTCGACATGCGAAGACGGAATTCCAACCGGAGTTTCAATTGCTGGATCCTCTGGATTACCAAACGATTCGGCCCGCTGAATTCGGCGTTCAAGTTCCCGCACGCCAGTCAGGTATTCATCCAGCTTTCTTCGATCTGAGTTTTGCATTCGCTTCTGCATGGAGCGTGCATCTTCCATCACAAAATCCAAAATACTTTGCTGAGAAGCCCGTCGACTCTCAAGACTCTTGGCTCGCTCGCCTGGAGCACCAGAACCGAACAAACGTTCGAACACCAATCGCGGATTGCTTTCGGTCGCCATCGGAGTCGATTCAGACTGCCATGAGATGTTGTACTGATAGGCACAAGAGTAACCTGAGTCGCAATTGCTTGACTGGCGAATCGGATCGGACGCAAGCTCAAGCGATGGGAAACGAGTCAAATGACCAACCTGATTGGCAATGACTTGATCGATCGACTTACCCGCACGAATATCGGTTGCACTTTTGTTCAACCGGACTCCCGTTAAAAACGTCGCGTTGCCTCGAGCGTGGTCACCAGCACCATCTTTTCGACCTTCCGCACTTTTATTGTCCAGACCTTTTAAGACTTGAACGTGCTTCTTCCACTCGCCCAAAGGTTTTAATGTCGGGCTCAACTCGAAATCTTTGGCGTTAACTTTAGTGTCGGTACCACCTGAAGTTGGCCACCAAGCCTTAGGAATGGCTCCATTGGGAAAGAACATGAACGCCGTTCGCAATGGCGCACCCGTCGCTGTGGTCGCAAGTGGTCGAGCCATCGAGCCTGCCACGATTGACGATGCAGGCAACAGGGATTCCATGGCTGGCACGGCGACTAAAGCCCCCAGCCCACGCAAGAAATTACGTCGTGACGATCCAAATTTGTTCATGGTCATTTTTCCAAATCAGAAAAGTATCCAACATCTCAACCAGCTTAATTCCAACCTCGCCAATTTGGAGGCCGCCTTTCAGATTGCCAATCAACTATTCGCGCTCTTTTTTGACTTCCACTTTTCCAGTTCGCTGAAACGCATCTGATTGAATGATTCCTGCGATCAAGTCCTTGGACTTTCCTTGGCTGCTTTCCAATTTGGTAACAATTCGGTCGACCACTGGAATGTCTTCGTATTCAACGGCTCTTCCGAGCGCGTACGTTAGCATCTTTTCGGTTAGGCACCGGTAAAAGTCCGTTTTTCGAGTAGTCACTAAAATTCGCTTGAGTTCGTCGACCGATTCGAAAGACTCACCGGTGATCAACATTCCCTTAGCATCAATTGGCAGCCCTAGCTCCTCAGTCCGAAAACGCCCCATCGCGTTAAAGTTCTCCAGCGCCAGCCCCAGGGGATCCATTCGGTTATGGCAAGAACTACACGTCGGATCTTCCCGATGCAGTTCCAGCGTTTCTCGCAAGGTCAAAGTCTTCCCGTTCTTGCTTTCCTGATCCTCCAGCGATGGCAGGTTTGGTGGCGGAGCTGAGGTTGGCGTGCCAAGCAAATTTTCCAACACGAACAAACCGCGTTTAACGGGCGACGTTCGATCTGGATTCGACGTGACGACCAGCACCGTCCCTTGCGTCAGCACACCGCCACGGACACTGTCGTCATCCAATTCGACATAACGCATTTCACGGCCTTCGACGCCATCGATTTGGTAGAACTCCGCCAATCGCTCATTCAGAAACGTGTAGTCACTGTCGACCAATTCCAACAGACTGCGGTTCTCCCGCACAACATACGTTAGCAGCATTTCTGTTTCTTGACGCATTGCCCGGCGAGTCTTCCAATCCAACTCAATTCGGTTCCCATCGTCTTGGCGGCGGATTCGGCGAAAATCATCGCGAGCGATTTCATACTCCTCGTTTTCTTGTTCCGTTCGTTCGGAGCCCTTACGAGCAAGGCGAAAAAAACGTGTTCGAATCTCGTCGGCAACCGGATTCGGTTTGGCGTCGCGTCGATTCACCGAACGCGCACTGATTTGAACCGATTCAATCGTTCTCGCCTGCAACCATTGGCCGGCAAAATTTTCAACAAAACTTTCAAACCGATCATCGCTCACCATGCGCTCAATTTGCGCGTTGAGATTGGCTCGCAACTCCCCCTCATTTGCAAGGTTGATCAATTCATCATCCGGCATCGTTGACCAGAGGAAATACGAAAGACGAGAAGCCAGAGAATGTTCATCGATGAGCGAAAACTCAGATTCGTCGTTGCTTTTTGATGGCTCCTCAGGCAACGCAAATTCCTCTCTAAAAATAAACCGAGGCGATGCCAACACAGCCGTCATCGCCTTGGCAATTCCCATTTCAAACGTTTCACCATTGGCCGAATAGGTCGACTCCGCCAATTCCGCTAAACGGGATGTCGTGTTCGCATCGACAGGCCTTCGAAATGCCTTGGCCGCAAACTTGCCCAACAACTCACTGGCATATTCACGTTTCGCTTGTGGATCTTCGGGAACATCGCGAGGGAAAAAGCGAGTGTAATTTGGTGGTTTGACAAAGTGCTTTTCATCAAACGGGCCAACAACGCCAACGCCTTCTAGCACAAGTCTCAAATTTCTGACTTGTTCTTCGTCGGACAACGGCTTGATCTGAACTTCTAACGAATGTGACCCGGCCGAAAGCTTTTGCTCGAAATCAAAATTAAATCGTTTGCCGCCTTCCCGAACGAACTGTTTTTTCAACAACTCCTGGCCGTCAAGCAAAAAAGTTAGCTCGCATTCGTTGGCGTCAAATTGCTGATCGACATAAGACTCGATCGCCGCCAAGCGGAGGTTCAACTGATACTGCCCGGCATGTTTGATTTCAAGGCTTACCTTCGCCGACATCGCTTTGTAATAAGTGAACTCTCGATACCCCCGTCGCTCAGATCGAGTTTCCGAGTCCCCCGCCCCCCCAACCTCAAAATCTACACCGGAGACATTTCGCTCGGAAGCAATCGACGGCTGAGTTGGAACGACGGAACCAATGATCTCTTCTGCGGCGTTAAAATATTTTTCCAGCAGCAGCGGCGAGACGGACAGCACATCCGAAATATTATCAAAACCATGGCCAGTA
Organism: uncultured Pirellulaceae bacterium; assembly: GCA_964589435.1. Taxonomy (GTDB): domain Bacteria; phylum Planctomycetota; class Planctomycetia; order Pirellulales; family Pirellulaceae; genus Mariniblastus. Next base: position 18,526 of record CAZPTT010000125.1, read on the forward strand.
TCGTCAGCCGGGAACTTAGTCGAAGTATCGAATTCAACATCCAGCAAATCCCGAATCGTATTGCGATACTCGACTCGATTGAGCCGCCGAACAGTGAGCTTGCCTGGATTGGGGTTGTTCGGATCGACGTCAAGCGATTGACGAATGATCCACGATTCAACTTTTTCGAGTTCTTCAGCAGTTGGCTGTGCTTCATCGAGCGGCGGCATCAAATCAGCACGCACTTGTTTGAGTACTCGATGCCAAATCGATTTCGATTGATCCTTGTTCTGCATTTCGAATAGATCATCAAACGACACGCCGCCTTCTTCTGCGCCGTCGCCATGACAGCCGAAACAATATTCGCTCAGAACGGGTTTAATTTCTGTTTCGAAATCGGCAACGGAATCATCCCGAGGCTGATCAGCAACACCAGGCACAACTACCGCCAAATCCAGGCAAAAGATCGCAAGAAGAAAAATTTCGAGATGGAAAATACCGTGGCGTTTCTTAGTCATTGTGCCTTCAGTTTCCGGCGTTCGACTTTGGACGTGAGCTACAAACAAACGATGGGCAGATATCGGTCGAGTCATGAACATTCGAAAAAGATGTTTGACGAGGTCAGCCAAGTTCATGCAACCTCGCCAAGGCAAAGCTTGCTAACACAACTCGACGCGATCTAACAGTTTATCCACTGAGCATTATCGCTGCTACGCAAGAAGGCGAAAGAACGTTTTCTTGACCGAGTTTGCGAACTTCAAATTTCTGGAAATACACATATTTTGGTGAACAATTGTGAGACCTCATTCAATCGACTGTTTTAACAATCAATGGGACATCCCCAAAGTAGGTCGTAACAAGTGTAGCGCAGTTTTTTAGTTTGAGTGATAGGCTCATGTTTTGCCGTATCATCGTCGCTGACGCTCCTTGATAGCGGCCTACAACCTAGCGGCCAACAACCGCTCAGTTTGAGTAGTTAGCTATAAACTAATTTTCTTGAACTCGATTTTTAAACTCGATTTTTAAGACTCGATTTTTAAGACTCGATTTTT
>CAZPTT010000126.1:0-19519 GCA_964589435.1 uncultured Pirellulaceae bacterium
CTGGAAACTCGTAAAAAAACGACCGTATCGCTGCGGCGACCATCTCGAATTCGCAAAGCAGTTCTGGAGCCGGCTTTAGTTAAGTACTTCATCCTTGTGGGAGAATTCTTCCTGGACGTTGACAAGCAAGCATTGCAACGTGAGTAGCAAGTCCGAATTTGTGAGGATGCCGACCACTTTTGATTCGTGCGTCACTGGTAGTGCGGAAATCCTGTTCTTGACCATGATGGTGATCGCGATGCTGACAGGCGTCTCCGCTTCTACCGAGATCGGGTCGGCCGTCATGACGCTATCAAGCTCTCTTCCCTCAAGATCGACGAGATCTCGATCGCTAATGATTCCGGTAAGATTTTTAGCGGAATCCACCACCAGAAGATGTCGAAAACCATTTGTCTTAATTAGGTTCACGACTTCAGCCACGGTTTGATTGTCCGAAACGAGGGTCGGATTTGGCGTCATAAACTTCGCAACTTGCAAATGGTCGGTATCAAACTCTGCCATTTCATCGCGTAAGATTTTTCCGATCTTGCCACGCTTATTGAGGAGCTTGGCGGCGAAACTCGTCGGCCTCCTAGCCCTTCTTTTCGTCTCCCCGGACACCTCCTGCGTTTCTGTTTCGGATGGCGAATTCCCCGCCTCAGCTCGCGACATAAATACGACTGTATAGGCGAGGAAAACGAGTACTGAAGCGGTGAAAATGACCATCCGGAGAATCTGTTCGGTCGCGTTGGCTTGTTGAATCTGAAGGCGCTGCCGGTCTCGAAAGGCATTAGAAGTTGCCCCTGGCTGCGTATCCAACTGCGCCCCAACCTCAGCTTCCAAACCCAAAGCCCGCTCCGTCTCCCCGAATACACTGCCAACTCGTCCGGAGAATCCGCCCATCAAAAAAACCAAACAACCAACGATCGCCATCATCACGAGCGTCGTTTCGACAGCGGAAACACCTTCACGTGACGCGCATTTTTTTCCTCGAAATCGCCCTCGCGCCAATGGTCGCCGGGCAGATGTAAAAGGAAATTTTTTCATGGAGCCGGTACGCGAATTGGAGAGGTCAAAGCAATTGCCAACACTGTGTTCGAGTGAAAACTGAATAGCTTGTTTGCAAGGAGAATATTTTTCGCATGAAGCGTCAGGCATTTGGTAGATGACCAGAACAACCCAAAAAGTTTCTGGCATCGGAAAATCAGTCTGTTTTGATTTACGATTCTGCTCAACGCGAAACAACTCGATAAACAACTAGGAAGCTGATTCTCAATTTCGCCAGCTGCTTCTCATCGTTCATGGTCGCTCGACCGACCGCCGCCACGCTTTCTTTCATCCAACGAATCATGCTCGTTGCGAAAAGGGACTTAAGATGAAGTTTGATTTAGTCGTCATTGGAAGTGGCCCGTCCGGACAAAAAGGTGCCTTTGCCGCCGCCAAGATCGGCAAGAAAGTCGCCATCATCGAAAACAGTCCCAATGGAATCGGTGGCGTTTGTTTACACAGCGGTACTGTCCCATCCAAGACGTTGCGTGAAGCGATTCTGCACTTAACTGGTTTTCGCCAACGCGGAACCTATGCGGCTCAGTATCGAGGCAAACGGGACATCACGATGGATGACTTGCGTAAAAAGCTCGATCACGTGACCCGAACCGAAGTCGAATTGATTCACGAACAATTCAGTCGCAATGGCATCGAAGTCTTTAATGGCATGGCAACGTTTGTCGATCCCCATCGCATCAATGTTCAAAGCTGCAATGGGGACATGGTTCTGGAAACCGACAAGGTACTTGTCGCTTGCGGAACGAAGCCAGCGCGCCCAGCACATATTCCGTTTGATGGCGAGGCAGTTTTCGACAGCGATGAGATTCTCGACATCAATCATATTCCTCGATCGATGATCGTTATCGGCGCGGGCGTCATCGGTATCGAATACGCAATTATGTTTGCGACACTTGGCGTCGAGGTTACGGTTGTGGACGGGCGGAAAAACGTCCTCGAATTTTGCGATTCGGAGATTGTCGATTATCTTCTGTTTAACGCGAGAATGCTGAACATGCGTTTTCGCATGGGCGAAAATGTCGACAAGGTCATTCGCCGAAAAGACAATCAGGTCGCTGTCAAACTGGAAAGCCACAAGCACTTGGTCGCCGAAACGGCATTGTTTTCAGTGGGCCGCGAAGGCACGGCTCATCTTCTTAACTTGGACGCCGCCGGTCTTACTGCCGACGGACGCGGACGACTGAAGGTCAGCGGAGAGTTTCAAACCGACGTTCCGAACATTCATGCCGTTGGCGACATCATCGGATTTCCTTCGCTGGCCAGTTCAGCGATGGAGCAGGGCAGGCGAGCCGCGCTACACGCATTCGGGCAGGATGTTTCTCCGCTGGGTGATTTGCCGTACGGACTGTTTACGATTCCTGAAATTTCGATGATCGGTCGCAACGAACAGGAGTTGACCGAGAAGAAAGTTCCCTATGAGGTCGGCATCGCTCAATACAGCGAGATTGCCCGAGGTCAAATTCTTGGCGACGAAACAGGCATGCTGAAACTACTCTTTCATCGCGAAACTCACGAGCTTCTGGGCGTCCATTGCATCGGGGAATTGGCCACTGAAATTGTTCACATCGGACAAGCTGTGATGGAACTGGGTGGCAAGATTGATTACTTCTGCGAAACGGTGTTCAACTATCCAACAATGGCGGAGTGCTACCGAGTCGCTGCCTTCAACGGACTCAATCGGCTGAGCCCAGAGAATGAAGTTGACTTTGAGATGGAATCATCAATTCAAGATGAAGTCAAAACCATCTCGAATGATTTGGCTGCCAATGTTGCTCGCATTTCACCCGGAATTCCGATTGCCAACGTTCCCATGGTGACATTGCCCAAGACATAACCGTGTAACCGTGTCTTCTATTCGACTCCGTTCCTCATTACATCGGTCATCTGATGCGCTACATAAGCCATCAGGTTGGTAGGTGATTTCAAGTAGATTTGCTTGACGGAATGAGATTCGTCACCGGTTCTTGAATCGACGAACCGTTCATAGCTTCCTCGAATATCGCGATCCGCCGTGTTCCAGTTTCCATCGATCGCGAACACGACCACGGCTTCGTTTGCGTCCACCATCGCTGCCGTGACACTCGCCTTCAGCGGCCAATGACCCTGCAACTGATTGACTCGAACGAACAGCACGGCGTCGCAGCTGTAGGCCCGAGCCAACTCAACCATCTCCCGTTCGTCAAACCGACCTGCCAAAATCCCATCAACCGTGGACTTACATTGAACATGTTGAGGTTCAACGACTTCGAATATTCCACCCATGCGAATCTCCGCCGCCAGCGCTGCAGAAAATTTCTTGGGAGCATTGAATCGGCCAGTTGAAGTCCCTGTCGGAACAATGACGACTCGCCGTGGTGGTCGGGCGGTAAAACGAGGCGACACAAACGAACTGAATTTTTGAACGGTCGGTATCACCTCTACTTCCTGAACGGTAGAGCCGGGCAAACCGATCCAGCAAAAGTGCTGACAGCCAGACATGACCGGAACCAACAAAAGAAGGACGGTGAGCCCAACGAACTGATTGGTTTTTGTGCGCCCAATATTTTTTGTGACGGGTTGAAGCATAGCTGGATCGTTTCAAGCAAATATTGTTCGTAAGTTTTTTGAGATGACCGATAGCCCAACGAGTGTCGTCAACTCTCCGCGAGTAGGGCGCCATTTAGTTTCGAGAATTTCGAGAGATGGACTGCAACAAAACGCTATCAAGTGTGGACTCGATTGATTTCAGCGTTGCCTCGGATTGCCGCTTAATTTCTGCTTTGTCAGCCTCGGCAACCTTTAGTTGCGCGGACAATCGTGAGATCTGCTTTTCCAAGCCGTTGTTGCGGATTCTCGAATCCGCCAATTGTTTATCGCGTTCGTTGATCAAAGCCTGAGCCCGCTTCAGAGATACCGTCTTGTCCGCAAGCATTTGGTTTCTTCGAATCTCAGCCTCTCGCAAGCGAAGGTTGTCTGCTTTCAATTCAAGCGCGTGATCGGTTGCGGTTCGAGGGTACGGATCTAGCGTTCCACCCAGCATCGTTGGACCATTCTCCAAGAACCCATTGTGAGTCCGTTGACTTTGGGTCGGGTCAAACGTTCGATACGGGCGATCGGGTGTCGAGTATCCACCATACTGATTTGAGCGCAATGGCTGCATCTGGTCGACCGGATGAGTTTGCGGTGAAACCATGTCGATTGGAGAATAGCTTGAATCTTGAAGTTGGGCAGGTGGATACTCATCAGGGATCGGGGGCGCAACAGCTTCACCAATTGATGGATTGTAAGAGTTGACCAAGTTCCCAAGCGACCTCTGTTGCATTGCACCCTGTCTCATTGCCTGCTGCCGAATCATTTCTTGGCGATTCATCTCTTGGCGGTACATTTCTCGCTGCATCATCTCGGCCGACATCGCGTCGGCAGGCGGGACGGGGCCCTGAGGATTTCTGTAAACACGTGGAGCCGGTTGTTGATATCCAGCCCGATATACATAGCCTGAAGCCTGCTGATAATCGCCAGCCTGTTGGGGAAGTCCGGTGCCGCGTTGCTGGCCCAACCCCTTTTCGCCTAAACCCTGTTGGCCCAAACCCTGTTGGCCCAAATCCTGCTGGCCCAAAACCTGTTCGCGGAAACCCTGTTCACCCAAACTCTGTTGATTCTGGAATTGCTGTTGAGATCGCGCACCATCCGAAACGGGCTGAGAGTAACCGGCTTGCTGGATGACGCCTTCCCTTCTTCCTTCTTCCATAGGCAACTCTTGAATTTCAGTTTGCCCCCTCGATTGAGCCGCAGCTTGATCGCTTGATCCTGCCTTTGCTACCGACTGCTGACTACTGCGTCCACTGCGTGTAGGCACGACCAAATTGGAGCTGTTCGGACGCTCGCGAGAATGATTCGAAAGTGAACCAAGTTCCCCTGTCGAAAGGCTTTTAACCAACTGACCCGGCATCGCGCATCCAATCGTTGCGGCGCAGAGACAGAAACAGCAAATCATCCAGGTCATGATGCGAAAACGAAGTTTAGGGTAAAAAATCATGTTGCTTCCGATTGACATTATTGGGGGTTCGGCTCTGCCGGATACGCCTTCAAAAAGTTCGAACCGCACAATTCAATACTCACATTCGATGACGATCACTTCGCCGCAGCCACACTTCACTTCGAACGAGGTGATTGTGTCGCCATCCTTGTTCAGCTTAATATCAGCAGTCGCGCGTTTGGTATCGGGGCCAATTTTGATTTTTGGTGTCGATGTTGACATAACATGTTCATGTTGGATCAAATTGCCCGCGCCATTACTGGCACCAACAACTGCCCCTGCTGCGTGTGACGTTTCCATTGGTCTCGATCGAATTGAAAAAAGAATTGAAATCTGAATGATGAAGTGAATCGCGTTTACTTTATTCCAACGAAGCAGTGACCATTTCCTTCAAGCGAAATTTTGCTGCCGCCAATATCCGAGAAGATCTGGATTCGGAAATCCCAATGACTTTTCCGATTTCCATCAACGTCAGGTCTTCCGTGAAATACAGCGTCAGCACCAAACGTTCCCGCTCCGGGAGCCTCTCAATACAATCAGCCACGATGCGTTGAACTTCCGCAGCCTCGATCCCAGCACCAGGAGCGTTGCTACCGTTTCGCCAGCTTGAATGGACATTGCTGAACAAGTCGCTCCAATTTTGCGGTTTCATGAACCGCATCGCTTCGAGCACCTGTTGAATCTTCGATAATTTCAGGCCCGTATGTTCGGCGAGCATCTCGGGTGTGACGGGTGCATCGAGAACATCATGGGCAGCTTTGACCATCGAAATGTACTCCAACATCTGCTGCGGCACTGGAGAGTTTTTCCGCATTTCATCAACAATCGCGCCACGAATCCGCGGGTACGCGTAAGTCCGAAACGCAACACCTCGAGCTGGGTCAAAGCTATTGGCCGTTTCCACCAGGCCAACAATTCCAGCCTGCTCGAGATTTTCTTTATCACAATGCGGAGGCAAGCCAACCGTCAATGTACTCAAAATTTTTCGGACGTAATCTACGTTTTCCAGAATCAAACTGTCACGTCGTGATCCGGCGGATGCCCGTTTGTATGCTGTTGTTGCCGATTCCATGGCTTTATCTTTTGTGCTGAACAGTCGGTTGTTTTGCAATACAAAAACGCAACGTGATATCAAATTGCGAACGATATATTGCGAAAGAAACAATACGAAACCAATAAATTTGCGTCGCGATAAGAATCTCTTCAATTCGCTTCCTCATGAAGTCCTTGTAACGTTGGCGACATGAATCACACTCACTCCAAATGCAACTAGTGAACCAATCAAGACGCCAGACACGAACGCTCGCCACAGAATGACGTGCGGCTCCAGCCCAACAGCCAATCCAATCAAGGTGACGGCGCTTGCTGTTAACAGCCCACTGACTTTTCCAATCGGACCGCGACGCTTTAAACGCCGGCGGGCCATTCGTTCTCTTAAACTCATTCACCACCTCCTGCTGCGCCTGAAAGCGACATCGTTGGAGGTGACTTCATTCCCAAATCGGGAGCCGGTTCGGCGTCAAAAATATCGCTGTAATGAATGATCGAGACCGGTTCGATCATCAAGTCTGTTGGGATTTCGTTGAAGGCAATAAACGACACTGAAGGAAGCGAACGTTGAGTCGTCAGCCGCATCGCTCGCCGAATCGTTGACTCCACCAAAGCTGCCGCCGGCTGGTTCTTAACGGACGCCAAATCCCAAGCCTGTTGGTACTTCTCGACCAGCTTTTCCAAATGATTAGGTTGAAAAGCAATCATCTCGCCGTTCATATTTTCTCGGAACGCATGCTGCAGTTTTGGCTCCAACAAAATCACGCGCACATTGCCCCCAGTATCCCGAAAACGGTCGACAATCATCGGCCCAATATCGGCTCGAACTTTCTCGGTCAACTCAGCAACCGTCTTGATATGCGTCCCATGATGAATCGCCGACTCGACGATTTTCTCAAGCGCCGCGATGGAAACTGATTCTTCCAGCAGACTGACCAACAGTTGATGAAGCACCCCAGGACGAACTGTTTCCGGCTTAATATCCGCCACGATTGTCGGCGCGTGCTCCTTCAATTTGTCCAACATCTTTTGCATGTCTTCGCGGCTGAGCAATTCATGGGCGTGCTTCTTTAAACACTCTCCCAGATGCGTGATCAGAACAGTTGGTGCATCAACCACCGTATACCCGGCAATCTCTGCCCTACGGCGATTTGATTCTTCAATCCACTTGGCTGGCAAACCAAACGCCGGATCAATGGTTTCGGCACCGTCGATCTCATTAGTAACCGAACCAGGGTTGATCGCCAGAAACTCATTGGCTTGAATCCGTCCGGATCCAACCTCGCGGCCGCCAATGATGAATCGATAGTGGGCGACATCGATCTGCAAATTGTCACGGATGCGAACATTGGGAACCCAAAAACCATATTGTTCGCCGACGTCTTTTCGTAGCGATGTAATCCTCTCGGCGATTCCTTTGCCTTTTTGTGGCTCGACGAGATGAATCAATCCCGCTCCAATCTCTACAACGATTCGGTCGTGCTGCAAAAACTGATCCAGGTTCCGTTCGTCCGGTGAGACTTCGGGTTCGACCGCATTGTTTTGTTCTTCTTCCTTTTTCTTTGTGACTTCAACTTCGGCCTCGTTCTTCTTTGCATAGTTCACCATCACCAACACCAAGCCCGACATGATTATGAAAGGCATCTTCGGTAGACCTGGTACAAGAGCGACCAGCAGCAAAATCAAAGCACCGGTAAACATTGCCCGATGACCCATCATGACTTGTGAGCCAATTTCATCGCCCAAACTTGATTCCGAAGATGACTTGGTTACCAAAACACCAGCACTTGTCGCGATAATCAAAGCTGGAATCTGCGAGACAAGCCCATCACCGATCGTCAAGATTGAGTAAAGCTGAACCGCATCCAGAATTGATTGTCCTTGCGTCATTCCAAGCGCGACGCCGCCGACAATGTTGACCGCCATGATGATCAAGCCCGCGATGGCGTCACCCCGAACGTACTTACTGGCACCGTCCATCGCTCCGTAAAATTCTGCTTCTGAAGCAAGCTCTTCACGACGGCGTTTGGCTTCGACTTCTGTGATTGCCTGGACGCCAAGTTCCGCGTCGATGGCCATTTGTTTACCGGGCATCGCATCCAATGTGAATCTGGCATTAACCTCCGAGATTCGAGTGGCACCTTTGGTGATGACGATGAATTGAATCGTGACCAAAATCAAGAAGATCACACAACCGACAATCAAATTGCCACCGACCACCAAATCACCAAACGTATTGACAATCTTTCCTGCATCACCGTCCAACAAAATCAAACGAGTGGTCGCTACGTTGAGCGACAAACGAAACAGCGTCATCAACAACAACAGAGATGGGAAAACCGAAACGTCGAGTGGTCGCTTTGCACTGAGTGTCACCAGCAACAGCATGATCGCTGATGCAAGGTTCATGGCCAGAAAAATATCCAACAAGAACGTTGGCAGCGGCACGATCAACAACGTCAGTGTCATCAGGAATGACACGGAGAGCCACGTTTCGCTGCGTTGAGCGAAGCTGAGGTTCGAGTTGGTGGATGAGGTTGCCATATTGTTGTTTAAAGCGTTGTGTAGATTAAAAAAATATTGTTGGGATCGCGAAGTGCGCTAAGCGCGTAAGTTTGCCATACAGCCGTCAACCGCCAAAACTGCTGACCAAAGCCCGTGAGATTAGGTGCCAACCATCAACGAGGACGAATAACAGCAATTTGCAGGGAGTCGAAACAATGACTGGCGGCATCATCATCATTCCCAGCGACATGAGCACTGTTGAAATCACCAGATCGATGAGCAGAAAGGGGATGTAGATACAAAAGCCCATAATAAAAGCCGTCTTCAACTCACTGATGATGAAGGCTGGAATCAAAACTTTGATCGGAAGGTCAGCAACAAGAGTCGACTCAGGGGTTTCCGAAAGTTCGACAAACAAACCCAAGTCATTTCTGCGCGTGTGGTGAAGCATAAATGTGCGCAGTTCAATTTTTGCCACTTCGACCAGATCCATCAGGTCGAAATCCGGCTGCTCCATTTGCTGGGCTTGCAGATATGGCGTCACGCCTTTTTCATTGACGGCATCAATGGTCGGTGCCATCACGAAGATGGTCAAAAACAATGAGAGGCCGAGGAGAACCTGATTGGGCGGAATTTCTTGCGTCGACAAAGCTCTTCGCACGAATGACAGTACGATAATAATTCGAGTAAAGGCCGTGATGCTCACCAACGCAGCCGTCGCGAAACTCATCGCGCCGAGAAACAATGCGATCTGAACAGGCGGCGCAAGTTCGCTAAACACACCACTATCAATGGTTGTCGATTGGCCGGCAGAATCGACCAAGCCTGAATCGATCAGCCCTGAGTCCAATGCGATCGAAGCATCGATTGCGCTTGTTTCGATTTGTGCAATAAGTAATTTAAATTTCATGGCTGGCCTCCTTGCCAGATCATTGACCTGGTTAGGATCGGCGACTTTGGTTGGCTTTATAGAAGACGTCTTTGAAGGCTTCGCCGCCAAGCAATTCGGCTAGTTTTCGCTTCATCTCTGCTTCGACATCAGTTTCTGGCTCCGGTTTAACTTCGCTTTGTGCATAGGCTCGGACGCGCTCCGACAACGACACCCTTCTGGGTGGCAATTCAGGTTCTGGAGCGGCTTGCCGAATGGTTGAATTTAGCGACCCGTCAGAAGCCGGCTTGGAAATACCATTTTCGAACCTCGCGATTGGTTGCGAGAAATGCGAGGGCTGTTCAAGTGGCATCTCCGCAGCGGGCGGAACCTCATCCGTCTCATCCGCCTCTTCGTACGACTCAAGAGCTGAGCTGAACGGACTGCCAAGCGACACGACCGATTTGATCCCCGTTGCATCTGAAGCGACTAAGACTCGTTCCTTGCCGATTTCGACCAACTGCAAATTTGATTTGGCTTGCAACCTAAGGCTGGATACAACTTTGATATCTGGTGCGGGTTGAGGCTTCTTGGTTCCTTTAGAGGGTGTGTCATTTTTCTTCACCCAACGTTTGGCGACGAAGATGAATCCGACCGCAAAGATGAGAACGTAGACGGTGCTGGTCACAATCTTCTCCAACAGTTGCTTGAATTGCTGTGAGGAGGAAGACTCACTCGAGAACTCGCCTTCCGAAAAGACAGGATCAGAAAAAGCAAGATCGTTATCAAGTTCATTGGCGGCGGCTTGGTTTGATCGCGTTCCGTCGCCTGCTGAAGAATTCAACAGCGAGCCGATCGTCTCGTTTTCGTTGACACGCTGCTTGGTGGAGCCCGATTGATTCAGCATCGCTTCGACTTGCGCCTGGCGTTGTGAGTCCGTTACGACTTTGCGCGGTGGTACCGACGAAAAATCAGGCTCCGCCTTAACCGGCTCTCGCTTTGTTGCCGGTTGGTAGTTGATTGCGTGAGCAACGCTGGCGGCTGGCGCAGCAAAGGCTTGAGGGTTGGAAACGGGCTCCAGGTAGGCGGCCTGTTTAACTGAGCTGGTTTGCTGATTGGCGCGAGTGCTCGCCGAAGTCAAATTGCTTTCCGCTGCCAAATTTGACTCTGTTGCCGCACTATTTTGAGATGTCAATTGTCGCGAAGGATAAATTGCCTTGGCCACATCAGCAGGAATCGCGTCCGCAGCCGAATTCGTTGCGCCATCGACCATCGGTGATTGATTGACGAAGCGAAGCGGATTTGCAGCCGACGACATTCCAGCGCTGACGCCCTGAGATTGGCGCGTGGCCGCTTTCAGAATAGGCGCGTTGCTTCGCCGCGACGTGATGGATTGCTGTGCTGCGAGAGACGGCTGAGGCAATAACATTGCGCAACAGACCATCATCGTCAGCATTGGCAAACGAAGAGCCATCTCGATTCCAGTTTTTGAAAAGACGATTGTTATGAAAAGGTACGACAGGTGCTGATGACCTCTCGTATGATTTGTATTTAGCGAAATGTATGTCTGTGGGTCAAACGGGATTCGCAAGTTATTTGAATCTCAAGCCGATGCTTGCTGGGTTGATTCAGTGTTTTCACAATCAATGGTCGATAAAGTTCCTCAATTCCTTTCCGATTGGTATTCTGTTGTGTAAGTTTTGCAATTGCACTACGGATGACCAGAAGAATAACTTCTGGATTTCGTTTAATTCGTCTAGCCGCAATACCTACGCAGCGTTCTTCGTTGGATAAACTTTTGTGATTCGGATTGCAAAACAATCATCGACGACGACCACTTCTCCACAAGCCAACGGAACGCCTTGGGCAACCAATTCAACGGGGCTGGTGATACTGCGATCGAGCTCTAACACGGAACCACTTCCAAGCGAGAGCAGTTTTTGAATGGGAATGCTCGTCCGGCCAAGCTCTGCCGTGACGACCACTTTAATATTTTGAAAACGACTGAGCTCCGTTTGATTCGGCTCTCCGTCTTGATTCGCAAAAGACTGAAATTCTGGACTTTGAACTTCGACTCCGTCGCCAGTGCTTTCCAATTCACCAGCCGCCGGTTCAGCATTCTCTGCATCACCATTTTCGGGCGCGCTGTTCTCCGCCGCGTCAGTCGCAGGTGTTTCTGCGGACTCGTCTGCGGCGGCGTCTTCGGTTTGTTCTGATTCAGGTTTTGGAGACATTGGTTTATTCAGGAGATAACAGATTCAACTTGGAAACATTGTTTTTCGCCGTTACGCCCCGGCCAGGCCTCGAATACAGGCTGATCATTTACCTGCAAAATCAACGGTGATTGGATTCGCTGACTCAGTTTCACGATGTCACCGGATTCGAGACTGATCAGGTCACTCATATCCAGTTCAGTAGTGCCGAGCGAAGCACTTACATCAACCATCAACTTCGAAATACTCTCGGACGTGATCTTCGTGGCATCAGAAACTGTGGCTTCAGATGTCGATTCAACGCCCAACAATTGTTTCATTTCGGATTTGTCAAAGACCCATTCAATTCGCGACGGCCCAGCTTCACTTGATGCCGTCTGGAAACTGAAGCCAGTCGTCAACACTTCTGAAGATGGAGGGAGCAAGCGACTGCGGTTGGGCTGCCATTCCAACTCTGCCATCGTCACTGGCAAAACTTCTTTGTCAGGCCAAGCTTCACCGAATGTTGCGACCGATTGTTCGAACAACAATTGACAAAGCGAACCTTCAACCGTCGTCAATTCGCGATCAGCCGGTCGTTCTGTCAGCGTTTCGCACAGAATTTCCATCAGCAGAATTAAGAGGTCACTACGGCTTGCGACAATCATCCCGTGAACGGTTCCAGTATTTACATCAATCGGAACTCCAACAGCAGGTTCAACCCACTTCGCCTGAGCTGCTTCGAAAGTTACTGAGTCGATCGCCAGCGGCGTGACGACAATTTCACTGGGAGCAAACTCTTTCCAACGATCGACAAATGTTTTGGCGAATTTGTCCAGCCATACCTGGAGCGCCTTGGCCAAGGGGCGTTCCACCTTGCTTGCGGTCAGGAAGTCATAAACTGGGTAATCGATATTCGACATTAGCTTGGAGTCAAGTCAGTGAAGAGGATGTCCTGAATCCGTTCGAGACCATCGTCGAACAGAGTTTCATTGAAGATTCGAACCAAGTATCGACGCAGAGCGTTCTGGGCAAAGCGGCCTTGGAATTCTTCGATCGTCATCTCAGATATGTGGCTGATGATTCGATCTTTGATTTTCGCCTTGCGAGCATCAACTTGCGCTTCGATTTCCATGCGCTGTGATTTTGCGACTTGCAATGAGATGTTCATCTTGAGAAACCGACCGCCACGGGTGCCGCCAAAAGCCGCCACCACTTCGTCGAACTCGATGTACTCGACTTCTTCGGTCAGATCTGGAACCGGCATTTCGGGTTCCTCGACTTCTTCGACCGGCGCATTCAATTTTGCGACGAGCATCGGCGTGGCGAATCCGCCGCCAATGGCGACCACCACCACGACCAGCCAAATCACCAAGTTCATGATTCCGCCGGATTTCTTTTCCGGTTCAGGCTCGGTTTGTTCTTCCGCCATCTCATCACCTAATTGTCGCGGCGAGTGCCATTTGTTTTGAAAAGTTCACCACTGGTCATCAGTTGAGCCAGTGGCATTGCCAACCAGAATTGGTTGGGGGTTTAAAAGCGGTAATTTTGAAAAGCTGAATCCAGAATTGGCTTCGCGCTGTTCGCCGCGTCATTTATTTATCGTCGCAATCGAGCCCGAGATTCAACTTAATTGGCAAACCTTAACACCGCTTCAAATTGATCGGCAGCTAGCAAATGGCATGATAGCGAGCATCAAGTGCCTTGTTTGTTGGAAAACGGAGGAAACACAATTGCGAAGACTTGTCCGAACGACTGGAAACTAATTCCGGAAAAATTTTCCTCGCACCTGAAATCCTTTCTCGTTCTCAACATCGACAACGAACATACAATCCGCACATTCCGTTTTTTTTAACACGGCAAATATCGTGCAAAGGAACCAATGCCGGAAGTGAATTGAAACGTCGGACGTTTTTTGGCGCGGCAAATGCAAAGCGAACGACTGAGATTTACTGCGCGCCATTGGATCGGTCGAAATCGCGTTTGATTCGAAGCCATTTAATCGGTGCGCTTAGTTGAATGCCACCATTGAAACAGACTCTCGGTTCTTCTCTGAGATGCTTTTCAACGCTCATCTTTTCAAAACTTATCTTTTCCAAATAGACAATGCTTAACGGACTTTATAGCAGTGCGACGAATCTCGATTCGCTCAGCCGCCAACAAGAAGCCATCGCGTCGAACTTGGCGCATCTCAATACGCCGGGACATCGCAAAATGTTCCTGACGTTTGTCGAGCGACCGGATGTAGTTTCGGGCGTGGAAGCAGCTCGGCATGGAATGCAAGTTGAAAAGCAGTCTGCGGATTTTTCAACCGAAGGCCTGCTTCAACCGACGGGCCGTGCACTGGATCTCGCGATTCGAGGCGAAGGATTTTTCACCTACCAAGGTGCCAATGAGAAGATCTATTCGCGAGACGGAATTGTCCATGTGAATCCCGAAACCAATGAACTGGTTAACCGAGATGGGCTGCCCTTATTGGGTGGCGGTGCGCCAATCACCGCTCCACAATTTGCAGATGATATCGTCGTCACACCAGAAGGCTCGCTCATGATGGAGGGTCAAGAAATTGGCAATCTGGACATTACCAAGTTTGACGACAACCGATTGCTTGAGTCTGAAAGCCAAGTCTATTTTCGTAAGGGCAATGCAATCGCTTCGCCGTCGGAGAACTTTCGAGTCCAGCAAGGGGTTCGAGAACTTTCCAATGCCAACGCCGTCACTGAATTGGTCAGCATGATCGTTGGATCGCGACACTTCGAAGCATCACAACGAGCCATTCGAATGATCTCAGATGCTATTCAAGAGAACACAAAGTCTTAACGCGAAGCACTAGCGACCGCGTTTGAACAAAACACACAGCCAGCAAACCAAAAGGATTTGAAATGCTGAAAGCCTTCTTTACCAGTGCGACGGGCATGCGTGCTCAAGAACTGTTGATCGATAACACGGCAAACAATCTTGCCAACGTAAACACGACGGGTTTCAAACGAAATCACGTTGAATTTGCCGATCTAATTTACGACGTTTCCAAACAGCCCGGTTCTCCAACTGCCAACGGTGAAGTTTCTCCGATTGGATTGCAAATTGGAAACGGTGTCCGTGCTGTGGGAACCACGACACTTTATGACCAAGGCCCAATCGAGCAAACCAACGAGCAAACGTTTATGGCGATTGAAGGGCAGGGCTTCTTCAAAGTAACTTTGCCGGACGGATCGGCTGCTTATACACGCGACGGTTCGTTTCACAAGAACGCCGATGGGTTATTGGTCAACGGCGATGGTCACGCACTTGATCCGAACATCACGATTCCGATTAATGCGACGTCGATTTCGATTTCTGCCACGGGCGATGTCGGGGCAACAGTGGATGGCGTCAACTCCGTAATTGCAACGATTCAGTTGGCTCGTTTTTCTAATCCAACCGGCCTGGAACAGATAGGCGGAAATCTGCTGCGAGAAACCGGGGCTTCCGGGCCAGAGATTTTGGGAAATGGTGGAGAAGACGGATTCGGCAATATTCGCCAAGGCTATCTCGAAAATTCGAACGTGCAAGTCGTCGCGGAGATGGTCGCTTTGATCACAGCTCAACGAGCTTACGAAGTCAACTCGCGGGCCATTCGAGCCGGTGACGAAATGCTTTCCAACACTGCCCAGCTAATCCGATAGTTCTAATGCAAAATAAAATGCACCCCAAAAATATAAATCAACGTCGAGATTTTCGACGGTTGCCAAGGGCTCTCTCTTGCACCCAATTCATACTTTGCTTCACCTTCGTTGTCGGGCTGACCGTGCTAACCGCGTTGCCCGACCAACAGGCAACCGCGTTTCAATTGCGTGCCAACTCGATTGAAGTCCGCTTACGCACTGACAAAATATATTGTGAAGAAAACATCGTTCGCATCGGAGACATCGCTGACATTTCCGCCAGAACATCGGGGCAACGTCGCCAACTGGAGATGTTGGATCTAGACGAATTTTCCAGCTCGAGAGGACGGATCAAAATCAACGCTCGTCAAGTTCGATACCGCTTGATGATGGCTGGGCTTGAAAAGTCATCCTTTACTGTCGTCGGCCCGCCTGCCGTTGACGCAAATTTACGCCAACCTTTTGATGCTCAAAAGTTTGTTGAAGAGGCGATGCTAACACAGTTATCTGAGCATTTTCGATTGCCCAAATCCGCGCTCGAGGTCTCGGTCAACAGCCCGATTCTCGGCGCAGCAATCTTGCGTGCTGAATTGGATCCTCAATCATTGGTTGCCAAAGCGAACTTTCCGATCGAACTTCCCCTAGGAATCAAAACGACCGAAATCCACCTTTCTGATGCACAGGGCCGGTCATTGAAAACTCGGGCACCCATCAAAATTTCAGTCTTTCGCGATCTTGTGATGGCGAAGGAGAACATTTCGAGAGGCGATGTACTCTCTGCGGACAAAATCGAAATTGTCCGAAGACCAGTGATTAACCAACGAGTTCGCTTCGCCTCCTATCAACAGTCGATCGGGAAACAGGCGCAGACCAATATTCAGCAATTCTCTATTGTCAAAACTCAATCTCTCCGCAATGCGAAGCAACAACCGGCGATTGCAAAATCAAACAAACCGGAATTTGTTGTGAAGCGAGGTGATCGTGTCAACGTCATCTCTCAAATCGGAAACTTGAAAGTCACACTGCGCGACGCGCGAGCGCTTGGGCAAGGCGAAGTTGGTGATTATGTGGACTTCACCAACACTAAGACCAAGCAGACGGTTCGTGCCAGAGTCGTCGATGCCGTGACGGCTGTCATCGAGTTGTAGCGAGAGTGTTTACGAAAAAACTCTTTTACAGGAAACGAATCATGTTGAACGAAATTTCACGAGAATCAAAGGGACCACGACAAACTGGTTTTGACTGGGAAGTGAAAGCTCTGCCCGAAAATCCTGATACGCAGCATGGCGAATCGGTTTTCGAAAACCAAGTCGCAAAACCGCACTCACTCGCAAAACCGAGAAAAGCAAATTCCATTTCTAAGACAGGAAGCCAATGACGAACATCAAGCTAAATAGCATCGCGTGGGCGTGTGTCACGGCAAGTATTTTCGCTGCGGCTATGGCTTCACCATCAGCCGCAAATGGACAGCAAACATCGCTTTGGCATCGTCGCGATCCGGCGCTCACAAATCAGTTTGCAGATTTTAAGGCGCGACGCCCAGGCGACTTACTCGTCGTGCTGATCAATCAAAGTTCGAATGTTCAAAATCGCGATCAACGTTTGTTGCAAAAGCAAAACAGTTCTGCATCTGGCGCATCAGCGAGTTTTGGAGCCAGCGGAGACATTGGCGCTGGAGCAGGCGGGTTGAACTTTGATCAGGATAGTAGCGCTGCCAGAGACTTTACTGGCAATACTCAATTTCGAAGTGAGCGTGAGTATCTTGACGAATTCACCGTGGCCATCGTTGACACGACGCCCAATGGCAACTTGCTCATTAACGGCACGCGACACGTTGCTCTCGAAGGCGACATGCGAACTTTAGTCTTAACGGGCATTGTCCGTGCCTCAGACATTTTGCCTGGCAACTCGATCTCTTCCAAGAAAGTCGCCAATCTCGACATTCGATATCAGTCCGATGGAAAAGAAGGTGCCGAGCAAAAGTTTATCAATCAAGGCTGGCTTGGTAAGAAGTTGAATCGTTTTTGGCCACACTAGCTGGCGATTTTCAAGAAGCAGCGAAACATTGAAGCGAATCGTCGGGGGGCGAACAGATGCACAATCAGACTTGCCAAGATGCAACCACTCAAATCCGAATCCGGCTGGCTTCACGCGCTTTAATCCGCGCCATGGTCGTTGCCGCATGTTGGCTATCTATAACGCCAGCGAACTCGCTTGGCCAAAATTTTCGGCAAACGTTTCAAGGACAGCCGCAGCAGGCCCCAGCGATCAACAACGCCCGCCGACTTGTCAATCGCGAGAACACTTCAAGATTCGCACCTGCGAACGAGATGTATCCGAACCAAACCTATACTAACGATCAACAATTTCTCGCCAACCAACGATTTGCAGCTAACCAAGTTCTTTCACGTAACCAGTTGCCAGCGCCCAACCAGTTTGGGAAAGCGCAAATTCTCGAATCACAGATGCCGCGGCCAATGACGGTTCGCATCAAAGACATCACAACGATCGAAGGCCATCGGTCGAATCGGGTTCAAGGTATTGGCTTGGTTTCTGGCCTCAAAGGCACCGGCGGCAGAAGCCCGCTGACGCAGCAGATGACCGCGACAATGCTGCAAAACCAGGGCATCCTGAGCTCCAACATTGCAACCAACAACCTCTCTGCGGTTACCGTAACTGCCGAGATTCCACCCTTCTTCAAACCCGGTGAAACATTCACGGCGACGGTCGCTTGTCTTGATGATGCCTCCAGTCTCTACGGAGGTGTTCTACTAAGAACTTCATTGTACGCAACCGACGGTCAAGTCTACGCATTGGCGTCTGGGCCGTTGGTGATTGGAGGATTTTCTGCCGAAGGAGCTGCCGGCAGTATCAAAAAGAATCACGACGTGGTTGGAAAAGTCCAAGCTCAAATGGAAGTCGAAATTTGCGCTGGCCCCGCTTTTCCTGAAGATCATTTGCGGCTGCTACTAAAGAATAAGGACTATTCAACGGCCTACCGAATTGCAACCAAGATCAATGTCTTCTTCCCACGGTCTGCCCGTGCCAACCACTCGGGTTCGGTCGACGTTAAGATCCCAAATTCGTTTATCAACGCAAAAATGGATTTCCTTGTCATGATCAACAACTTGGAAGTTGAGCCTGACAACAAAGCTAGAATCGTAATCAATGAAAAGACCGGAACAATTGTCGTCGGGAAAAACGTCAAGCTTTCCAGCGTCCTACTCGCACGTGACAACCTAATTATCACGACCACCGAATCGCCAGTTGCCTCGCAACCCGGGCCACTTGCTCAAGGCGACACCGTTGTACTACCTAGAACGCAAATCGAGGCAACAGAGCAGGGCGGGCGTTACAACACGCTGCCATCGAACTCAACCATTGGCGATCTCGCAGCCGCACTGAACAGCTTGGGCGTGACGCCCCAAGACTTGATCAGCGTCCTTCGAGATATCGATCGCGAAGGCTCGTTGCACGCAGAACTAATCGTAGAATAAGACCGAACAAGAGATGGACTAAATCATGAACAATATTTCTTCCACACTTGGATCTTCCACCCAACTGACGCCTTCAATCCAGTCATTGGTTGAGGCCAGTCGCGTAGAAGGTAACGAAAACTTCGCCGACACGCTGGCCGCGATCAAAGCGCACAGCAATGAAGCTTTGAATTCAAACGCCCTCTCTGCGACTGATCCTGCAGCATCGACCGTTGAGGGCGCTGAGTCTGTAACCAACGAGCTGGAGCAGATTGGGCGAGACTTCGAATCGATCTTCTTTTCGCTCATGCTCAAAGAAATGAGAAGCTCAATTAGTGGCGAAGAAGGAGGCGGGCTGTTCGCTGGAGAAGGCAGCGACACCTACGGCGGTATGTTCGACATGTTTATCGGACAACATCTGGCCGACAACGCGGAGCTTGGTATCGGCTCGCAAATCGAGTCTTACCTGAAGAACAAGCATACCAATGACGTGATTGCCAATACGTCGGAAACTGACAGCGCAAATCCCAAACCGAACACGAGCGATAAATTGATGTAAGCAACCTATTGTTATTGCAACGGCACGACTGGCATTCGTCACATGATGTCGTCGTCTACGTAGCTTCAACTTTCAAACTGTCATACCCTAAAAACAGCCCCGTCATGACAACAAATCTTGCAGACAAATCTTCGGCTAGCAGGCAAAATTTTCTGCTGCTGCAAAA
>CAZPTT010000127.1:0-13318 GCA_964589435.1 uncultured Pirellulaceae bacterium
CGAGCCTATCACTCAAACTGAAATTGCCGTAACTGCGTTACACTTGTTACGGCCTGCTTTCTTACGATTCGCCATTTGTCGATTGATAGCGATGCGGATTTTGAAAACGCTCAGTTTGAGTAATTGCAGGGGAGTAACACGGAAACGTTACTCCCCTTTTTCTATGTCCGCTCTTTTATCTCCAATCTCAATCCTCGAATTGCTATTTCCCGCATTGAATAGCAATGATCCCGCCTGAAATGATCCTACTTGAGAAATCTCCCCAGCGTCGGTAACTTTGCGATTGGTATATACTGGCGAACTCGCACTGGGCTTATCTGGCCCATTTGCTCAGGTGTACGCCGACGAGCGTTACCGCCATTCACTGAAACAGGACTTATTGAAGACGTCGCCACCCATGCTTGATCTATTTGACAAAATTGAAGAATCAGTCCAGTACATTCGCAGCCAATGGGATCAAACTCCTCACGCCGGCATTATTCTTGGGACGGGCCTGGGGCCGTTGGTTGAAAAAATCGAAGTCGCTGCTTCGATTGACTACAGCGACATCCCCAACTTCCCTCAATCGACGGCGCTTTCACATGCGGGTCGGCTGGTCTGCGGAACGCTCAATGGCCTGCCGGTTGTTGCGATGGAAGGCCGGCTTCACATGTACGAGGGTTATCCGCTGAAGCTGATTACACTTCCGGTAAGAGTCATGAAGGCCCTCGGGGCTGAACTGCTGGTTGTTTCCAATGCGTGTGGCGGTTTGAATCCGTACTACCAGTCCGGCGACGTGATGATGATCGAAGACCAAATCAATTTGATGGGCGATAATCCGCTCATCGGTGTCAACGACGATCGTCTTGGGCCACGATTCCCGGACATGTGCGAGCCCTACAGCCACGAGCTGATCGATCGAGCATTGTCAGTCGCGAGAAAAGAAGACATCGTCGCGCACAAAGGAGTCTTCGTTGCAGTTGCTGGACCCAACCTTGAAACGCGAGCCGAATATCGGTTCCTGCGAACGATTGGAGCCGACGTCGTTGGCATGTCGACCGTGCCTGAAGTCATCGTTGCCATTCATGCGGGAATGCGAGTTGTCGGATTTTCGGTCATCACCGACATGTGCTTGGCCGACGCGCTCAAGCCAGCTGATGCTCACGAGATTGTAAAAATCGCCAATGCCGCCGAACCCAAGCTCTCCAAACTCGTGATCGGCGTCCTTGCCGGTGAGAAGCCATCGGTTTAATGCCAAACGAACAAGACGATTTCGAAACGCAGATCCAACAGGCGACTGACTTCATTCGCGGTCGCTGGGATCGCAATCCCAAGTTTGCCATCATCTTGGGAACCGGCGCTGGACGAATCGCTGAAGAAATCGAAACTGAATTGGCGATCGATTACGGAGACATTCCGAACTTCCCTCGTAGCACGGCGCTCGGGCACAAAGGCCAATGGGTTTGCGGGAAACTTGCCGGCCAAAACGTCGTTGCGATGCAAGGTCGCTTTCATTTGTATGAAGGTTATCCGGTTGACAAAGCGACGCTTCCAATTCACGTGATGAATGCCTTGGGAGTCGAGATGCTGTTCGTTAGCAACGCTTCGGGCGGCATCAATCCGAAATTTGCCAGCGGCGATATCATGCTGATTGAAAGCCACGTCGATTTCATGTGGCGAACCTCGAAACAGATGGCCGGCAGCGTCACCAATAGCCGGCCGACGACGCGAAGCGATGCTTACGATTCCGATTTGATCAGCCAAGCGATGGCCTGTGGCCGAAAAAATGGGTTTACTGTCCACCAAGGAAACTACGCGGCGATGCTGGGGCCCAACTACGAAACGCGAGCCGAATATCGTTTTCTCAAGCGTGTCGGCGGCGATGTCGCTGGTATGTCGACGGTTCCAGAAGTGGCTGTCGCAGCAAAATATGGAATGCGAGTCCTTGGCATGTCGGTGATTAGCAATGTCGCCAAACCCGACGTACTCGAAGCGACTTCTGGCCAAGAGGTGATCGATGCTGCCGAAATCGCTGCGCCCAACATGAAAGCCATCGTCGTGGACGCAATTCAGCGAGCGACGGTTTAGCGCGGCTTAGCGTGGCTTGGTCGCAACACCGCCCAAAATAACGCCCAAAATACCGCTCAATGAATGTGGCTACGTTCGACTGAGCGTGGATTGATCGCGAGAAGTTCGCAGCTTCCCACCGTCCGGCGACGGTAGCTAAGACAAAAAATCTCCGAAGTCCACCTTCATTGACGGTATTTAGCTTAATCGCAAGCCAACGCTTAAAATCGACTGCAGCCAGCCAAGACTCAACCGGGCTAGCATGCCTCAAATCTGGCTAGGTCACGATTCTTTGAACTGTTAGACTTTCGCGTTCGTAGGGAGACCTCACAAAAAGAACCTTACGAAAATTGTCGATTTGCGTTTCACGATGGCACGCCAAAATCGAACAACACTTGCGATTGAATCAAGGATGATCCGATGCTCAAACGTTGCCAAACAGCTCTATTTCTTCTCGTTGCAATTTCGATCAGCTCCCCTGCCCTGGCTCAAAACCAAGGCCAGCGGCAGGTCGGCCAAGCCAATAATGGCCAAGCTAATAACGGCCAAGGCCAGCAACAAACGCAGCAGTCCTATTCCCCTCAGGTGACGGCTCAACAGCAAGCCGCGATGCAAACTGCATCCGATCAGATGTTGGCGGAAGCCCAAGCCAAGGCAATCCAGCAACCGACTCAGCCTTTCCCAGACTTGCCGCCCGAGCAAGTTGAATTTCTCGGCAAAATGCTTGACCACTGGGAATCAGAAAGCCAAAAGGTCAACCAATACGTTTGCGATTTCAAACGATACGAGTACGACAATTCGGTTGTCAATTATCGCGATCCCCAAAACCAACAACTGGCTGCCGCGAGTATTGCGATCGGAGAAATTCGGTTTGCCGATCCCGATAAAGGCCGTTACGAGACGACTCAAATCTGGGACTTCACCGCCCCACCCAAAGATGGTCAGCAAGAAGCGGAATACAAGCGCCGCAACAAAGACCCAAACGGCAAAGCAACACCTGACCGAGAGAAAGAACGTTGGATCTGTGACGGACGGCATCTTTACGAATTTGATTTCGATAACAAGCGGCTTTACGAAACAGAAATCCCCAAGAACATGCAGGGCTCGGGAATTATCGAAAGCCCGATCCCCTTCTTGTTCGGTGCCAACAAGCAACAAATTCTCAATCGCTACTGGGTTCGGCCGATGATGACCGCTTCAGACGATGAGTATCGCTTGGAAGCCTTTCCGAAACGAGTGGAAGATGCTCGGGCCTACTCCAAGATCGAAGTCTACATTGCCAAGGCCGATTTTTTGCCAAAAGCAATTCATGTCTATTCGCCACAGTACGACCCACAGAAAAACAATTTCGCCAGTCGTTACTTTGCATTCGAGAACCGGCGAGTGAACGCACAATTGTCTCGGCTCAAAGACTTCCTTGGATTCTTCGTGCGACCACAGACGCCAATCATTGGTGGCTGGAAGCGAGTCAATCGTTCGGCACTTCAAGAACAGCGTGCCAGCTTACCACCGGGTGCCAATTCGACACAGCAAAAGTAGTGGATGCGACCCACCGAAATGTCGAACAATAGGCGGCGCGACGGTTCGATAGTTTGTCAGGAAACTTGAAGACGGCCGCGTCTCGCGGTAGTAAAAAACACTGACGCCTGCCGGCTAATCGTTAAACGAATCAGCTTTAATGCACGGTGATTGTGTTCTGACGAGCCAATCTTCGACAGTAATCGTTCATCACATTCAAAGTCGCAAGAAATTCTGCCAACCACCCGGCATCATTTGTTGAAGTACTTTTGCATAAACACCGGTGCGTAACCGATCGCCATGCCCACAACTAATCCAACGGCATGCGCCCAGTTGGCAACGTTGATTCCGAGAAATCGCTGGGTAAATCCGGGAACCATGCACAAGAACATAAACCCAAGCATGATGAAAAGCGTCGAATCCGGCAGATAAAATCCGCTTGACCGATCATAGATTGACTTCATCCAGACGAATCCCAACAGCCCGTAAACCACACCAGACATACCTCCCAACAACGACAACAATGTTCCGTTGCTCAATTCATAGGGAGCGGATCCGCCCACGGCGGCGGGAACCGTACATTGAAGTAAGTTCGAAATGGCAGCGGTCGTTAGCACGAGAATACCGAACCTGACAATTCCATACCGGTTCTCGATCAGCTTTCCCAATTGAAAAAGCCAGATCATGTTAAACAAAATATGCATAGATCCGTGGTGAATAAAGATCGGCGTGATCAATCGCCAGATCTGCCCTTTCTTGATATTCGCCAAGCGAATATTGAGGCTGTCCTTGTCATAGTCGTTTTCGGCCTTCAGTTGACTGGCTTCCGGGTTGTCGATACAGACAAATTCAAGGCTGCGAAAAACAGTACCGACTTTGTCTCCAAAATCAGTCGTGAGCGCAACCAATATGCACATCCCGATCAAGACAAGAGTCAGTGTTGGGCGGCGTTGAACCCCACCCGCACCGACGTTGACAATCTTCTTTTGAATTTTACGGCGGCGTTTTTCCTTTTCGCGCGTGATCGTATTGGCTTGCTGAATCGCTTGCGCGTAGCGAGCGTGATCAGCATCCGCTTGAAATTGGTCTAGCTCAGATTTTGCGCGTTCGAACTGATCCTCGTCTTTGACCCATATCTCAATAACATCGCCCACTGCATCTGTTTGAACTGAAATTCCTTCAGTAAGCAGGAACGCAGAGAATTTCTCGGCATGGGATGGATTATCAAGTTCTCCGATTAATCTCATTTCAGTCGTTCAGCTCGTTTCATGGGTTCGAGGGATAGCTTGGAAATGATGCGATCTGCGGAAAAGTTGCTATCACTCTTCATTTCGACCATTAAAACACCGCCAACGATAAAGTTCAATCGAACCACTGCTGTGTACTGCTTCCACGGAGGGCTTTTAAGCGGCTTGATGCAAGCCAGCGTAAGCCACCCAGTGCGCGCAAAACCGGACGGCTCGCTGCGTTCCGCTAGAGTAACGACGCCCAACCTTTACTAGTTGATCAGCCCTGCTGCTGTGAATGCACGCCACAATCGAGGTTGTCTTGTCCGCAAAATTCAGGGAAAGTCCCGCCAATTGCGATTATCTGGGCAGGACGAAATCCTGTCTATCGTAGGCCAGTCAGCTCGAATCTCTCATTGAAATCGGTTTGTATGTCAAACGATACCACCTCATCCGGATCCAACCATATCGGCGCAGTTCAAGGCACAGATCCAAGCCAGTTCTCTGTCGGACCGCCGCATGTCGAAACGAGCGAAAGTGCTCAATCGGACAAGAAACCAGACGCCGACCGCGACCTTGAATCGCAGCTAGTCGATCAGACCAAAACACAAATTCGAACACTCGTTCAAGAAATCGCCGCACTCTCCAAGTCCGATTGTTCTCAGGAAGACTTCTTCGAAGGATTCCTGACCCGCGCGACCAGTGCTCTGGCCTCACTGGGTGGAGCGATTTGGGTTCGCAAGACCAACGAAGATCCGTTGAAGCTCAACTATCATATCAACCTGAAACAAACAAATCTCGCGACCGACAAAACAGCTCAACGACAACACTCCTTGCTGATCAACAAACTGGTTGAGCAAGGTGAACCGACGATCATCAGCCCAAACTCTGGTGGCGGAGATCCCGCCGAAGCCGGCAACCCAACCGACCGCTTACTCGTTTTTGCGCCGCTCAGAATCAACAACGAAACAGTTGGGCTTGTCGAGATTTTTCAACGCCCCAATGCTGGGCCTTCGACCCAACGAGGTTACTTGCGATTCGTGTCCCAAATGGCAGATCTCGCCAGCGACTACTTGAGCAATCAGCGAATCAAATCGTTCGCCGACCAGCAATCGATGTGGCAACAGTTGGAACAATTTATCCGCTCAGTTCATCAGGGACTCGATACGCAACAAACGATCTACACAATCGCTAACGAAGGCCGGCGTCTGACGGAAGCCGATCGCGTAAGCGTGGCGATTGGCAAAGGACGTGGTTGCCGAGTCAAAGCCGTCAGTGGGCTGGACTCGATCGAACGGCGAGCCGAGCAAGTCAAGAAACTTGGCGAACTGGCGGCGACCGTCATTCGGACCGGCCAACCGCTTTGGTATGACGGCGATGACGACGACCTACCACCACAGATTGAAAAGCGACTTCATACCTACATCGACAAATCACACTGCAAAATGTTGGCGATCATTCCGCTCAAGGAAAGCCATGCCATCGACTCGCAGGAAGAAGAAAGCCGAAAATCACAATCAAAGCCAAAGGTTCTTGGCGCACTAATCGTCGAGCAACTGAAAGACTCGCGAATCTCGACATCGCTGAAACAACGAACTGATGTTGTGGTCGCTCACAGCCAAACGGCGCTCACGAACGCCATCGACCATAACAGCATTTTCCTGATGCCATTGTGGAAGCTGCTGGGCAAACTTTCCTCTGCCTTTCGAGGTGGTAACCTGCTCAAGACTCTGGGTATTGTCGGCTGTCTCATTGGCGTGGCCGCGTTTCTCACTTTGTTTCCGTACCCATTCGCGTTGGGAGCCAAAGGAAGCCTGACCCCAGAAACACAGCACGAGGTGTTCGCTCAAGTTGATGGCGTTTTGCAAGAAGTCTACGTTTCCGACACAGGCGAAACGTTCGTAGAAAAGGGCCAGCTATTGGCGCGGATGAAGAACAATGACTTGCTCGTCGCCATCGAAAACTTGACTGGTAAAATTGCTGAATCCGCAACCACTCTCGAAAGCAGCCGAACGTTGCGAGCCTCCGGGCATGACCTATCGCAAATTGAAAAGAACTCGATCAACAATGAAATCAGTCTCGCCCAGCAGACAATCAACAGCTTGAACCGAGAATTGAGATTGAAACAGGAGGAAGCGATGTTGCTCGACATCGTCAGCCCCTCGGCTGGCCAAGTCGTCAATTGGCAAGTTCGCCAGAATCTCTTGCGACGCCCTGTCGTCCGTGGTCAGAACTTGATGACGATCGTCGACCCCAATACGCAATGGCAAATTGAACTGGAGATGCCAGAGCGAAGGTTGGCGCACTTAATCAAAGAGATGGAAAGTAAAGAGAACGATGTCGAAGTAACATTCGGCTTGGTTTCACATCCGGGCACCGAATACGTTGGCAAAGTCTTGAAGCTTGATCGCCAACTCGACGTTCATTCAGACGAAGGCAATTCGGCATTGGTTAGAATCAGTTTCCAAAACGACACCGTGAATCCAGATCTATTGCGGGCAGGAACAAGAGTCACGGCAAAAATTCATTGCGGACAGCGATCAATCGGTTACGTTATGTTTCACGAGTTGATTGAGACTGTCCAATCCAGTTTCTTATTCTGGTTGTAGTGATGCACGGCACGCGATGATTTACGTTTGGCTAGTACTGTTCATTTTTTCGATTCTGGGATTCTGGGTTCTCAACTTCTTTGGATTACCAGGAAACTGGTTGATTGTTCTCGCCGCCGCCCTGTGGGTCTGGCTCGCTCCCAGTAGTTACACGTTCTCTTGGCTGCTGGTGCTTTTGTTGCTGGCCCTAGCTCTGATTGGGGAAGGCATCGAGTTTGCCGCTTCCGTCCTTGGCACCAAGAAGATGGGCGGATCGTCTCGCGGAGCCACAATGTCCGTCGTTGGCGCGATCATTGGAGGAATTTTAGGTGCCGTCTTAGGCGTCCCCATCCCAATTCCCGTCGTCGGAATATTGATCGGCTCCGTTCTATTCGCTGCCGGCGGTGCGATGATTGGAGCCATGATTGGCGAACAATCTCAGGGAAAAACGCTAAAAGAGAGCGCGAAAATCGGCAGCGCGGCATTCATTGGCCGCTTGCTTGGAACCGCTGGCAAGATCGTGGTCGGCTCATCCATGGCGGTGCTTTCAATAATTGCACCGTTTATTTTCTAATGCCTGCCCAAGATTGCAATAAACTATTGGTGGCACTATTTCGTAGTCTGAGATGGCCGTCGGTTATCCTCGACGTTTCGAATCTGGCTGACTATTTCCCGAATCGGTTGGAACCTTGATCGCCTTGGGAAGTCTTTAGCTAGCTACGGAGTTAGTTGTATTTGTGGCTAAGTTTTTGTGGCTAAGTTTTTGGAAACGGACATCGACCTAATATCTCTTTCCAACCATGCCGATTTTGTAAAAGTTAACTCTAATTTGAGATTTCTTCGCCTTGGGCGACTAGGTAAAAGCATGAATCAATCCTCATCCTTTCGTTTGCTAATTTCGTCGGCTGTCGCTTGTGGAATTCTCAGTTGTGTCGGCGGCAGTTTTAGTTTGCTTGCTGCTCAAGGCCAATTCAACGCTCCGAATCAAGTCTATCCGCCTGCCAGCCAAGCTCAGCCAATCAATCGGCTTGGTGCTCGTTTCGAAAGTCCGAAGGCAAAGCGATCGGCAGGACAGCCACTTGGAGGTTCGGTCAGCCAACCCTATGGTTCGTTCGCATCAGCCCAAACGTCACCAGCGATGACGGCAAGCCGTCCAGACAACAATCCTGGTTTGCCGCTCAGTTCAGCCGGGCAGATTAAGTATGAGCAATCAAAAGGGAAGCAAGGTACCGCCGCCGTATCGAATGCTCACAATTCGCAATCGCCAAATTCGCAGTCGCTGAGTTCATCCGTTCGCTCACGGCTGAACAAGGTATCGTTCAAGCCCCCGACAAAATCAGCTCCCCAACCAGTGACCAAGATGCAGCAACAGGAAAATTCATCCGCATTCCGCAGTCGTTCACAAGAGCTTCAACTCGGTGGGCAGCAAGGACTCCAGCGACCAGCGCCGACGACGGGGCTCGCTGCAGACGAGGAATCCTACACGATTTCGCCCTGCCCCGTTCAATTCATTAACGATGCCGAACTTCCTGCGCTTGAAAGTGGACCGATTAAAGCGTTGTTTGTCAAAGAAGGGGATTTAGTTTTGGCAAACAAGATAATCGGCCAAATCGACGACCAGAAATTTAAGACCACGCTCGATCAAACAAAACTCAAACTGTCGATCGCACAACAGAAGGCGAAGGACGAGACCTCCTTGCTGGCAGCCGAATACGAGATCAAACTCGGAAAGGTAAAATACAACCGTGCCAGGAAACTGAATCGAACAGGATCTGCACCGAAATCAGAATTGGAAGAGGCTGAATTTTCGTTAATGATCGCGATGTTGAAAAAGAACGCTGCTCAAAACGAGCGGGACAACGCTAACGGCGAAGCCCAAATCGAACGAGCGAGAGTCAAGGAGGTTAACGAGATGATTGGCCGCCACCAATTGAAATCAAAGTTCGATGGGTTCGTCATCGAAATTGCTAAACAACCCGGCGAATGGGTGAATGCCGGCGAGCCGGTGATGCGAATCGCACGAATGGATCGCCTATGGGTACAAGGCGTTGTCGACAGCCGCGAGTTGAATCCACATGAGGTCGATGGTCGGCCCGTCGAAATCACTTTGAAATTGGCTCGCGGAAAATCGCGCAAGCTTACTGGCAAGATTGTCCACGTTGGTTTGGAACGAGAAGGCGCTAATCAATTTCTCGTCAAAGCCGAAGTCAAGAACGAACCTGTCGGTAGCCACTGGCTCCTACAACCCAACAGTACGGTTACTATGAAAATCGACTTGAAGGGCCAAGCCTCAATTAGCGCTGCCGGTGTTCGAAAATCGACTCCAGTTCGCAATCGTTAAGTTCACTTTGGAGCCGCAAAGGGAAACGGCGAGAAGAACCAGGCTGATTCCTGTCGCCTCGACCGCTGTTCATCATCAGGTGTTTTACCTGACAGAAATCCACAGGAACGGTCTGCCATTTTCATCGATCCGAAGCTCATCTTTAAGCTTTGGTTTGCTTTGCGACAGCAGCTTTGCAATGGCGACCTTGTAAGAGACCTTGTCTTTTACCAGCGTCACTTTCGTTTCCGACAGCTCGACGCCTTCACGAGCGAACGAATTGTAATCATAGAAGAACGGAACGCGTGATCGTTTTTGGATCGCATTCAAAACGTCACCTAATGGAAATCCCCTTACTTCAAGTGGTAACGTCTCGAAAAGTCTAGGCTCAACACGGATCGGCGGTGATTCTGGCGGCCAACCGATCGGCCAAATTTCATCCGCCGCGCGGGAATCGACGATCATCATCTTGAGCGATTTTCCTTGCTCACGAGCCGGTTTGAAAACGAGTCCCAAAGGCCGAACGACCACAGAGATTGCCGTCCCTGCTGAGACTCCATTCAATTCGTCGGAGACCAACTCGCCGCCTTCCCCGCCAAGGGCCGAGCGGGCCGACTCGTCAAAGCTGAATCGCCTGCCGATCAGCCGGCCAATCTTTTCAATGACTTTTCCTGACGCGACGCCACGCGTATCGAAATCCAATGGCTTGCTCAGATTGACATGAACATTCACCAATTGTTCCGACGTGAGCCCGAACGCTTTCTTTTCCGCCAAAGCCACCTTCGAACCGTCGTCTTTGATTCGCTTGATCAACTCACGGATTCCCCCTTTGTCGCGAATCGAGAAACTACCGCCGGGGAGTTTTAGTTTTCCTCGTTGAACAAGACCGCTGATCGTGACCATCGTCGATTTTGAAAGCTGGATCTCTTCGATCGCCGGCTGCTTTTCTCCCGTTTTCACGACCACTCGGTCAGCACCGACGTCTTGAAGCATTTGCATCCAACGCTGTTGAGTTCCTGCGGCATCTCGCACACTCGAATAAATTTCCAGTTCGATGATGCGAGTTTGAGCCAAAGCGGATCCGGCACTGGCTGCAAAGAGGGGGACAACGAGCAACGCCCAAGCCAGTGAAACTCTCGTAGAGAATGATCGTTCGCGTATCATCGCAACCTCATGAATTCGTTCAGCCATTTGAAGTGAACGGCATACTTGCTCTCGCTTGCGTGAACATGCCCAATGAACATGCCCGCTTAGGCGAGTGCATGGCACCTATAAAAATTTAGCCAACTCAGCATCGACGAAACGCTAATCGGAAACGCCGTATCGACCGATGCACCAAAACGCATTGAACAAATCTCGAATTCCAATCTTCTTGCCCTCGTCGTAGCCGCGGCTTTGATAGGAGATGGGCACCTCAGTAAACCGGTAGCCGCGTCGAGCCAGTTTGGCTGTCAATTCCGGCTCAATTCCGAAACGGTTTTGGTCAATCTCGATGTCTTGCAGCACGTCGCGAGTGAAGGCTTTGTAGCAAGTCTCCATATCCGTCAGATTCAGGCCGCTGAACAAATTTGATGCCTTGGTGAGAATCGCATTGCCGAGTCGATGGATCCAGGATTCGTCTTGGAGCTCTTCGCCAATGAATCTCGAACCGTAAACGATATCAGCTTCGTCGCGCAACAACGGTTGAATCAACTCCGGAATGTCTCGCGGGTCGTACTCCAAGTCCGCATCTTGCACGACGACAAAATCACCAGTGGCGGCTTCGAAACCCGTTCTGAGGGCAGCGCCTTTGCCGGCGTTCTTTTCTTTGAGGATGATTTTGACCCCCGGAAGTCCGTGCAACCCTTGGAGTATTTTGCGTGTCCCGTCGGTGCTACAGTCATCAACAATGACAAGCTCTGTGTTCAACGGAAGCGCCGCGACTCGACTGATCACAAGCCCGACGGTTTGAATTTCGTTATAGACCGGGATAATAATCGACAATACATAGTCAGTCCGAAGACTTGGGTTCTCACCGAAATTTGCGTTCTGAAACGTCGCCAGTTCCGCATCGACCAAACCGACGCAGCCATCGAGGCGTTCTAGAATCTGATCTAGATCCTGTCGATTTGACGGTTGCTGGGAACTCACAATATTCTCCGTCGAAGGCGGCATCAGAATTGGAACCGCGGACGGGTCAGAAGCCGCAGTAAAATCGCTTGTTGGCTGAATTGGCAAATTCACGACATCTCTCGAGCTGGGTTCGATTCTATTATACCTAGCTGTTCCAGATCAAAGTGCGGGGCCTTATCACGGCAAGAATGGAGATCAGATCAGCTACAACTTCTATCGGAAAAAGACACGTTGAAACGTGATTCGTTGCCAATCGGTGCCAGTTATTCCTCGCGACAACCAGCATGACAATTAGTCGGCAAACGCATCAATTTCCTATCCCAAACATAGCTTATAATCGGCGCTCGGTTGTGGGAGTCGATCCGGTTGCGAGGATAGTCGGATTGCTGACGAGTGGTCAATCGGTGTCGTTGCGGCGAACTACCAAGGCTTTCTTTCAAATGAAAATTAGCGTCCTAGCGCGACGTGTTGACCGACACTGGGATTCGCTGAATCGTTACGACTCTTTGGCATTTTTGGTGTTGACCGGATCAATGTCTGGAATAGACTGATCGCGTAATGAATTCTCCAACCCCATACAAATCGACCATCATCTTCGAACCCAAGAGCGGCCAAAACCGCTTTCAAGTCGAATCTTATCGCGGCCACATGCTTGTGGTCAGCCAGTCAATTTGTACGTCTAAAAAACGCCAAGGGTACAACAGGATTCCAGGTCGTTAATCTCCGACCACAATCTGAATGTTTGATGTGCCCGTGCTAATTTTTAGTACGGGCTTTTTTCGTATCTGGGGCCGATGATTGCCCTGCCCAGCCGCGCCAAGGAAGCTATCCAATGGTAAAAGAAGTATTTTCAGTCACACTTGTTTTGTTTTCGGTCATCGACATTCTCGGTTCGCTTCCGATTGTTGTCGACATCAAGAATCGAGTCGGTTCACTTCAAGTCATCAAAACGACGCTCGCCGCCGGAGCCTTGATGGTCGTCTTCTTGTTCATCGGCGACTCAATTCTTCACTTGTTCGGAACCGATGTTAATTCGTTTGCGATCGCCGGCGCGATTGTGATCTTTCTGATCGGACTCGAAATGATCTTGGGCGTGAAAATCTTTAAGCAGGAACCTGATGAAACAAACACAACATCCATCGTACCGCTGGCCTTTCCGCTCATTGCCGGTGCAGGAACGCTGACGACGATCCTTTCTCTAAAAGCAGAATTCTCTCAGTGGAGTATTCTCGGTGGAATCCTGGTCAACTTGGCGATCGTCTATGCAGTTCTTCGAACCTGCGGCGTCATCGAACAGAAGCTCGGGCGCGGAGGACTATCGGTACTTAGAAAGGTCTTCGGTATCGTTTTACTTTCGATTGCCGTCAAGCTTTTGAGAACGAACTTGATGGGTTAAATGAATTAGTGATCTCGTAAAGAAGGAATCGCCAGAACGACAACCAGCTCGGCCGGAGGAATTCAATCTTTAACGAAAAGGGCCACTGCAAATGCAGTGGCCCTTTTGATTT
>CAZPTT010000127.1:13418-19495 GCA_964589435.1 uncultured Pirellulaceae bacterium
TTTGATTTCGATTTTGATTCAGCACTTAGCTGAAAATTCGAATTTGAATTTCTCGAGTGTTAATCCCAATCGAGCTTGCCGCCAGTTTGGTACTCGGTCACTCGGGTCTCGAAGAAGTTCTTCTCTTTGGCCAAATCCATTGTTTCACTCATCCAAGGAAACGGATTCGGGCTTCCGTACTGAACTGCCAGGCCAATTCTTTCCAAACGTCGATCGGCGATGTACTGAACATAGTCACGGAACAACTCCGCGTTCAAACCCAACACGCCATTTGGCAAACAATCGTGAGCGTAAGCGATTTCCAACTCTACCGATTCGCGAATGCGATCAATCATCTGCTGTTGGAACTCTGGCGTCCACAAATGTGGATTCTCAGACTTAATTCCATTGATCAAATCGATACCAAAATTCAAGTGGATCGACTCGTCACGAAGAATGTACTGAAACTGCTCACCGATGCCTTTCATCAAGTTACGTCGGTGAAATGACAAGATCATTACAAAGCCGGTGTAGAAGAAAATACCTTCCATGATCAGGTAAAAACCGATCAGGTTCTTCAACAATGCCTGAGCACCTTCGAATGACTCAGTCGTGAAGTCTGGATCAAGAACTTCTTTGGTAAGCTCCATTTCGAACGCGTCTTTGCGAGCGATTGCCGGAACCTCGTTGTACATGTTGAAGACTTCGCCTTCATCGAGGCCCAAGCTTTCAACAACATACAGGAAAGTATGCGAGTGAACGGCTTCTTCGAATGCTTGACGAAGCAAGTACTGACGACATTCAGCATTGGTGATGTGCTTGAAAATCGCCAACACCAAGTTATTTCCAACGAGACTTTCGGCTGTCGAAAAGAAACCAAGGTTTCGCATGATGACGTGCCGCTCATCTTTTGTCAGAACATCGGACTTCCAAATTTCGATGTCCTTGTTCATCGCGACTTCGGTAGGCATCCAGTGGTTGGCGCAACCATTGTCGTAGTGCTCCCATGCCCACTTGTACTTCAGCGGCATCAACTGATTCACATCGACTTGGTGACAGTTGATCAACCGTTTCTCACTGGCATCAACGCGTTTTCCGATTGCCGATTTGTCTTCACGAATATCTGTAGCCATTTTGCGACTCCTTGCAAAAAGATTTCTGTCTTCAACTAAACAACGATCACACATCCAAGACTCGCCTCTTTCGTCACCGGTTTTCCATTTACCGATCTGTTGATTCAAAACCGTTGGTGTTGCTGACGCTTAACCAACCAATGAATTGTTCCAACCAAGATAAGTAATTTCGGTGGCGAGAATGATTGTCACTCAACGCATTCTCACGCATAGAGTGACAATCCATCGTTTGTTCAGGCTAATTTAGTTTTAAGCCCGAACTCATTTTCCGCTCAACAATCTACTGACAAGATTCGCAGTCGGGATTGTCGACGCTACACTGCTGGACTTCCGGTTGTCGCTCGACGGCAATCTCTGCCGAAGAACTTTCGTTTTGCATCCAACGTGGCTGCAAGCCGAACTTATTGATATCGACAGTAGACTTCTCAACCTGAGTCGCGCCCAAAGAACGCAAGTAGTAAGTTGTCTTAAGTCCACTTCGCCAAGCCAAACGGTACATGTCATCGAGCTTGCGACCGCTTGGCTGGCCAAGATACAAGTTCAACGACAATCCCATATCAATCCATTTTTGACGACGGCTGGCACATTCAATAATCCACTTCGGATCAATCTCGAAAGCAGTCGCGAAACGTCCCTTGATGTCTTCTGGCAAGTTTGGAATCTCACCCAAAGCACCATCGTAATATTTGATGGCTTCAAGCAAGTCATCGTTCCAAAGATTTCGCTCTTTCAACTCGTTGACAAGCTTGACGTTGATCTGAACAAACTCACCGGAAAGATTGCTTTTCACAAACAAGTGCTTATACGTCGGCTCGATTGACTGCGTGACTCCGACGATCGTCGAAATGGTTGCCGTCGGGGCAATCGCCATGACGTTGCTGTTCCGCATACCGTGCTTCGCGACCAATTCCCGGACGGGCGCCCAATCCATCGAACTGGACTGATCCATTTCGACTTTACCGCCACGCTCTTGCTCCAACAACGCGATCGTGTCGATTGGCAACAAGCCGCGATCCCACTTCGAACCTTGATAAGTCGAATACGGGCCACGCTCTTCAGCCAAACGGCTGGAGGCAGAAATCGCAAAGTACGAAATTGCTTCCATGCTGCGATCTGCAAATTCTACCGCTTCTTGGCTGGCGTAAGCGATTCCGCAGGCGGACAACGCGTCCTGAAAGCCCATCATTCCCATGCCGACCGGGCGATGACGCTGATTCGCATTTTTCGATTCAGGCGTCGGATAGAAGTTGATGTCGATCACATTGTCGAGCATTCGCACGGCTGTATTGATCGTCTCTTCCAACTTCTCGATATCGAGCTTGCCGTCAGTAACGTGGTTGAGCATGTTGATCGAACCAAGATTACATACGGCAGTTTCGTCACTTGACGTGTTGAGAAGAATCTCTGTGCAGAGGTTACTGCTGTGAACAACGCCGGCATGATCTTGCGGTGAACGAATATTGGAAGGATCCTTGAAGGTGATCCAAGGGTGTCCCGTTTCAAAAACACGAGTCAACATTTTTCGCCACAAATCAACGGCTGGAATCGTTCGATGCAACCGCATCTTTCCATCCGCAGCTTGTTGTTCGTAATGCTCGTAACGCTCTTTAAACTTCTTCCCATACAGGTCATGAAGATCCGGAACTTCATCAGGGCTGAACAGAGTCCAATCCTTACCTTCTTCGACTCGTTGCATGAACAAATCTGGAATCCAGTTCGCGGTGTGCATGTCGTGAGTTCGGCGTCGCTCGTCACCCGTGTTCTTACGCAGGTCGAGAAACTCTTCAATGTCCATGTGCCAAGTCTCAAGGTACGAACAAACCGCCCCCTTCCGCTTGCCGCCTTGATTGACCGCCACTGCCGTATCGCTAACGACTTTCAAAAACGGAATAACGCCTTGGCTTTGACCATTGGTTCCTTTGATGTGAGAGTTGGTTGAACGAATATTTGTCCAGTCGTTGCCAAGTCCGCCTGCCCACTTTGAGAGCTTTGCATTGTCACCAATCTGCTTGAAGATACTGTCCAAGTCATCGTCGACAGTACTCAAGTAGCAAGAACTCAATTGCGGGTGCAACGTTCCAGAATTGAAAAGCGTCGGCGTTGCCGAAGTAAAGCGGAAGGTCGATAGAATGTTGTAAAACTCAATCGCGCGATCGGTCTTGTCAGCTTCTTGGGTTGCCAATCCCATGGCAACTCGCATCCAGAAATACTGGGGAGCTTCAAATCGTCGACCGTCAATGTGCAGTAGGTACCGGTCGTAGATCGTCTGCAAACCCAAGTAAGGGAACAAAGCGTCTCGCTGAGAATCGATCGCCGCTGCCAGACGATCTAAATCATAGCTGGCAAGGTCTGGATGAATTCGGCCAGCATCGATGCCGGTCTGAACGAAGTCTGAGAAATTCTCGCGATACAATGCCGCGATGTCGCCATCAGCCGATGACTTACCCAGTGACTCGCGGTAGATAATGTTTAAAACCAACCGGCCGGCAACCGTGTCGTAGTCAGGATCGTTTTCGATCCGGGCACGTGCGGCCAGAACCATCGAACGACCGATCTCTTTGGGTGTGATGCCGTTGAAAAATTGCTTCTGGACTTCCACCAACAGCTCTTCAGATGAACAAGTGTCATCCAAGCCTTCGCAAGCGTCCTCGACTTGACCACGCAACCGCGCGAAGTCGATATCTTCGAGTTTGCCATCCCGCTGAATCATCATCGTAGGGAACGCTTCTTCGCTCTCCATACGCTCTTCAGCGCGAAGCTGTCGAATCTTGTTATGTTCAGCCCGGTAGAGGATGTATCGACGAGCTACTCCGAAATGCTCGGCTCGCATCAACTCACGCTCAACCATGTCCTGAATCTGCTCGACCGAGATGCCGTCGGCAGTTTTTGCTGGTTCAGCAGCTTGCTCAACTACCGAATTGGTAATTGTTTCAATTTCTGAAAGCAATTTAGCCTCCAGCTCGCTTCGGTCTTTCAAATTGAGTTCGGCACAAAATGCCTTCTCAATTGCCCGCACGATTAACTGAGGCTCAAAAGATAACGACCGGCCGTCGCGCTTCTTTACGTTCATTGCCTGTTTCCGTGTTGCGTTTTTCAACATTCCTTCGCACTCCCGTATGCTGTTGTCCATGACTTGCCAAACTCATCCTGGAGTCTGAACTGTCTCATTCGCTAAGTAATCTCAAACACGCCGCTTGAGACTTACGACCGAAACAACATCCACATAGAAAGTGACACCTCAGGTCACTCGAAAAAGAAACGCTCCGTCATTTCAGCACGACACGCAAAGACACAAGGCTTCCATGCCGCAAACCGAAAAATCTGGCGAATCCATTCCATGGCAAAGCCATGTCTTGCGAGTCGTCTCAAATCAATCCCATCGCTCGATTAATGCAGTCACTTGCTGAATGCACCTACCATTGTCCGAGCTCAGAAGCAAAAAAATCCTCTTCAACGAAACCGAAGGCAACCCATTTTTCCTAAATTGCCAGACCCGAATTTTGTTGGGTTCAAAAGTGCTTCCCAAGTGGTGGGAGCCCAATATATCGACGTCCACGAATCTGTCAACACAAAATGTTGTGCTTGCACCTATATCGTTTATCTTCGCTTACCGCTTCATAAAAAGCAAAAAACTGACCGAAACAGCCATCAAAACGCCAGCAAAACCGATAGCATTTTTTGAAAAAATATAACGCCCAGAACAGAGACGAGATTGGTCACAATTCAATTTCTCGCAACAATAGGGAGACTCATTTTTCAGCCAGCGCCTATCGGATTCGCAACTTCTACCGAATGAAAAATTCACCGCAATCCAAACTCCTCTCGATCACTCAAGGCCGCCAGCTTTCGCAGCAAAAAATGGCGACGCGACAACAAGAGGTCTACCAACACTTATTGAGAAATTCGGACGTCATTTCGTCTGGCAATTTTTCGAAGCTGGCCACTGGCGACTTAGGGATGTTGTTCCATGCGATTGACGAGCGATTCTTTGATGGAGTGGTCGCGACCGTTTGCGAGAAAGTATCAGCCAAGCCGTTGAAGTTTCGCCTTTCGACACGCATGACAACTTCTGGCGGAATGACCACAATGCAGCGAACGAACGGGTTTCGCCCGAAAACGGAGTTTGAAATCGCCATCGCCACCACGCCGCTCTTCGAAACTTTTAAAATCGACTCGACGGCCAAAGTCGGTGGTCTTTGCTGCCACGATCGACTGGAAGCCCTGCAAAGAATCATGGAACATGAAATGATCCATTTGGTCGAAATGCTTCTTTGGCAGGATTCCAATTGCTCCGCCTACCAATTTCGAAATATCATCAAACGTTTTTTTGGTCACCGAGAATCGAATCATCAACTGCTGACGCCTCGCGATGTCGCCAGAACCAAACTGGGAATATCGGTTGGGGACTGGGTCGGATTCGATGTAGCAAACGAAACGCTGCTAGGTTTCGTCAATCGCATTTCGAAACGAGCGACAATCCTTGTAGAGTGCAAAACGGGAATCGCCTATTCAGATGGCAAACGCTACAAAAAGTACTATGTTCCCATCCACCGATTGAGTCCTTCCAAACGCAACATCGCCTAATCCCACACACCATCAGTGTATTGGGGAGCGCGTGGAGAACGATCGCCGTGGTGACATCGCCGCCGTTGGTCATGCCGCGGCAATCTCGGCCAGGAGGCGACCGTGGCCGTGGCCCCATTGGGCACACAGCGATCACCGAGAACCAGTTGCAGCTGTTGTGGCGTATTGCGCTCGCAATGATCGCCCGGCAAAATCATCGCTCACGACGGAGTGACGAAGACACGATCCCGGACAAGTCCAATGAAGGGTGGCTCTGGGAAATTCTGCCGTAGCTATCTACGTCGCCAACCCCACAACACAATCCTCACGTGCAAATTTTCGCACGAATCGGGTAGGAGGAAGCCTCACGGCTTCCGTCCTCCCACACCACCGGACGTACTC
>CAZPTT010000128.1:0-19294 GCA_964589435.1 uncultured Pirellulaceae bacterium
GGCTGGGTGGCACTGGCTTTGCCAGTCGTTCTTTCCGACACAGAGACAGCTTTGCTTTTTTAGCCAACTTTTCGTTTCTCATTGTCGCGTTCACCAAAAGACGGATGCACTGGCAAAGCCAGTGGCACACCCTTTGGGATTCGTTCAATAGCTAGAAGAAACGCTTACAGCGATTCGAATCAATCCGCAGCCAGCGCGCGTACACACTACTTTTTGGGAATATTCTCTAGCGTTGCCAACAAGTACTTCCAATACTTTTCGACGCTTGCGACGTGGCATTTTTCATCCGGCGAGTGTGGGTTCTTGATCGTCGGCCCAAACGAAATCATATCCAATCCAGGATAGTGACTGCCAATGATCCCACATTCCAATCCAGCATGAACCGCGTTTACCGATGGTGGATTGCCAAACAGCTTCTCGTAAAGTGACTTCATCGATTCCAAAATCTTCGAATCAGCATTGGGCTGCCATCCTGGATAGGATCCCGTGTGTTCGACTTCGGCACCAGCTAAATCAAACGTCGACTTAATCATATTGGCCAAGTCCGCCTTCCCGGTTTCGACGCTACTGCGCGTCAAGAACTGAACCATGGCTTTACCTGATTCAACATGAACACGGGCAAGACTGGTTGAAGTCTCGACCAAACCCGGCATCTCATCGCTCATCCGAATGACGCCGCAAGGTGC
The DNA here is from genome assembly GCA_964589435.1 of uncultured Pirellulaceae bacterium. Taxonomy (GTDB): domain Bacteria; phylum Planctomycetota; class Planctomycetia; order Pirellulales; family Pirellulaceae; genus Mariniblastus. The sequence goes on from CAZPTT010000128.1 coordinate 687, forward strand.
TGCATAAATCGCGTTAAGCAAATTTTGCTGTGACGTTTCATCCATGACTTTGGCCGGTAAATCGGTTGGTTCTAACTTTACAGAGAGATCCGGTTCGGTGCGAACTAATTCAGCTTGGATGATCGCGACCAATTTTTGAACATTCTCGCTGAATTGATCAGCCTTCGCTTCATCAACGACGATCGTGGCAAACGACTCCCGAGGAATTGCGTTTCGCAAACTACCTCCATCGATGGATGAAATTCGCAAACCATAATCAGTCGCTGACCAGAGAATGCGGTTCATGACCTTGTTGGCGTTACCACGTCCAAGATGGATTTCACATCCCGAGTGTCCGCCTTTTAGTCCAGTCACGGAAAGTTTGAACGCAGATCCACCTGACGAATTGGCTTCGTCGTATTTCAGTTCAATGTTTGTATCAATGCCGCCCGCACAACCGATGCACAATTCGCCTTCGTCTTCGGTGTCTGTGTTCAGCAAAATTGAGCCGGTGAGAATTCCCGGTTCGAGCTTGAAGGCACCTGTCATTCCCGTCTCTTCGTCGATCGTAAACAAGCCTTCGAATGGGCCGTGCTTGACATCGTCGGACGACAGAACAGCCATGATCGACGCCACGCCAACACCATTGTCTGCTCCGAGCGTGGTGCCCTTTGCTTTCAACCAGCCATCATCGTCCAGATAAGATTCAATGCCTTGCGTCGCAAAATCAAAATCGACGTCCGAGTTCTTTTGATGAACCATGTCGAGATGGCCCTGCATCACGACGCCTTGTCGATCTTCCATGCCAGGAGTCGCTGGCTTGCGAATGATTACATTGCCAACCTTGTCGACAATCGTTTCCAATCCCAAGCCTTCCCCGAACGACTTGATGAATTCGATGACACGTTCTTCCTTTTTCGAAGGACGAGGAACCGCATTCAACGATTCAAAATGTCTCCAAAGTGAAGTTGGTTCAAGCGCGATGAGGGCTTCGTTCATAGGTTTGTCTGCCTGTTTAAGGCCATTGAATCAGTTCTTTAAGCGTAGCTACATTTCCTAGGCGGTTAGACGTCCAAGTCACGAACATCGAGTGCGTGTTTCTCAATAAACTCTCGACGTGGTTCGACTTTGTCACCCATCAAAATGCGAAACATGTTGTCAGCTTCGGCAGCGTTGTCCATTTTGACTTTGATCAAAGTTCGCTGCTCTGGATCGAGGGTTGTTTCTCGCAATTCCTCTGCGTTCATCTCGCCCAATCCTTTAAAGCGAGTGACTTGCATACCTTTTTCACCAGCCGCTCGAACCGCACCGACAAGCGAACGAAGATCTTCGACACCCGTCGTCGCATCGCCGCGTGTTAGCACGTAGCGAGGTTCTTCAATTCCCGTTCGGTCTTTGGGAATCAGCGACTCAATGTTGAAGCCAAACTTTTCCAATTCTTTCAAGCCTGAATTGATCGTTTTGACTTCATGGAATTCATTCAAAATCAGGCGATCGACGTTCTTCTCTTCTTCCGATGGGTCGGATTCATCTGTCGAATCAGAACTGACAGTCAATTCAACACCGGTTTCGACTTCGCGCTTTTTAATGAATTCATCCAACTGCTTTCGAGAAGCAAACCAGTTCTCTTGATTGCCAATCACAACATGGAAAACCGGTAGCCGTCCTGATTCCAAGTCAATTCGATTGGCGTGGGTTTTCAAGTTGATCCCGCGACGCTCTAGTGCCAAAATCGCGTCTTCCATACTGGCCAACGTCGTGCACAAGACTCGCATGTCATCTCCGTCGACAACATTGCCATCACCACCATCAAACGATGTATCTTGGAGACCGCGATCAAGCAATTGCCGTCGCATCTCTTCTTCTGTTTGAACGTAGTACGTGGAGCGTTTGTTTTTCACTCGGAACAAAGGCGGCTGAGCCACGTAGACATGCCCGGCTTCGATCAACTGGTACATCTGACGATAAAAGAAGCACAACAGGAGCGTTCGAATGTGCGAGCCGTCGACGTCAGCATCGGTCATGATGATGACTTTATCGTAGCGTCGTTTCGTCAGATCTTGGTCTTCACCAATCCCCACTCGAAGCGCGCTAATCATGCTTTGAACTTCTTCGTTGGCCAGCACTTTATCTTCACGCGCTTTGTAAGCGTTGATGATCTTACCGCGAAGAGGAAGGATCGCTTGGAATTCTTTCAACCGTCCACCTTCAGCACTTCCGCCCGCCGAGTCACCTTCGACCAGATAGATTTCACATTTCTCGACGTCTTTGCTGAGACAATCGCGAAGCTTTCCTGGTAGACCACCGCCACCCAATACAGATTTCCGGCGGACTTTATCGCGAGCCGCTCGAGCTGCTTCGCGGGCTTCCGCCGCTTGGATACCTTTCTTGACGATCGTTTTGGCTTCTTTCGGATTCTCTTCCAAGTAAGTCTTGAAGAATTCGCCGAACGCTGAACCGATGATTCCTTCGACTTCACTGTTGCCAAGCTTCGTTTTGGTTTGACCTTCGAATTGTGGCTCGGGAACTTTCACTGAGAGGATCGCCGTTAGACCTTCCCGAAAATCTTCACCGGAGACAGATAGGTTTTTCGGAAACAGATTGTTCTTCTTCGCGTAGTTGTTCAAAGTCCTGGTGAGCGCGCCACGCAAACCAGAAACGTGAGTACCGCCTTCGTGCGTGTTGATATTATTTGCGTAGGAGTGAACATTTTCTGTCAAATCAGTTGTGTACTGAATCGCCAGTTCGTAACCGATTTGATCTTGCTCACCTTTGACGTAAATCACTTCGTTGTGGATCGCATCGCTAGTTCGATTGAGGTACTCTACGAATTCGATGATTCCACGTTCGTAATAGAATTCATCTTCTTCGCCGTTGCGTAGATCTTTGAAATGGATCCGCACACCGCTGTTAAGAAACGCCAGTTCTTGCAGACGTTTTAGCAGGATCGAATACTCAAACTTGGTCATTGGGAAAATCTGACCATCCGGCTTGAAAGTCGTTTTCGTACCGACTTTGTCCGTTTTCCCAATCTTGGTGACTGGGCCGGTCGGAACACCTCGCTCGTATTCCTGTTGGTAAACGTGACCGTCACGATAGACCTCGACACCACACCATTCCGAAAGGAAGTTCACGACCGTCACACCGACGCCGTGCAAGCCGCCGGAGACTTTATAGGGATTCTCATCAGCGTCATCATCGGATGCTTCGCCGAACTTTCCACCAAACTTCAGCATCGTCATGACGCCTTCGAGCGTGGTGACCTCTCGGTCTTCTTCATCGCTCAATTGATCGTGACGTCCGACAGGAATTCCACGACCGTCATCATGAACGGTTACCGAACCATCCGTATTGATAATGACAGAAACGCGCGAGGCGAAACCAGCCATCGCTTCGTCGATCGAGTTGTCCAGCACTTCGTAAACCAGGTGGTGAAGTCCACCAATGGTCGTGTCGCCAATATACATAGCCGGTCGCTTACGAACGTGTTCCATGTCCGTCAACCGCTTCAACTGCTTGTCGCTGTAATCCTCAGCTTTTTGCTTGCTCATAGCTTCTAAACGTTTCCTATTCGAAATCGAATATCGGTAATATTTGTTTTTGGTAACTGGACTTTCAGTTTGCCCAGCAACTTTTTCTTTTCAAACTCGAGTCGTTGGTTGAGAACGGAACTCCCGACGACCACTTCTAAAACTCCTCGGCGAATCAAACCAACCCGCGTTTGATTCCTCCAAGTTTCGCCAGCCACGGCACTCCAAGCTTCACTCAGTTGATCCGCTGATTTCTGTTGGCCGTATCCTTTACGGGCCATCAAATTGGCAATCAGTTTGGACGAAGTTTTGGGCCGTCTGCGAAAACGTTGCCGGCCTTTGACCAGGTCACTTGCCTGATCAAAGTCAAGTTCGTCATACGATTCGCTCAACGGGACAATCCTTTAATTCGCTCGCCAATGACGTTCAAAATTGTGAAGTTCAAAATCTTGTGCTTGTTAGTTTGGTCGAACCTTCAACGATCACTAACGACGATCTTTCGAAAGCGGCATGATGACATATCCATAATTGTCATCGGTCACGCAGTAAGCCGCCTGCTCTCCGTTCTCGACATCAAGCGTGAAAGTTTTTTCTGGTTGCAAAACTTTCAAAAAATCGGCCACATATCGGTGGTCGAGAGTGATCGTTAGCTCACCCTGATCAAACGGGACTGGCATCTCGATTCGAGATTGGCCAATCTCGGCTGTGCTGTTACTGAGCACCAACGAACCGTCTTTGAAAGTGAAATCAATTCCACGACTTTCATCGCTGGAAACAATGGCTGCCTGGCGAAGCGCGGAGTACATCGGACCTACTGGAATGTCGATTCGATTTGAGTCCTCTCGGTTCGGCAATACGTCTCGCCATTTCGGAAATCGACCTTCGACCAAGCGTGAATAGAAAATCCCATTGGGTTCCCGCATCAGCAAGTCATTGGATCGTGCGGCAAGCTGCACCATCACATCGCTGTCGGGAAGGATTCGCTCCATCAATTGCATCGAGCGTGACGGGACGATAACGGTCGAGCCGCTGGTGTCTGGTTTACCGACCTTCTTGAGCACGCCCTGCATTTTGGCCAAGCGACGACCATCAGTGCCGACTGCGGTGATGGTTTCGTCTTCCATCTCCAGCAACACGCCGCCAAGCGCGTAACGGCTGCTCTCGGAGTCTGTGGCGAACAGAGTCCGCTTAATCAACTCTCGCAGCACATTGGAGGCGATCTCGAAATAGTCCTTGTCGTCGAACGTGGCGACTTCTGGGAACTCGTCTGGATTTTGAGCCTGAAGTTCAAACCGACTGTTTTGACCAGTGATCAATGTTTTATCGGCATCCGCATCCAACTCTAGAATTTCATCGTTGGATTCTCGCAAAATCATGCTCAACCGAGACACAGGGATCACCGCACTGCCCGGCGAAATGACTTCCAAATCCGGCACGGTCAATCGAACTCCGACTTCCATGTCCGTCGCCGTCAGAATCCCACCACTTTTGGTGACATCCAATTTTACATTTTGAAGAATCGTCTTCGGACTGCGAGCAGGCGCTACGGCTGCTGCGATTTGAAATGTCCGAAAGAACGACTCTCGATTGATTTTTATTTTCACTAGATATCCTTTTCATCCCTGCGGGTGATATTCGCTTTAATAGAGTAAATCTTTTTTTCAGTATCAGTATTAAAGCGATCTAAATATTGTCAGTAAGTTAAGAATTTTTCTTTCGAAGTCGTTACCAATCAACGACTAACGTTTGATTTGTTGGTGTGGAAAACAAGTTGATAGAGTGTTAGTAAAGTGTTGATACTTAGTAGGTAAAATTGTTGATAAACGAGAAAACAGTCAAAGGTGTCAACAAGCGAAAAACTGGTTTGATTGTTCAACAAATTAGTAACATGTTTTCAGTACTTCTTTTTTTGTTCGTGAGCGGAGTAAGAGTGACCAATTCGGTTTGATTGAAATGGTCAAACGAAAGCAATTTGGCTGGCAAATAAGTCCGTCAAACTCAACTCGATTTTCTCGATCTTGTTTCGAGTGACGACGGCACTGGAGTCTGTTTGATTCTGTTCTGACGCCTCCGCAATCAAGCGTTCAATTTTTCTATTGGCGTGCATGATCGTCGAGTGATCTCGATTTCCTAACAACGAACCGATTCTCAAAAATCCGGTGCCTAAGAGTTTCCTGTTTAGGTAGACTGCGACGCCGCGGGCAAGGACGATCGACTGCTTGCGGGATGAACTACGAAGATCAGATGGTTTGACTTGGAATTCTTTGGCAACGTGTTTGATAATCAACTTACCCAACTCGATCAGGTCTTCATCCTTGCGGCTGAACATTCTCGTGATGAAATCAGTATCGATCACGCTTGAGAAAGCCAGCGGTTGTGAATCTGAATTCTTGTTTTTTGAATGCCCGGCTGATTTTCGGTTGGCTTCGGCTCGTAGTGCAGATTGCAGGTTGCTGAAGAAGTGAACTATTTTTGGAACGGTTACATTAAGTTTCCGAACAAGTAACTCGACCGCTTTGTCGGTGAGCTTGAGCCCATGAATTTTGCAGAGATCGCGAATGATGACTTGTCGAGCTTCTACTCCGGGAGCGTTGACAGGAAGTCCTAAACCTCCGCACAAACGTGAGATTAATTGCGGCGTAAGCCCTTCGCATTGTTGCGGATCCCGATCCATGGTGATTATCAGCGGTCGATTTCTGACCAACATCAGATCAATGATTTGCAGAAGTTCGCTTTGAGCTGCTGGTTTTTCACTTAGACGATGAACATCATCAATCACTAAGCCCGTGCTGCGTAAAATCCGGCGGCGAAAGTCAGCAATAGAATCCGTTTCTAAAGCTGTGCGGAATCGGCGGTCAAAATCAGCCGCTGTTAGGACGATCGGTTTTTCAGGGAGGCTATTTGTTTTCGGTGTGTCACCTGAGCCAAAGGGATTTGGTGAAGTGGTTCGGTCGGCAATTTCCGAAATGATCGTCAACGCCAATGACGTTTTCCCGGTGCCACTGGGCCCAAATAGAACGAGCGGCCAGATGTGAGAATTGGCGTTTTCGACGAAGTCTTTTTGCTTTTCGTCAGTGAAAATACGTAAGATCTGATTTTTATGGTCGCCAACGAATCGCGCAAGGCCAGTCGGCCGCTCACTTTGTGACTCTAGATCACCAGCAAAATTGGTGCTCCAGAGGTAGCGAAACGGGATCGAAAAAACGGGCTCTAGAGCCGCTGACGACATGCAGTTGAGGCCAAAAAAATAGGGATTTAATGCTGATCTGGCAGACTCGATATTCTACCCGATTTTCGGCTTCTCCGTTAGCATCAAAACCCGATATTCGCGTTCATTTCGATTGTCGTAAGTCGTTTGATATTTTGATGATACGTCGAGCCGCTTCGACTATTTCAGCCTCGGTATTGGAAACTCCCAAACTGATCCGAATGGAGCCTTCAATCACGTCTTTTGGTAAGCCCATCGCCAACAGGACAGGAGACAATTCACTCGAGCCACTGGCACAGGCTGAACCCGTCGAAATGGCTAATCCAGCGAAATCAGCCGCCAACAGAAATGCTTGCCGATCGATCCCGGTCAGAGCGATATTCAGGGTGTGAGGAACCCGTTCCGGTTTGCCACCGCTTGAATGACCGACGACAACCGCGTCGTCAAGTCCTTGAACCAGTTCCCGTTCAAGCTGATCGCGCAGGCCTTCGATTCGTTCCATTTGAGTTGGCTCTTCACGGAACAGCTCGAGGGCTCGGCTCATACCTGCCACCGCAGCGACGTCTTCGGTGCCAGGACGAATTGCCATCTGTTGAAATCCGCCAAACAAAATCGGCTGGACCGACACACCACTACGCACAAGCAACCCACCGATTCCACGTGGACCAGAAAATTTGTGAGCCGTAAAGGACATGGCGTCGACGCCAAGCTGTGTGAAATCCACAGGAATTTTGGCGACGGCTTGGACGGCGTCTGTGTGAACAGGAATGTCTTGCTCGCGGCAAATTACTGTGATTGCGTCAAGCGGCTGAAGTACGCCGGTCTCGTTGTTGGCCAACATGACGCTAACCAAATCGATCGGTGTTTGCTTGATCAAGTCGCGTAGTGAATCAACTTTGCAAACACCACTCTGATCGACTTCGATTTTCCGAACATCGAAACCCAGTCGAGCCAACTGTTCGGCAGCGCCAACAATGCTGGGATGCTCGATCGCAGAAATTAGCACTCGACCTGGTAGCGCATCCGGGTCTTCCGATTTCCGTTGTTCATAACGAGACAACGCGATTCCTATCAACGCCAAGTTGTTACTTTCGGTACCGCCACTGGTAAAGATCAATTGATCGGTTTGCATACCGCTTGTCGTAGCGCCGAGCATGTTGGCAATGTTAGCCCGATGCTGTTCGATTGCTCGCCGCGCGTGTTGGCCCATCCGATGTTGGCTGGCAGGATTCACAAATCCAGCGGCAAAGCACTCTTGCATCGCAGACGCCACGGACGGGTGAATTGGCGTTGTCGAATTGTTGTCGAGGTAGATCGATTGCATGAAAATTATTCTTCAGCGGAAGTAAATTTTTCAGCGGCATCCCGATCGTCAGTGGCCCTTGTTTGCTGACCCAACGATTCAAATACATCCGCTCTGAGTTGATAGGCTTCAGGGCTCGGAACCAGTTCAATTGATCGAGTTAAACGATCGGATGCTCGGCTTAGCCGATCCGCAGTCAAGTCGATTTCACCGAGATCCAAATAAGCGTTTGCGACAAGCTCATTCAAACGGTCTTCAAATTTTTCGGGTTCTTCATCGGATTCGACTGACATTGCGTATCGCATAATGTCAGGGACTGCCAAATACATTTCATGCCGGGCCAGGTCAGCTACCAGCGGCCAGAATACTTTGGCAGTATCTGGATATTTTGAATTCCAGGCGATCCAGTAGGGACTCGCATTGCTGTCCAAAAGATCCAGATATTCGGTGAGGAAACGAGCATCACATTCGTACGTTAGATACCCATCGAAAGTACCAGCGGTATCACTCGACAAATGCCAAACCTTGGTCTTGTTGGCGGTTGGAGGAATAAGACCATCGGCCAACAAAGTCTGTTCGAGATCGGAAGTTGTATCTGAGTATTGTTTTCCAATAACTGTCCACTTCAAAAGTGGGACGCGATTGTAATAAAACGATCTACGAGAAAAATCGTCCGGTGAAAACTCCTCACCATTGGTCATTCCCATCACAAATAGCACCAAGAGCACCAAGGGAATGGTGATGACAGAAATTATCAGAACGTTCCAAAACATTCGTTTGCTAAGTTTTCTATCCGACATGAGCTCTTTTTAAAGGAAGTCGCGTTAATGCGTTAATCTTAAGTGGTTGCTTTTCAGCTTTAGAATATGAAACCTTAAGAATCCGGGGAATCCGGGGAATCCGAGCGAATTGCGAGTTCAAAGCGAGTTCAAATGAACCCTACTAGTTGGATTGAAAGCTGATCAACAAAGATTGTCTTTACACCAAGAAATAGACTTGTCGATTATTCAACACATACTCATAATCCCCCAGCCAACTGCCGAAGAAAAACTAGCCTGAAAAGCATAGATTTCAACTGAACTCCAAAGCCATTCTAGTCCTCCTATCCAAGAAGTTAACACTTTAAACGGTTTGCCGAAGCATTGATCGAGTCCAATCAACCTTTTGATGAAGTGGAAAATCTTTCCGACGACGATGCGCCTGTTGATGATCAGACGGGCCTCGCCGAAGAGGAAATCGATCCGGAGAAATGGGACAGCGATCCAGCGTCTCGCATGAAAAGATTAGAAGCTGTTTTGTTTATGTCTCGCAAGCCGCTAGCCAGCAGAAAAATAAGCCAACTGGCTCACTTGGAAGATGGCACCCAGGCGAGAACGTTGATCAAAGATCTCAATGCTCGATATGATGGCAATGGGCAAGCCTTTCATATCAAACGGGTTGCCGGTGGTTATCAGATGCTAACACGCCCCCAATTCTCGGAGTGGATTCGACGTCAAGAGCATGTGCCTCGACCGGTTCGATTGTCGGCTTCGAGTCTCGAAACACTGACGGTCGTGGCTTACCGCCAACCGATCATCAAAGCTGAAGTCGAAGCCATTCGAGGTGTCGGTTGTGGTGAAATGCTTCGACAGTTGCTGGAGAGTGGTTTGATTAAAATCGCTGGACGAAGCGAAAAACTGGGACGCCCCTTCTTGTATGCTACCTCAAAAGATTTTCTAACTAGCTTCGGTCTAAATACACTTCAAGATCTTCCCAGATCAAAACAACTGGTTGGGAAAGGGTTGCCGGAATGGGCCACCGGTCAGGATGATCCAGTAATCGAAAACAACTCTGAAAATAGCAGTAGCGATTTGTCGGCGTCAACGAACGAAGAGATGACTAAGGAGACTGAACAGTGAGCTTGCCAACTGGAACGATGTTAATCGAAGAACTCTCAACGCTCGGTTTTGAATCAGGAGACGATGTGAATCAGACCAGCGATTCACCAATCGCTAAAGCTTCGCATCTAGAGAATGCTTACGGCGATCCTCAAGGTCGAAACACCTGGTCAGTCGGCCTTTCAAATATCGATTTCATCGATTCAGAAAATCAATCAACTCTGATCGGTTCGAACGCAAAGCCAGCAACGCTCGAGTCTGAAGAAGATGAATTGGAAGAAGAAGAGGACGAGGAAGAAGACGAAGAAGAATATGAGTACGTGGATGAAGACGAAGTGGAAGATGACGAAGCCGAAGAAGAGAGCGGCGAGGACGACGAAGAAGAAGAGTATGAAGATTCAGACGATGAAGAATCTGAATACGAAGACGACGATGATGATGAAGGCTATGAGTACGTCGATCCGGATGATGTGGATGACGAATCTGACGAGCAAGGAGATGATGAAGAGGACGACGACGATCTAGAAGACGACGACGATGACCTCGAAGAAGATGAGTGGGAAGAAGTCGACGACGATGATCTCGATGACGACGAAGACTGGGAAGACGACGATGACGAATGGGACGACGACTAAGTCTTCTAGCAGCTATCCTTCCTTGAGCCAGCCTCGAAGCCACTTGGTTTGAGCCACACAGAAGTTTTACGGAGCCACTTCATTTACGGAGCCACTTCATTTACGGAGCCACTTCATTTACGGAGCCACTTCATTTTACGGAGCCACTTCGTCTTGATGACGTTCTTCTTTTGCAGAAGCTTCCTTGCTCGGGCTGGTTGACTCCATTGGTTCGGCGGAATCAACACTGGCGACGATTTCGGTGACAGTTTCCAACTTTCGCTGATCACCAACCATTCCGCCCGCGAATTCGATATCGCCAATTCGCTCGATTACTCGATACTTGCGGCGATAATCGTGATCAATGAATTCGACGAACCGAATCGTATACTGCATGTCGGAGCTCATGTATTCGGTCAATAACCGAACTGTCTCAGTTTCAACCTGAGCCTGATAACTTTCGTCGCGAAGAATGTACTGAACTTCGAGTTCACGTTGGCCACGTTCGTAGACTTTTATTTCCAGAATCGAGTCGTTGACGAGTCCGTTCAGCTCGTTGACCAGCTCATTAAAAAATGAGGGATAAAATCGCTCGCCCTGATCCGACATAATAAAGTTCGAATCTTTGCCCTCGATTTTAGTGATGACGTACTTCTCTTTGCCGTCGGCGTGACGGCGAAACTCGATGTCGGCAATGTCCTTCATCTTGTATCGGATGAATGGAAAGTCTGTCAGCTTCAACCGCGTGATCACCATCTCTGGCTGGCCCGCGTCGTTGGGCTCAGTTTCGACATAAGCCACGTTGGCGAAAATTTCCAATCCGCCTTCTTTGGTTTCGTGGGCCAATTCGCCCAACTCGACCGAACCGTAAGAGTCTTCAACTTTGCTGTTGGGGAAAACGTCTTTGATATTTTTGCGTTGGCAATCGAAGAAAGTCTCACCGCTGACATTGATCAGTTCAGGATGGTGTTTCAGCTCCAGTCCATACTTTCGAATCGTGTGAGCGATCATGTTCATCGGTGAGGGAAACACCAACAACAATTTTGGTTTGTAGCGATTGATGTCTTCAACAAGTCCCCGCACGGTTTGCTCGTCAATTTTGTCGAACAAGTGATAACGGAAACCAAGAAACTTGCTGTATGGATTGAACTTCACCATGTCATCAATGTTGTAAGTGTTCTTCGGGTAGAACACCAACATCCGTTCGCCCGGTCGCCAGCCCATTCGGTACCAGCATTTGAAAAACGTAAACAGCATCGAAAACATGTGATGCTTGGTCATGTGCACGACCAATGGCAACGAAGTTGATCCGCCAGTGGCCATTGGCATCAGGTAATTGCCTTTTTGCAATCGGCGAATGGATTCAATCGGCCTGCCCTGTACCTGAAGTTCTTTTTGAGATGGGTCTTCATGACACCAAGGTTCGGTCATGACGGATTGACCGGCTTCCGCGTAATCCTGTTTGCTTAACGCGGGCAGTTTGGCGTATTCGACCAAGAATTCATCGTCGGACAAGGATGACGTGTCAGTCAAAAATTGAGTGAACTGGCCTTTGAAGTGAGGGCTTTTTGTATCTGCGTGGGCAAGAAGTTCTTTAAGGTCGCGGCAGATGTTCGAATTGATGTCGGTAAAACAATCCTGCTCAACCACTTCTCGGTAGAGTTTTTTTACTCCGATAAAACGGAACAACAATTGGTAGCAAGTTTTCAACATGGCAGGACTTCTTACTCAAACTCTAACTTCAAATCGAACCGAACAGGGTACGAAAAATGCTTCAGATTGTCGAGGGTTTAACAGGTCGGTTGGTTCATTAAAGACAACAACGAGATCTAATCGCCCAATTGAAATAAGCGTTTCAGCGCTTCTAGTAGCCCTTGCGAACCCGCTGCTGCATCGTCGCGCACTGATTTCAGAGGTGGGTGCAGAATCTTGTTGACCAGACGGTTGAATGACTGTTCAATTTCTTTTTGGTCAGATTTATTGAGATCGAGTTTATTCATCAACCGTTCCAGTTCGGCTTGTTTGACTTGATCCGCTTGTTTGATCAACTGCGAAATCGTGGCTCCGCTAGAACGACGATTGAGGTCGGTGAAGAACGTTTCGGTTTCTTGTTCAAGGATCGTTTCAGCTTTCGCATATTGGTTTTTTCGCGTCTGGCGATTCTGTTCACACTCACGTTGGAGGTCATCTAACGTGTAAAGGTAAACGTTGAGATGATCGCCGACAGTTGCTTCAAAATCTCGAGGCACCGCTAAATCAAGGATGAACAATGGCTTCTGTTTTCGAGCCTGTTCGATCGACGAAAACAGATCCGCAGAAACAACGGGCCGAGTCGCTCCAGTTGTACTGACGATCAGATCAGCAGCGGCCAATTCCGTTCGCAAGTTTTCCCAATCAGAAACACGCCCATCAAACTTGCTGGCCAAATCGACAGCCGTTTGACGAGTTCGGTTGATGACGACGATATCGCGGCCACCGTCGTCTTTGACGTAGCGCAACGTCTCTTCGGCCATTTCACCAGCGCCGATAATGAGAATCTTCTTGTCGCTTAAACGTTCAAAAATTCGTTTGGCTAATACGCCGATCGCTACGCTGGGAACACTGACTCGGTTGGAGTGAATGTCCGTCTCATTGGATACGCGTCGAGCAACGCGAATCGCTGACTGAAAAACGTAGTGAGTCAATGGAATCGTGTTATTGCTTTCGGTGGCCAGTTGGTAGGCTTTTTTCACTTGCGAAAGAATTTGGGATTCACCGATGACCATGCTGTCGAGACTGGCCGCGACTGTGAACAGATGCCGGATCGCTTGGCGGTCGCGATGTGAAAACAGGCTGGTTTCAATTTCGCCAGCCGTCAGTCCACGATTTTCAGCGAGGAACGAAACCATATCGCTCTGGCTGGGAAGCTGATCCGAGACTTTGCTGGCGGCATAGAATTCAGTCCGATTACAAGTCGAAAGGAGAACCGCTTCCGATTTTGGGAACTGTTGGTAGAACCTGTCCAGGAATGGTCGAACTTGTTGTTCGGTAAACGCGAGTTGTTCGCGGATCGAAACGCTTGTTTGGTGGTGGCTGCAGCCGATAATTTGGAGGTTCATCTTTCACCCCCCGTTCGTCGACCGATCAAGGTTACCAAACTCAAGACGGATAATTTGCCGCCATGAATTTTGTTGGCTGACGTTTCCACGGCTTGAGCCAAAACAATGTTTTCAAGTTCAGTTCCAACGATGCTTTCAGTTTGATCTGCAGCGGCGTTCTGAATTTCCATCAAACCAGACCCCGACGCGTGACCCGCCCACCAGACAATTCCCAATTCCAAAATCAAAAACAAGAAACTGGTTACCACCAAATAAGCGACTTTGCGACCTTGTCGAGCTGGTCGATAGAACAAATTGAAAGTCGTCGCCGCGAATAACCAAGCGAACAAGATGCCCGATGACCAGATGACTGGATCTGACCAAGCGATCACTCCCCGAGGAGCACCCAACATCTCTGTTTGAACTTGATTAATCGCGATGCCGGAAATCAAGCCCAAGGCCAGCAATAGCGCCGACACAAACAGCGATTTTTCACTGGAACGTTGCAGCCATTCCAACGATGGCAATCGAAATTTGGTCTGCGGAAGCTTTCTCTTCAGCCGGTCGGCTTGCATTAGATAAACGACGCCGAAGACAAAACCCAATGCCACCACCGCCGTTCCCAGCAGCAATGAGATTCCGTGGATCGTATACCAAACCGTGCGGGATTGGCTGGCCGTGAATTGGTTTTCGCTGCCAAACCCAATCCCAATCCAAATTAGGATCATCACAACCGGAATGATAAACAATCCAATGACCGATTGGTGTTGGCGAATCGACATCCACAAGTAGGCCGCCGACAACAACCAAGCCGTCCAAAGGCACCAGCCAAACCAACTGCCCAACCAAATTCCCTGTGAATCAAATTGAAACTGGCTTTGGCATATCAAATAGACGGTATGTGCGAACAAGCCAGCTGCCGCGAATCCCGTTCTCATATATTTGTTGAACTTCGCGTCGACAAACAACCGCGCAATTTCCAACAAGAAGACGACCAAGTAACTGGCCGCAAAACAGGTGATCGAGATTTTAAAAAGCCAGTCCATATTTAGAGAGCAAGTTCGCTTTTGGAATGTCAGTAACAAAACCGAGTTAGAACCTGAAATGAGCGACCCAAGTTTCTGCCGGCGACTGATCCGGCCCTTGAAAGTGAGCCCGCCAGAACAAATGAAGCCGCAAACTTACTCGGCACTTTCTTTTTCTTCCGCCGGTTTGCCGTTGGATTTTGTCAGACCAAATTCCTGCAGTTTTTTGTAGAGGGTGTTTCGATTGATTCCCAATCGCGTAGCGGCTTTCGTTTGCGTGTTGTTGCAGCTTTGCATGACTTGCATCAACAGTTCTTTTTCAACCGGATCGACAATCTGCTTGTGCAGGTCTTCCGCTTTTTCTTCCGCTTTCGACAATCCATTATAGACAAACTCACGGATCAGCGATTGGTCATCTGTTGGACGAAACACCGCTGCTTGGGCGGCTTTGGAATCACCGATTACCGTCGTTGGCAATAGTTCAGGATCCAACCGATTGCCAGTTGCCCAAACGACCGCGCGTTCAATGTAGTTTTGCAACTCGCGAACGTTCCCAGGCCAAGGGTAGCTTGAAAGAGCTTTCATTGCGTCGGGGTGAACTTTCTCAATCTTTCTCTTATTGGCGGTGCTGTAGACATTCAAGAAATGTCGCACCAGCAATTCTATATCTGCATCGCGTCGTCTGAGTGGTGGAAGCAAGATTGGCAGAACGTTCAGCCGCCAATAAAGATCTTCCCGGAACCGGCCCTCAACGACTTCCCGATTCAAATCACAGTTACTGGCTGCCACGACCCGAACATCGACTTGGATCGTTTTCGTATCGCCGACTCGCTCAAACTCCCGCTCTTGGAGGACGCGAAGGAGTTTCACCTGCAACGTGGATGAAGTCGAATTGATTTCATCGAGGAAAATTGTGCCACCATGGGCCGCTTCAAATCGTCCTGTCCGATCACGAACGGCGTCGGTAAACGATCCTCTTACGTGCCCGAATAATTCGCTATCGAGAAGGCTCTCTGTTAAAGCACCACAGTTGACGCGGACAAAAGGGCCGCTGGATCGGTCGCTCAATTCGTGCAGCGCTGATGCGATCAGCTCTTTTCCTGTTCCCGTTTCACCAAGCAATAGAACCGAAGCACTGCTTCCAGCGGAAAGCCGAGTCAGTCGATAGACTTCCCGCATCGCATCAGAATTCCCAATCACGCCGTCCAGTGGCGAATCGTCGGGAGCTTTCGATGTCGGGTTTTCGATGGCCATAGCCGGCAGCGGATTTCGCAAGACAAAACGATAGAACTAGTTTTTCAATATCCTCTATTTCAACCACAGAAAGGAATTTCGCATAGATGTATCGACATGCTTACTGCCTAATTTTCGCAGTTTGTCTCCTTAGTTTTTCTAGTTGAGAGAATCAGACCCATTATGTGAGATTAATGCGCTGGCGAAAACTAGCTCCGTCCTCGGTCACCTTAAGCAGGCAGAATCCATCCAAGAAGAATTGAGGTTAGAAACCACGTCAGATCCAAATTGCCATCAATTAGCAGCATCGTTTATCGTTTCGAGACGCCTGATTCTCAGCCCGCCATCAATGGCTCTATAATTGCGTCAGCAAAGTAACGATTCACTAAGGAAATTGGTTTCGGAGGATTCGATGCGCTTTTCAATTGCGAAACTTGTAGTCGCGACGATTGCGATTAACGTCGTCGTCTGTTTAACATTTGCGGTGCCGGTCTATGTTGGATTTCCAATTTTGACGTTTATCTCATTGTTTGTTCTTCCGCCCGCGTTGATTGTCGGAGTGGTTAACACACGAGGGCCCAAGCAAGCTTTCTTTCTAGGGTGCATGTTTTCCGGGCTCGGGCACTTTATCTTTTCCGTTTATCTTTTTGTCATGCTACTCTACGCTTCGATCGGTGAGTGGGGCGATTTGGAAGACGTCGATGGAATTACCCGGTACGGCCATCTAGTTGGTTACGTGCTGGGAACCCTGGGTGGCTTGTCAGGAGTTGGCATGTACTACCTCGTGACCATGGGTCAGGAGAAAGTTCCCCAGCCTGCGTCGAATAGTGATCGCCCAACTCCAGAACAGATGCCCATCGTGACCACAAGTTCATGGGACGACGATCTTGAAATTGGTGTCTCGGGGATGGTTAGCGAAGCGGCCGTCGGACGATGGAATTCACCAAGATAGACCGGTTCATAAAGAAACTTTCGGTCAACATGTAGCGACTCCAACTGAGCGGTTGTAGGCCGCTATCAAAGTGCGTAAGCGACGATGATACGGCAAAAACACAAACTGAAATTGCCGTAACTGCGCTACACTTGTTACGGCTTACTTGTACGATCTGCCATTTGTCGATTGATAGCGATGCGGATTTTGAAAACGCTCAGTTTGAGTAGCTACTTAGTGAGCGAAGCAATTTTCGGCTGAGCAACTCTCAAATAATCATCTATCGAAATGATGAAGCTGATCGTCAGCGAACCCGCATTGAACGCCACTCGATCGTTTTCAGTTAAGTGCTGGTCGACATAAAGAGGAAACGGCAAAACCGGATTTCCAAAAGGCGGAACGCAACCAGGAACCAAAGTCGTCAACTCAAGCAACTCTTCTCGCGTCGCAAATCGCATCTTCTTAACGCCCAGCATTTTCCGAATAGGAGATGACGCAAGTTGACGGTCTGCCGGAATTACCAGCAACACAAAGTCATCGCCGGCTTTCATGAGCAACGCCTTGCCGCCAACTTTCAGCGGTTCTCCGCGGGCATCAGCAGATTGCTGAGATGTAAACGTCGGTTCGTGTTCGACTTCTCGATAGCGAACATCGTGGTTGGAGAGAAATTCTCGCAAGCGGGCGAGTACAGAAAGTTCCTGGTGCTGGTCATTCATGCCAAGCGACCTTGGAAATTCGAGAACGCGCCGGCCAACTATTTGACGGGCGGGCGCGATTTGGTTTCAACAAAGCAGAATCAAATTAGGCGATTGAGCCAATTTGAACTTTGACGTACTTTTGACGATGGCCAGTACGACGCTTGCTGTTTTTACGACGACGGAATTTCTGAACCGTCAGTTTCTCACCTTTGGTCTCGCCGATGACTTTGGCAGATACCGAAGCACCTTCAACGGTTGGCTTGCCCAACTTGAATCCGGCATCAGACGATACAGCCAAGACGCGCTCGAATTTGATTTCGTCGCCAGCGTTGACATCTCGGAAATCGATCTCCAACATTTGGCCTTCTTCGACTTTATATTGGCGTCCGCCGTCAGCAATAATCGCGTACATGAATCGTGTCTTGTTCTAAGTGTCGGGTGAATTGTTAATCACTGATTGAAGCCAATCCCTTGTCAGGCGACTTCCAGCGAGCCTCACATTCTAGCGAGTCCTCAAATTGAGGTCGAGGGCCAAAAAGCAACGTTTTTCGGTGTTTTACCGCCTTGGATTGCTCTCTAAATCTATTAATTCGGTCATTTGCATCGGTTAGGCTCGGAAAAATGCATAACAAATGCAACTGTTGCAAATCGAAAGGGCCAACAACGCGATCAATACGCTGACGAGCCACCAAGTTCCTCGTCGCCCTATCCAAAACGATCCGCCCAAGATAACAGCCGAGTTGATCGCCGCGACCAACAGTCCAACCCAATCCTCCGATTGATGAAATCCCATCCAAGAGCTGAGTATTAGCCCGGGCAAATTCGGCCATATCAATAACCAGCCGCGATGGTAGGAATTGTTGATGTAGTCCAATGAAAGCAACCAAACGTACGGCAAGTAAACCGCGAGAATCACAGCCACCAACGTGATTCGGCCAGCACGTTCAAGCCTCCACATCGCGACCGCTATGCCAACAAGAAGCCACGCTCCGGTAACCGGCCAGATTCGTGATGTGCCCAAGACAACGGCGGCGATCAAGATGAGGAAGAAGAAAGACTTTAGACTCGGCTGCCACTTTCTGGCCAAGTCGTTTGTTCCTTCGTTTGTTGCTTCGTTTGATGCTTCGTTTGAT
>CAZPTT010000129.1:0-3512 GCA_964589435.1 uncultured Pirellulaceae bacterium
GCGGTTGTAGGCCGCTATCAAGGAGCGTCAGCGACGATGATACGGCAAAACACAAGCCTATCACGCAAACTGAAGTTGCCGTAACTGCGCTTCACTTGTTACGGCCTACTTTCTTACGATCCGCCATTTGTCGATTGGTAGCGATGCGGATTTTCAAAACGCTCGGTTTGAGTAGCTAGTGGTTCGTCAATGCTAAGTTGACCATTTTATTAGAGGATCCGATGCCCTCGCTTTCGCGAGCATGCCCACCCAAGCGAGGGCACTGCACCCATCATTTCAGATCTGACAGGCCACTAGCAGCCGATTCACAGATCTTTTTTGAATACTTTGAATCGAGACAATTACTCAGTTGCTTCAGCGACTTCTTGGGCGGCAGCTTCTTCGATCACACCGATTCGGCGGAAGCGCTCGTAACGATCGTTAAGCAAATCCTCAGGCGATTTGGCCTTCAATTCCGTCAACGTCTTTTTCAGATAGCTCTTCATTCGAGCCGCCATGCCATGATGATCACGATGAGCTCCACCGAGTGGTTCGGCGATCACATCGTCCACGATTCCCATCGACAACAAATTGTCGGAAGTAAACTTCAACGCCGTCGCGGCCTTTTCGGCGTGCTCGGCACCCTTCCAAAGAATCCCGGCGCAACCTTCAGGGCTGATGACCGAATAGTACGCATGCTCCAAAACGGCAACTCGATCGCCGACGCCGATTCCTAACGCCCCTCCACTGCCCCCTTCACCGATCACCATACAAATGATCGGAGTCGGCAGTCGTGACATCTCGTACATATTTTCCGCGATGACTTGAGCTTGGCCACGTTCTTCAGCACCGATGCCGGGATAGGCACCCGGAGTGTCGATCATGCAAACGACCGGCAAGTTATATTTGGCGGCCATTCGCATTTTCGCCATCGCTTTTCGATAGCCTTCCGGGTGGGCGCAACCAAAAAAGTTTTCAGTACGATCCTGAAACGTCCGCCCCTTTTGATGTCCCAACACGACAACCTTCTGCTGGTCGAGGCTGGCAAAACCGACTCGAATCGCCCGGTCATCACCGAACAGTTTGTCTCCATGGAGTTCGACAAATTCATCGAACACGAGCGAAAGATAATCGATCGTATGCGGTCGATCTTTGTGGCGCGCGACCTGGACGGTTTGCCACGGCGTCAAACCGGAGTAGATTTCACGAGTCATGTCGACAAGCTCTTGCTTGAGCGTGCGCAATCTTTCGATCGCCTCGACTGAGCCGTCTAAGCCGACTGAGCCGACTGAGCCGTCTGAGCTTTCCTCGTGACGAGCAATTTCTGCTTCTAAATCTGCGATCGGCTGTTCGAAGGCCAGATAATCCATGATGTAACTTCTTTTATAAGCGGGTAGGTTTCACAGTCCGAAACCCGACTTCGATTAATTGAATTGTCGATTTCAGGAAAGCTAAAATCATAACCTGAAGCATTCGTTCAGGCGACAGCGAAATTGCTACCGGACGAACCCGTCGGGGCGTTGACCAGCTCGATACATTTGAACTTTCTGAAATACTCGGAGAAATTCAGTCATTGATTGGAAGCGGTCATCCGGCTTTTTCGCCAACATCTTCCTAACCATCGTCGCGAACTCAGGCGTCGCCCCACTGTAAGCTTCAAGCGAAGGAATCGGAGCCCGTAAATGCTTTTGCAACAACTCGTCGGGAGTGTTGGCCGTGTAAGGCGCCTTGCCAGCAAGCAGCTCAAAAACAACGCAACCAAAACCATAGATGTCCGCGCGGGCGTCAGGATACTTTTTCCGAATTTGCTCGGGAGCCATATAGCTGCGAGTGCCGCGGATCGTCTTCATCTTGCCGCCGCCAAACAGCGCCCCAAGCCCGCCCGGTTTCTTTGCTTTGATACCAATTGAAAAGTCAATCAATTTCACATTGGCATCATCGTCGGCCAAAAAGTTATCTGGTTTGACGTCGCAGTGAACCCAGCCTTTACTGTGCAAATGCTCTAGCCCCAGAGCACACTTCCGGATGACCGGCGACAGAATCGGATTCATGAATTCAGCTCGATCACGCATGGCAATCTTCAAGTTGCGAGCGTTAAACAGCTGCATCGCCAACAGCGGATAACCTTGATCTTCATGGTATCCAAAAATCTTGATCACGTTCTCATGATCCAACGTTTCACCAACGGCGGCTTCGTGTTTCAGTTGCCCGATCTCACCCTTGTCTTTGCGAAAGTTCTCCATGAGAACCTTGAGCGCAATTCGCTTTTTCTCACCTGTGCGCAAAGCCTCCCAAACTTGAGTGGTGGTTCCTGCGCGAATCAGCCGCAATAGCTGAAACGGTCCAATAAAATTTTTACCGATCGACACAAACGAATCCAATCAAAACCAATATTTGGTAGCGCCAAGCATTGCTTGACGCGACTTAAACTGCCGTCTATTCAACTCTACTTCAATTCAATTCTAGTCCAATCACTGCCTAAACCGAAGTCCTTGGCGTTAGCGTTGATTGGAGCGTTTTTATTGCTTCTGTTTTTCAGTCAAATTAATTCCGAAACTTCCGAATAAAAGAAAACGAAGACAACAGCGATCGTTTGGTGCCATCGTCTACGTTTCCTCTGCGAACTCCTGTTCAATTCGACTTCTTCATACTACCTGAAGTCAAACGCTAATAACCCCCAGCGCTCCCAACACGGCATACGTCACAAACAACGCGTACAAGCCACAGAACAACCAGCCCGTTTTCCGTGTGACCCGTTTTGTCTTCCAGAGAATCGACATCACAATCGCCGTCAAGACAAACAGGAATACCCGCAATCCAACCACACCGCGAAGTGTTTGATCGTCCGGGCCAACCAGCGTGATCGGCTGCCAATCGTTGAGGTAACAACAAACCAACAATGGAATCGACATTCCAATACAGACATCAAAAATATTCGAACCGAACACGTTGGACATCGCACCTGAATCATCACCCCGCCTGGCCGCCCCCAAGGACATAAACGTATCTGGGATGGAAGATACCGCCGCCGTCAGAATTACCGCGATAAAGAATGGAGTCACCCCAAGTTTATGGGCTGACTCATTCGTCAACTCAACCAACAGGTAACAAGCGAGCGCTGCGACTAGCGTCGAAACCAGCAAAATTGTGGCCGCCGAAACCGCATTCAATTTGACATCAAAGTAGCCGAACAAAAGCGTTGCCGTTTCCTCCAATTCATCCTCGCCTTGATCTCGTTGCGACAGTTCACTTCGGTAGCGGCGCGTCGCGACATACAAGTGAATGACGTATCCCAAGTAAGCCAACAACGCCGCGATTCCCATCCACCAATCAAGCTTTGGTTGGAATAGAAAAACGAGCAAACCGAATTGAGTGAAGATCACCCACATACCGTCACGATTAACGACTTCACGGGTGACTTCGATCTCCGGTCGCTTGGGACGAGAAAACGAAACGGCGATCGCACAGACCGCCGGAATCAACATCAAGTTGTAGATTGAACTACCGGCACAGGTCGCCATCGTTGATCCGTA
>CAZPTT010000129.1:3522-9428 GCA_964589435.1 uncultured Pirellulaceae bacterium
TTGCGGTTGGCATAGGAAAACCAACAAGCCGGCCTGAACGCAAAACGTCCACACACCATCGCGAAACAAAACGTCCGACTCGATCATTAACGTCGGCCGCTGCGGACGAGCGTATGAAACCATGATCGCACACAGGGCGGGGATCAACACTAGATTATAAATCGAGCTGCCAGCGCAGGTCGCGATCGTTGATCCGTAGCCCTCGGCGCTATCCAAAAGTCGTTGTGCGTTGTCTTTGGTTCCCGACAGCGCCACTCCGACAAAAAACAGGCCGGTGAAAAGTTCAGGCATGCTACTGGCAATCGCATCCAACGTCGCGCCACGTACCGACGAGGGAAGTTTCATTTTGATGCCGACCCATTGGGCCGCATCGGCAAACGGATCACAAGCTTCGGCGATCAAAACTGAAATCCAAGCCGCACAGGACAAGATGAACGCAATCTCGATCCACAATGAGGAATCTTGCGACCGCGATTGATAGAACACCAGCGTCAACAAGCCTGTGACGACGAACAAAATTAGCGAAAACGAAATCGATCGTTTACCGCCCAAAGTTTCATCTTGTCCCAAACGATCGCCACCGGAAGCTTCATCATCCCCTGCCCCGCCACTCATTTTTGATTCGTTCATATTTTCTATGGGTTGCGAGTCTCGAAAGCGAAACAACAAAACGAGTTGGATCCAGCAGACGATTCAATTTGTATAAAAATGATGACCGACTCAGGCTCAAACGAACGCGAGGCTCTTGTCATTCACGTGGCCAGCCAAACAAAAGCACTCTCGTTAGCCGCTTCTCATTAACCGCTCAAACATGGTCATCGTAAACAACATGATCCAAAAACAACCCGTGAGCCGGGGCCGCTTGGCAAGCCACTTTTCGATCGTGTTGATCTCGCACCCACTCTATCCACTCTGGCTTCTCTGTGCCCCGCCCTACCCTGACCAAGGAGCCAACAATGTTTCGAACCATTTTATAAAGAAATCCATCCGCCGAAATGGTGATTTTGATTCCAGTATATTGGTGACAATTCTCCGGTTCCGCCTCAAGCCGTTTGACGGTTCGAATCGAGCTGGTACGTTCGGCTCCAGCGGATTCAAAGCTTGAAAAATCATGTCTTCCCAGCAAGTAGCTGGCAGCTTCATTTATCGCATCGACTTGCAGTTCAACAGGAATGTACCAACAATAATCTCTTCGGAGAGGATTGAGAATTCTTCCGTATTGAATGTGATAAAGGTACGTTTTCTCCACAGCGTCGGTGATCGCATGAAATCCTGCCGCAGCTTCCTCGACTTGCAACACCGAAACATCAAATGGCGTTTCCGCGTTAAGTGCGCGTTGCAAATCATGGCATTTCATCGAACAGTCTGTCGTCACGCTGCACACCTGCGCCCACGCGTGGACGCCAGCATCGGTACGACCGCTGGCGATCACGCGCGCCGGCTCTTGGGTGACTTTCAACCAAGCCTCTTCCATGCGTTGCTGAATCGATATGCCGTTGGTTTGAACCTGCCAACCGACGTAGGCGGTGCCATCGTAAGCAATCGTTAGCTTGAGGTACCGCATTGGGAGTACTTTCCGGACACCAACAACTCCGCGATTTGAACCGCATTGGTTGCAGCGCCTTTGCGTAGATTGTCGCTAACACACCAAAATGTCAAACCGTTGGGGCAGCTCAGGTCTTGCCGAATTCGACCGATGAACACATCGTCTTTGTCATCGCAGTTGCTGGGCATCGGATAAACACCTGCCGGCAAATCGTCCATGACGGTGATGCCAGGAGCGGCCTCGAACAACTCACGAGCACGTTCGACCGTAATCGGGCTTTCGGTCTCCACCAAAATTGACTCACTGTGACAATTGGCAACTGGCACGCGAACACACGTTGGACAGACTTTGATTTCGGCGTTGTCGAAGATTTTTTGTGTTTCAAAAACCATCTTCATTTCTTCAGACGTATAGCCCTGTTGCTTAAGAGAGCCAATCTGCGGAATCAAATTGAAAGCGATTGGATGACTGAACGCCTTGTAATCGTACTCAGCGTTATCGAGCGCGCTTCGCATGCCCTCGGTAAGATCTTCCTGACCGACGACGCCCGCTCCGCTGGTGGCTTGATAGGTCGACACTACCACTCGCTTGATCGGTGACTCGTCGTGGAGCGGCTTCATCGCGACAACCATTTGAGTCGTACTGCAGTTTGGGCTGGCAATAACGCCTTGGTGATTTTGAATCGCGTCTGGGTTTACCTCTGGCACAACCAAAGGAACGTGGTCAAGCATTCGGTGAAAACCACTTTCGTCAACGACGACTGTCCCACGTTCAACGGCCCACGGCACAAACTCGGCCGCGACGTCATCAGGCGTGCTGCCTATCACGAGATCGATTTCATCAAACACACTTGGCTCAAGTAGTTTGATGGTGTGGCTTTCACCTTTGAATTCAAGCGTTTTGCCTGCAGATCGTTTTGAAGCCAAGAACGTAATGGTCTCGTACGGGAACTCTCGTTCCTCCAGCATTTGTCGCACAAGCCGACCAACGGCTCCCGTCGCACCTGCAATCGCAATTCGCTTAAGCACAATCTTCTCCAACTTCTATTTCTCGTGTCGCCTCAGGGGCCGACGACCTGGCCAAATGAGCAGTAATTATAGAATCGTCGCTCCAAAATGGAAACGGCGCTGCCAAGAGAAGAGCATGAAGAGAAAGAATTGAAAGCGAAAGTTAGCTAATGCGGAAGGCTCGACCGCAGCGACCTAAGACTGGCGTGTTTGACGCGACGGCTGGCAAGTAATCTTTAAGCGCTCAACTTACGCGACAAAACCTGCCTTACGAATACCGGCGAAATGAACGCCAGATTCCCCACCAGCATGATCAGTCCAAACGTCATCATGCCCATGCAAATGCCAATGCCAAGATGCAATGGAATGGCAATTAGCAAAATGATTGGTCGAGTCATCTTCGGCCAAACCAACCCGATGTAGGCGACTTCCCAGGCAACGGTAACCAATGTGATCAGGCTGACCAGCCACATATGATTCGCCAGCCAAGTCATATCGAGTGTTTGATATTCGTAGCTGGCCAGGGAATACCAAATCGCTTGCCCGTTC
Source organism: uncultured Pirellulaceae bacterium (assembly GCA_964589435.1). Lineage (GTDB taxonomy): Bacteria > Planctomycetota > Planctomycetia > Pirellulales > Pirellulaceae > Mariniblastus. The sequence continues at coordinate 6,625 of CAZPTT010000129.1, forward strand.
CACCATGTCTCGCCTTGGACTTTCCCCAATCCGGCGAAAAGGTAAACGATACACATGTGACACTGCATCAGCCGAATCGCGATGTTGGTCGAAACCGTACTTGTGGGCAACGAATGAATAGCCCCCCTGCCCTGCTCCCTGACATTAGATTTCTTGCGGCTTGACCACCAACGATCAATCGAAAATGCGCCACCTGAATTTCCAATCGCCAAGTACAAACAAAGGAAGCCCATGATTTGATCCAAACCGAATTGAGCTCCCGTTGCCCGGTTGGCGTACGAGATCACCAACATGGCGGTCAAGATCGCTGTCGCGCGCGTGAACATTCCCAGCGTGAACATGCCAACGACGACCAATCCCAACACATGAGCGATCCAGACGGAGGCCGATGAATGAAGAAGATCAAAATGGCTCCAAGCGAAGTGCTGACCTTCGAACGCCAATGAACGAAAATTTCGAGGCAGGATTCCGCCATCACCAAAGAACGTCAGTAATTCAGTCGACCAAGACAGGTGCGTGTAAAACACAATGCAACCAGTCAATATGCGAATCAAAGCCAACGTATGCGGCGCTTCGGAGCGAAACCAAAACCCCTCCCATGCGTCCGCCCATTGCTGGCTCCACGCAACCAACCCGTTCATCGATCCCTTCGCCGAACCCTTCGCCGAACTATTTGGAGGAAGACTACTCACGCGAACCTCCTTTCGGCGGCGCAACGATTTCCAACGAACGCTCTTCTCGTGCACTCTCTCCCAGCGAAGCTTGCTCCAAAGAATGGGCTTCGCCGTCGGCGCCCATTTCAAACTCACCAATTTTGGTTAGCGGTGATAAAAATTGTGGGTCATCTAATCCAACGCCTGTTAGGACTTGACCCGCAAAAGGAATACTCCGTTCTTGGACAAACAACTCGATTCGTTGCCCGTCGTTGGCTTTTAACAAGTGACTTGCGATTGCGTTTACCAGCCCATCAATCCGCTTCAGTGTGTCCTCATATCGCTGAGCGATCGCTCGACGTTCGCTGGCGATGTGTTGGCTCATGGCGAATTTCCCACTGCGACGAAGCAGCTTTACTTGGGCATCAAGTTCGGCGTCACTTTCTCGAAACGATTTCGAATCCGGCGTCATCGCATGCTCGTTGAATACCGTTTCGCTCAGCATGAACCAGCGGTGATAGATCAAACGCGGCGAGTGCTTTTCACGGTCGGGAAAATGGCCTTCCGAAACGTTGCCATCCTGGTCAATGATCCGGTAAACCACCAAATGGCTGGGGCCTGGATCCGGCCCAAAGAATCGATAGCCGTGCCCGAGATAAAGCGACTGATGAAGTGGGCTGACCATTTTCGCCAATCGACGCGTCAGAAACTCGGAGCCAATCGGATTGGAAAGTGGCCCCAGCACGACGATACCCAAATACGCAACGATAAACAGCGAAATGACTCTACGGGAAGTCTTGGATAGCCGACTTGAATTGGGCCGACTTGAATTGGGCGTGTTCGATTCATTGGCTTCGACACTGCCAGCATGGGCACCCGATTTCTCCACAGAATCATGTGAATCAATATTGGCCGTTAGGCTTTCACCGGCCGGCTCAGATGAACCTCGCTCAGCTGATCCTCGCTTGGAGACAACTCGTTTGGATTGGCGATTCTTTTTTGAGCGTGATGTCATGAATTGGATTGATATGAGCCGAGATCTGCAATCGCCGACTTCCATTGTAGTCCGACGATTGAAATCTACTTCAAGGCGGCTTGAAAGTGCGGAAAACTCCACAAAAAAACCTCACTGGCCAAGTTGACCAGCGAGGTTGATATCAGATCCTGTCGGACGATTGCAACTACTTGGCAACAATCTGTGAGCCGACTTTACTGTCGAAATCGAAAGTAAGCGAATAAGTTTCGCCTGATGTCATATCAATTTTCTTTTCCTGAACAACCGTCTTGCCATCCCGCTTTACGGAAACAAGAACTGTGTAGTCATTCCAAGTCTTGCCACTGTCAAGCTTGCTAGTCGCGTAGTGGCGAAGCGTTCCAGATGCCGAGGTGGTTTTGCCATGCAATGTCACTTTCGCATCAGCTGGAACTTTCAGCGCCAGCGAAGTCACCGGAGATGAAGTGAAATCCATCGCAACACTTTTGACGGTTCCCGTCTTCAACGAAACCAATTCGTTTCGAACGACTTCTTTACCGTCTCGCACAACAACCGCTTTGACTTTGTAGCGGTATTCTCGGTTGGGCTTTAAGTTTCTCGAAACGTAACTTCGGCGTGCACCCGGTGTGCTCGTCAAGCTTCCGTTGATGAAGACTTTCGCATCCCGCGGAACCGACAGGCTCAAGATCGCGGTGTCTCCAGCTGGATTGTCGATACTAGTACTATCATCGTCCGGGCCTGGGAAGTTGCCGCCACCATTGGATGGCTGAGGCGGTGTCGCTTGCTCTCCACCTTGAAGGATCGAATCGGGCGTTGAGTCGTAGTAGGTATCCGGAGCAGATGGATCAACGATGCCTCCATCAAGCGGCATACCGCTGTCCAATTGCAAACTTCCGTCCATTGGTATTCCACCGTCCATCGGTATTCCACCGTCCATCGGTACTCCGCCATTCAAAGGCTGACCACCATCCAGCGAATAACCTTGATCAATGTAGCTAGAGTCCATTGGAATTCCACCGTAGCTGGATCCAACCGAGCCCGCGCAGCTTAGACAGCCCGATTCAATCGAAGTCGCACCGTATGAAACGCCTCCGTCATACATTGGTGCGGCGACACCAGTGATACCGGCGACACCAGCGATACCGGCGACACCAGCG
>CAZPTT010000129.1:9528-19221 GCA_964589435.1 uncultured Pirellulaceae bacterium
TGGTGCGGCGACACCAGTGATACCGGCGACACCAGCGATACCGGCGACACCAGCGTCGTACATCGGTGCGGAATATCCAGAAGAAACATAGCTGGTTTCAAGCGGTGCCGCATAGACAGGGCTGGGTGCGCTCACATAAGACGAACTTTCGTAAGACGAACTTCCGAGCGTCGATAAATAATTGGAACCCCAACTGCCATAAGCAGCTCCCGACGACGATGACGCATAGCTGCTGCCATAACTTCCACCGCCCGAACCGTAAGACCCGCCGCTACCAGAGTAGCCCGTCGATCCACCCGAACCAAAGCCACCGCGTGAACCGCCGGAACCAAATCCATTGGAGCCAGCCGATGACAGCCTTGATCCCAGTCGGCCAAGTAAATTTCTCAGGGGTTGTCGACCGCCAAGCAAACCTCCTCGGCTGCCCCAACTGCCGCCACTTCCGCCACTCCCAAATGAGCCGCCACGTGAGCCCCAGCTGCCACCCGTATAGGCATCCGCTGAGTCATGGCCAACTAATAAGAAGCAGAGGGCAAACGTCGCAGCCAACAAAAGGCTGCGCTTTCTGGACAAGCCAGGCTCTCCAATATTCATCAAACTCTCCCTGTATTTTCTTTTGAGATCAAAGAAAAACCCGACAGATTCCGGCTTTTCAAGATGGCTCATAGGATAACAGGCAATTTTGGCAATTCAAGTCATTTGGGGATTATTGATCGACTATGGCAACTTTGCGGGCAACAAGAGCGAATTAGGGTACGCCGCGTCGGAAGAAGCTTTGATGCAAATTACCGTCTCATTTGAAGGATCGGAAATGGGCAGAAACGGGAAGGAGTCGCGAACCAATTTTGCTCCAAATTCCAACAGCGAAACACCTTGGAGGCCAAGCCGTCGGAGAGTCTTTGACGTTACTAATTCGTGCAACCGAATTTTCTGCAGGCGAATTTTCTGCAGACGAATTTTTTCGCAACACGATTTTTCGCAAACGAACTTTGCAAGCGATTCCAACAGGAAGCTTCCAGCCAAACTAACGGACGGCTTTGACCATCAAGTTGTCATAGCGAGCGACCCCAGTTGCCCCGAACAAGCCGATGCGGACGATCGCTTCCCGGGTGCCTCGGGGAACACGAATCTCTTTGTTGAGGTGCTTCCAATTCATCGTGCCCCGGAAGGGGCCCAACCGCACCGTGGCTAACTCTTCTCGTTGAGCGTCGTAAAGCGACATCACGACACAGGGCAAATCGTTTTGGTGCGGGCCGACGATCACGTCTTCGCAAGCGATGGAAACGCCAAGCTTGATGACAGGGACTTGGCGACCATCAATGGCGAAAGCCTGCATGACATGCGAAAGCTGGCCGGGGACTTTGTTCTTAAATTGAACGAAGTGTTTCCCACTGGGAGCATCGGCGTCATTTATCCATTCCAATTTTCGCTGATAGTACCAGCCCTTGGCGAAGCCTTCTTCGTCCAGCCCCTCTTCGAAATCACCGTTTAGTAGTTTCGGATTCGTTGGATCAGGAAGCACCTTACGCTTGTCTTCGGCGGCACCCGTCATCGGCACAAACAAAGTTGGCCGCAGCGCACTGCGCACCATTTCGCCGTCTTTCTTTTCCATCAAATACAAAGTTTGCTGATGACGCTCTCCCATCGGCACGACGATCACACCGCCCTCTTTTAGCTGGTCGATTAACGGCTGCGGAATGTCTTCCGGCGAACACGTCACAATAATTTTGTCAAAAGGCGCATGCTCTTTCCAGCCTTTGTAGCCGTCGCCAATTTTGGTGAAGACGTTTTTGTACTTAAGCTTTTCCAAAACCTTGGCGGCTCGCTTTCCAAGCTGCTCGACAATCTCAATCGAATAGACTTCGGCAACAAGTGGACTAAGGATCGCAGCTTGGTAGCCACTGCCGGTGCCAATCTCAAGCACTTTGTCAGTCGACTTGGGGTCAAGCGACTCAGTCATGTAGGCAACAATGAAAGGCGATGAAATGGTTTGCTTCTCGCCGATCGGAATTCCCGCATCGAGGTAAGATTGATACTTGCGAATCTTCTTTGGGACAAACTCGTGTCGAGGAGTCGCCAACATCGAGCGCAGCACCCGCTCATCGGTGACCCCAGCTCCTCGAACAGCGACATCAACCATTTTTGTACGTAGCTGACGGTAATATTCGTTCCCCTGCGGTGCCGCCTGCGTGGATTCAACGCCGCCGAAAATGACGACAACGCAAACAATCAATGCGTTGACGAACCTCGAAGTAGCTAAGTAGGTGTTTTGAGTTTTTGAAATGTGAGTTTTCGAAATGAGCCGATTCATTTTTCTGCCTTAAAGAACGGATGCCCCTGTCCTACACTCTTTCTTGGTCATGGCCAAATACTGCGTCAATCACGTGACGCCACGACTGACTAAGATTATAACCTTGATCGCGACGCTAACGCATTCTCAACATTTTTGTCGAACCATTTTTTTATCGAACCACTGATGTCAGATTCCGAATCCAACCTGCAAGATTCAACTGCCAACGATTCTGGGCCGGCGTCCATTGACAGCAAGCTCAATCCTTACGAATCAACCGGCGTGCCCAACCAAGCCGATGAACAAAGCGGATTCATTGCGGCCGCCTTCACTCTACCATTGATTGTGTTTTTGGTAATCGCCAACTTTTATCCAGACTTTGCCGATTTCGCATTGGAAGATCCAGACAACCAATTTGACGGCTTGACGAAACGATACGTTTGGATGATTGGTGGCCAAGTCATCGTTGCCGCCGGGCTACTGTGCTATTTCCACAAAAGCTATCTTCGGCATTTCCCACTTAAAATCTCTCCAATTTCGATTCTCGTTGGCGTCGTCGGAATCGTATTGTGGGTGGGGCTGTGTGAACTTCACATTGAAAGAACAATTTATCAAAGCATAGGGCTAAGTTCTTTGACTTCCACGCGACCGGCGTTCAACCCATTTGAAAGCTTGACCGACCCGAGCCAAAGGAACATCTTTCTCGCGCTTCGGTTCACGTTGCTTGTTGTCCTTGTACCGATCGTCGAAGAGCTGTTTTTGCGAGGCTGGCTGGTTCGATGGATTCACGACCCGAACTGGGAAGCCATCAGTCTCAAGAACCTCTCGTGGGCCGCGTTGATGACCCCCTGCCTTTATGGCGTCCTGACTCATCCTGCCGAAGCCATCGCAGCGTTTGTTTGGTTTGGGCTGGTCACATTGCTGATGTATCGAACTGGCAATCTATGGGACTGCGTCGTCGCTCATGCCGTCACCAATTTATTACTTGGTCTGTACGTGATTCAATTCGAAGCCTGGCATCTTTGGTAGATGCCAAATTTCATTAAGCCAAATTTCAGGTCGACCATCCGCAATCGACCATTCGGCTGCATGGGCTCGACGGCACCGATTCGGCGGCACCCGTCCGATCATGAACTTTGCGAGATCGCCTCGACCTTGTCCACTTTCTTTCGCGGGCCCATCGACGCAGCTTCGGCCAATAAAGCACGCGGCCGAATGATGGCCGGCACGCTTTCGGCTGGCAACGTCGAATAGACTCCCGGCTTATAAAACGCGGACTTGTTGGAATACAGATTATTCACGACTCCAAACAAAAAGAACATCAACACATGATTCATGGGAATGATGGAGACATCATGGAACATCCCATTGATGCAGTAGTTCGCCAGCCCCACCAACATCATCAGCCCAAACATCCTGGGCCAAAGCTCAAGATGCTCGTCACGCCAGATTGAAAGGCTGATCAAAGCCATCTGTAACAACATCGCGCAAAGCATCAACAATCCAACCAACCCGGTCTCAGTGACATACGCCAAAAAAACATTGTGCTGCATGAAGGTCTTGGTTGCTGAAAGCGGACGTCCCGAATAGGGATCTTGTAGATACGGATACTTCTCACGGGCGTACTGCCCGAATCCGCAACCCAGCAATGGACGGTCTTTAACCATATTCATCGCAACGATCACAAACAGCGGTCGCAACTGAGCCGACTGCTCCATATCGGCCTGCGATACTTCTTTATCTCGCTTGAACGAAGTAAGTTTCTCCCCCACCACCGGCAGCGCCGCAATCAAAACGACGGTCGCCAACATGACCAACAAGCCCTTCATCTGTCGCGATGCAGGACACCAAACGAACAGGCCTCCCGTTGCAATCAACCCAACCCAAACGCTTCGAGTCAGCGTTGAAAAAACGCCGGCGGCCATCACAAAACTTGCCCCGATGATGATGACTTTCCAGCGTTTCCCTACCTGCGGCCACCACATCCAAATCGCACAAAGTCCGATGCATTGAAAGATTCCATTGGACACTGGATTAAGAAACGGCCCCCTGCCCCGCCCCAGGAATTCGGATTCAGCCGGATCCATGATGTAGCGTGGAAAAACCAATCCAGTCAACCCGCGCGTCTCAAACACGGCGGTGATCGCCAGATACAAGCCAAGCAATCCGAGCACAATCGAGAACCATTTAAGATCCGCGATATTCATTTTGCAGGAACGCACAACAACGTAGAGCGCTACCGGGAGCAGATTAAAGAACAGCAGGCGAGAGGCCGGCATGTTTCTCAAGAATCGCCAGTCATGGGTAATGGTGCTGGCCGAGATGACCGCCATTACACCAACAACGATGATGTCGCCCCGATTGAACGGGCCAAGCGATTCGGATCCGCGCAAACACAGAATTCCAAAGATTCCAACCACTCCACCCAGCATCAAACGGTCGAGCGTAATTGGGATCGGGCCACCCGAAAGATGAAAAAAGCTGTAGCCGAACACACTACCGACCAACACCACCGTCACTGCAAATATTGGCACCAAGTTCGCCGACGTTCGAGCGTGTTGATTCCAAAGAACCAGCAACCAAATCAAGGCGGTCGGAACGGCAAGTAGTATCAGAATTTCCATGCCGGTCGTTTGTTAAAATCCGTTGAGATCGATCAAGACTTGTCGTCTGCCATACCGAACGCTCAGTTCTTAAGCCCGTTAAACGTGGGCTGACTGGTGCCTGTTTTTTACGTTTGCCTGAGCATGCCCACGCAAGCGAGGGCATGGCACCCATCAAAAATTAGCCAGCTCAGCATTGACGAATCACTGGCAGCCCCACGCTCTAGCCGGAGGCAACGCCTGGGCACCGTAAAGCAACAACCAAAAGCAACTAACAAAAGCAACCACCAAAAACAGAACGTTATCGGTGTCATCGTCGAAACGATCACGACCCGCTTAATCGTTAAGTGCCAGCAGACTACAGCTTACCTAACCGGCAAAGCCAATCCTTTGAGCTTCGAGGCTCGCGAACCAACACACTGACCAATCGCGGCCAAAAATCACGCCTCGGGCTACTGCTCCTGCAAGATGCCACCAAAAGCAATACGACCCATCGCGGGAGGCTGATAGACCAGATGCACGTTAGCGACCGGGCGGCTCAATGCATCAGCAATCACAGTGGCCAACTGTAAGGCTTCGGCCCGCAGTGACTCGACTGGCAGCAGCGTCGACTTCAGCATCGAAACAAAAACAGGAAGCAACGCTGGCGGCCTATCGCCGTCCTCAGCGTACATTTTTGCCGACAAAAAACGAAGCTTGACCCAAACCCGCCCCGGTGGTGTTTCCAAAACGGCGGCGATCGCAATCGCTAGTTTTTTGGCCGTCCCATCATCGAAGGACGAATTGTCTTTCACCACGATTTCAATATCAACTATTGGCATCGCTTACCATCAATTCGGGTTGGTCTCAATTCAATTCAACGATCGCGTTGGCAAACTTCACTATAATGAAAAAGCGTCGACAAAGCCCGAACCGGGACACATTGAAAACGATCGACGCTACTCGATCGAAAAACTCATCAAAGGCTGCAGCATCGCTTGTTTACCCGCGGTTAGATCTTCGACCAACAAACCCATTTTGTAGTCACCGGTGGGGAGGTTATTGAAGCCGATTGGAAAATACATATAAAAGTCCCGTCGTTTTCTCGATGCGACATCTTCGACAATCGGAAAATCACCTTTTTGAACTTCATTGCCCTGTTCATCGATGATGACAAAATTCCCTCGTAGTCGAGTCACAAACTTCGAGCCACGCTCCGTTCGCATTTCAGCGGACTTGTAGTTTTCGACTTCGCAGTACAACAGCACTCGTTGCGAAGACGAGAATTGAGACGTTGGAAATTCAGTGACTTGTCCAAAACCGTTGACTTCGGTGCAGAAACTTGGACGGGTCAATCGCAAACCGGCGATGGATTCCATCTGCTCGACAGCTCTACGCAAATAAGCCAATCCTTCTTCGGTCGCAGGATTTGAGTTCGTCGCAGTATCGACAGGATGGGCAACCTCTGTTTTGTTGTCCGTTTGCAAAAGAGTTGCGATCGCGCCAAGCTGGTTTTCCCAATAGTGCCGCTCGCCATCTGTCAGCGACGAACCGCCTTCTTCGACCGCCTGCATGTTACGTTTCAATATCTGAAGCAATTGCAGGTTGACCTTATGCTTGTTCAACTCCAGCGGATCCGCTTCTTCACGCAACTTCTGCTGAACCATTTCGATCGTCTGACCAATCTGCATTTGCCAAGTTATCGGTTTCGCCGGCTCGATTTGAATCGTTTCGGGGGCCTGTGAATCGGGTGTGAAGGCTTTCGGCTCGAAACTCTTTGGTTCTGTTGTCGGCGGTTTCACCAATTGAGACGGCTCCATTTTTGCAGGTAAAAAATCCGTGGAACTGTGCGGCAATGGCTTGGCTGTTTCTGATTGCGAGGTTTCTAGTTCACTGTGGCTGACTGGTGCAAATGAATTGTCATCGGAAGACATTTGCGACTTGATTGGTGAAGCCATTTGCTGAACCGGGCAACCAACGCATTCGGCCGAACCGCAGGAAGCACAGGAAGGTTTGGCCAGAGTTTCTTTTGGCGACGCCGTTTCAAACTCAAAGTTATATTGGGCGGCGAACTCCTCTTCGGTTAAATCCTCCAAGCGGACAACTTGCTGGTCAGGCAGATGCCTCGTCGCCAGAGTTGGCGGACTGGCCATGGGCGAAAAGTTAGAAGGTGATGCCTGATAATGGGGCGTCGATGGAGCCTGTTTGGCTGAATCAAACTGATTGGCACCCGCCAAGTCCGAAGCCTTTTCTTTGGCGACGGCAACTTTTGCGATCGCTTCTTTAGCGACTTGAACGCCGATCATTTCATCCTCAGGGCAATCTGCAAACGGTGCGAAATCACTGGCTGCGTCCACAGCCTCTTCTACTAAATCCGCAGGCAAAGCTGCCACGAACTCATTTCCCATCTCGGTAGCACTGCGCTTTTCGATCGTTGGCGCTTTGGTTGGCAAGGTTTCGACGGTCGGCGTGTCGATCAGTTGCGTCGATTCGATTGCGGTCGCGGCGATCTTCTTTTCTTTAACTTGAATTTGTCCAACCTGTTTTTCTTCGACGATCGGTGCCGATCCAGGACTAATTAGATTGGCAACTTCCCTTTGCAGGTTTGGCATCGCTTTCACATTCGCCAAGTTGGGATCGACCAACGGCTCGGGTGGTTTAACAAAAGCACTACGATCCAAATTCTGATCAACGCGTGGCGCGAAGATAACCGGACGGCCTGAACGGCGCCGACTCTGAACCAGGTTTTCAGATGCAGCCGCGATCACTGGAGGCGACTTTGCGACAGCGACTCGTTCGAGCTGTGTTTTGCGTAAATCGGACTGCTTAAAATTTGATCTCGACGAAACGAATTCCGCACTGGTTGACTTGGATTGCTTCGGCAGGGCGGCTTCTAGTTTTTGCTTGACGGCTCGAACACCAGGTTTTTCCAGTTCCCATTCTTCAACTGTTCGCAAGCTGCTGGTGTTGGTGGTCACCTTGCGAGTTTCGGCATTGAACAGAATTGGTGTCAGTGGCTGGCTAACGATTCCCATCGGCGGTGCGTTGACAACCGGTTGAGATACTTTTTTCAGCTCGGCCTTCACAGGCTCGTTTGAAATCGTAACGGTCGGCGGCTCAATCTGTGCAGCGAACGGAAGCTTGGGTTCAGTATGCGTTTTACTGTGATTGCAAGCCGGATTATTGCAGGCAATTTCACAGGTTGCTTCACTCCCCTGCTCAGGTTGGGCCGGGTTGACTCCAATGGAAGCAGAATTCGAAGGAGCAACGGCGGTTAATCGAATCGGAGCAGACTCCAAGCCAGAGTTGGCCGCTTGGTTTGGCGTCGATTGATTCGGCGGCAACTGGTTTTGCTTCATCTGGCTTTGACTGGGTTGATTCCCCAAGTATTCATCCGGGCCCCAAGTTTGTTCGGCATAGCCAGCGTTGCCGGACGCAACCGCTCCGTCGGCATCAAACGAGTCGAATTCGCTTGGATTCTGCCGGAACAATGACTCCAAATTGTCGTCGTCCGTATCCTGTCGCCAAGCCGAAACGTCGGGGCTTTCTTCTAGCAAGTCGCGCAGGCTGGTCGGCTGAATTTTCGAGCAACCCAATTGGGCTGTGCAAATCAGACAAACCAAAAATCCAAATTGAAATATTTGGCGGGATGCGATGGTTCTGACCAGATTCCATTCCGGCATGGGAATTCTCACGTGAATAGGTTTCGCGTTTGTAAGTTTCCCTTTCGCGCAGGCTCTCCAACCATTCGAATCCAGGAAACGGGTGGCGAATCGTAGAGAAAACGCGATTCTGACTCAAGGCAAGCGCTCGAAAGTGCCAGCAGAAGCAATTGATGAAAATCAGGCCCCATCTAAGTGTTTCCGTTTCCAAATCGACCGATTGTGGCCTCAATTATCAAGTGGAGTTGGCCTACTAGCGGCCTCTCGGATGCTTGCGGTCAATTTCGCGATGCTCACTAAGCTTTGGAATTCATCTTTTGGGCTTCTTGATCGATCAGTTTTTTTACTTCGGCGGCCTTCTTTGGCTGTTTCGATTTCTCGTAGAGTTCGAGTTGACGCTCCAAAAGCTTCGCCCGATAAAGAACAAAATTGGGCGGAAAGCGGCCATGTTGCAAAAACTTTGATGCTTCATCGAAATGCTTTTCCGCCTCAGAAAATTCGCCCTTTTGTGTCAGACAATGAGCTAAGACAGTCCTTGCTAGTGCAGCCTGCCACGGCAAACCTTCTTTACCGAAGTTTCTAGCCAACATTACTTCTGCTGCCTCCTGCGCGGCTTCAAATTTAGATTGACCAACCAACGCTTCAGCAAGAAATGCTTGCTGCAATTGAAAGAACATCGCGAAGCGAGCAATATCGGGAGGCAGGGTTTCCAACGCGTATCGACAACGATCTTCCGCTCGCTCGAAATGCTCGCCTTCGATCAAACACATGCAAAGCCCGACCAAAGTGCCATGTGCGTCTGGATTTCGCATTCCATAGGCATTTTCCAAAATCGCGACTCCGCGTTCCATAGCATCAATTGCACCAGCATATTCACCAACTTGTTTTTTCGCTTCACCCAAACGAATCAACGCGCGGCCGGTTCTTGAAGATTTAACGCCAGTCATCTCGGCATAAGTATGGTACATTTCATGGAACAGAGGCAACGCTTTATCCGGTTGGCCACACTCTACTAAAGATCGAGCATACAAATCCTTGATGCGCTGGGAAACATTCGCAGTATCAAGTTCTTTCAGCGTCCCGAGTTGACTTTCGGCGACCTTCTGTATTGGTTCAGCGTGAACTGGAGTTTTGGTTTTGACTCGTTAATCCATTTGAA
>CAZPTT010000130.1:0-19157 GCA_964589435.1 uncultured Pirellulaceae bacterium
TTTAACCAATTCACGGGAGGAATCGGCATCGTTTGGATTGCAAAATTTTGGATGGACTGGTCTGAGATGTGTGATTTTACATCGGTCAATGAGCAGCCAAGCCATACAAGATAACGGTTATCGTACAAATAATCGCTACCAGTATTGCGGGTTGGCGCGGAATTAACGATCGAATCTTTTCTCATTTCAGAGCCATGGCTGACTTGAAAAGTGGAGACTTTTGGGCCGGTTCGATACAACCCAACAAGCCCGAACCGGCAAATAAGGAATGTCTGAGTTTCTGCATCGCGAGTTCAAGAGCCTGTCGGCCCCAATTCGATAAACATTTCGTAGGTGTCGTGCAGTCTGGCCGGCGCAAACAAGTCGGCGATCGTTTGGCAATTCTTAGTCCACATCCAAACCGGACGGATCTGGTTTCTTGCTCAATTGAATCAGCAGCCGGCGTCATTGTATGAATCTAACGCAGAAAAACTTGAGCTGAGCAATCTGGCTTGCCAAAGACACTGCAAGACGAGCGAATCCAGACGCCATCTACAAGGCAACCCCGAGCAGGAACCGAGTATGCACCGCACCAGGCTAATGACCACAGGATTTGTACTTGTCATGTTGGGCATTCAGCTCAACTTGGTTCGGAGCTACGAGTTGACGCCCCGCTTCGCTAATTTCTTGTCAGAGAACGGCAACGGGCTAATCACGACTGAGCCAACCCGTACAATTGGCCAACCGAATCAGATAGGACAACCGAATCAGTTTAGCTTGCCCAACCAATCGACGGTTGTGAATCAGCAATTCAATTCGCCCTATTATCAGGCCGCTTATTCTGCGGGCGTGCCGTCTTTGAACGGTCAAACGCTTGCGCCCACGCGTTTTGTGACGCCTCCGACTTGGCTCTGTTGGCCGGTCTTGTTTCTCGGCGCGGTCGTTTTCTTGCATGGGTTTGGAAAGCGTCGAGACTGAAATTCGTCCAATAAAAAATTATTGTTTCACGCAAATAATTCGTAATCAACGCCGAGCAAATTGGCGATAAGACTAGTGCGGCAAACCAAGTCGACGGACTTGAAATTGACGCCACAAAAAACACTAGACCAAAGCGTAAGCGGATGAATTCTGGTCAATCATTCGAGGACGCCAAGGCTAGTGTTTTTTATTTACCTTCTCTCGAACAATTCTCGTTCGCCCCCGGCCACTTGCCCTCCATGCTTACTTGACTGGAACGTTTGGGCCAATCCTCGCCTGATTTGGCTTCGAAACGCGGCATTTGGACGTCTTCAAATTGACTTGAGACATGCTCCGAGGTTCTAATAGACGTAGCAACGCGAATTCTCAAAATTCACCGCAGGGAAAATCCCTGCGTAGAGAAGTTTCGCGTTCGTGAGTCACTTACTCTCGACTGAGAAATTGCTATGGAAGATTTTGAATGCATTGACCTTGAAAGTGTTGACACGGTTTCCGTTGTCAAATTTAAGGACAAGAAGGTAATGGATCCATCTCGCATCGAGAAAATGGGCTCGGAATTGTTGGCAATCGCAGATGGCGAAGAGCCTGATAAAGTGCTGATCAATTTCGAAAACGTTAGCTTCTTTTCCAGTGCGGCGATCAATAAGCTAATTGTGCTGGAGAAGCGGATTCGTGCGCGAGGCGGAAAAATTCGATTGAGCAATTTGCGTCCGGAAGTCCGAGACTTGTTTAGCTACACAAATCTTGATTCGATGTTCAAAATCGACGAAGTGCAGTCCGAGTCGATCGAGTCGTTTGGTGAATCTGCCGATTAGTTTCGATTTGCGATGATTGAAACTGGCTTTGAAAAAACTGTTTGAGGTAGATGAGGCATTCTGAATGGCGTGTACGGGCGACCACAACAACGAAGTGACGCAGACCTCTCCGGATACGAACGGATGTTGGAGTTTCGACGAAAAGATTCAAAGCCAGCCAGATAACTGCGCCAAAATAGTCGAAACGGTGCTGAGTAAACTCGAAGCCTACCAATGGGGCAATCGCGATACGTTCGGTATCCACATGGCGATGGAAGAGGCCGTCATGAACGCGATTCGACACGGAAATAAATGTGATACTGAAAAAACGGTTCACGTCGAAATTGAAATCTGTGAAGCAAGGTTTTATTCACGAGTGACGGATCAAGGCGAAGGCTTCAACCCGAAAGACATTCCGGATCCGACTTTGGAAGAGAACCTCGACAAAACCTCTGGGCGAGGCGTCATGTTGATGACCAGCTTTGTCGACAAAGTTACTTACAATGATGTCGGGAATTCGGTCGAACTGGAAAAAAAGAAATCCGAATAAACGACAACATGAGTCGCTGGTCAGTCTCAATGGCACCACTCCAAGTTGATCTCTAGCCATCTAGGTCGATCTCTAACAATACCGGGCAATGATCTGAGTGAAACGCGTCGTGTAAATGTGTCACGTCAACGATCTTATCGGCGATGTGGTCGCTAACGGATTGGTAGTCCAGCCGCCAGCCTTTATTGCTTTTTCTTGCGAACTGAGTTGTTCGCCACCAGGTGTAACTGGTTTCGGTTGGGTGACAGGAACGAAACGCGTCGACGAATCCGCCCGCAAACCACTCCGTCATCCAATCTCGTTCCACTGGCAAAAAGCCTGACTGGTTTCTGTTGCGAACGGGATCGTTAATGTCAATGTCGTGATGGGCGATGTTGTAATCGCCGACGACGATAATGTTTGGCCTTTCTTCCAGCAGGTTTTCGACCGACGTTTGAAAGTCGCGCAAAAAATCCATTTTATAAGCCTGCCGCTCCGGCCCCGAACCGCCGTTGGGGAAGTAGCAATTGAGTATCGTCAGCTCTCCAAAATCGGTTCGAATCACACGACCTTCGAGGTCATACTTTTCAATCCCCAAGCCCTGAAAAGTTCTGGTCGGAGCGGTCTTGCTGAAAGTCGCCACGCCGCTATATCCTTTCCGCTGAGCCGAGTGCCAACAAGATTGGTAGCCAATCGCATCAAATAGTAGCATCGGCACCGAACCGCGATGGGCTTTGACTTCTTGTAAGCAAACAATGTCAAAACCATGGTCGGCAATCCAATCCACCAGGCCCTTTTCGATTGCCGAACGAATTCCGTTGACGTTGTAAGTGACGATCTTCATTTTGAATGATTGTTCGGGGCGAGTCTGTTGAATGGTTGACTACAGTTATGCATTCTCGGATCCCCAATTGTAACGGGGAGACGAACCATTTCGGTTTTTCGTCGCGAATTGAAAATTCGCTCTTGTTGAGTGCGGCGAGGCTGGATTGTTAGTAGGCGTTTGGCTCAAATGTAAGCGCGAGGCGATCAAACACCAGAGAAAATAAATTACTCTTCGTATGCCTGACGATCAAAACGACGATTGGACAAATCCGCCGCGCCGAAGGAGATTGCGATTGGTCGTGCGATTCGCCACATATGCCCTTCTGCTTCTTGGTGCAATCGTTTTCGCCGGTTGGTTGTTTCAGACGTTTGGCAACCCAAGAGTCGAAAAACCACAGGGTGTCAATCTATTTGCAAAAACAGCGGAAGCGCAAGATCGCTTTAGTTTCGAGGTGGTTTCATTCAATGCTCACTTGCTTCCCAAGGTTGCACGCCCGTTTGTTGGTCAGCGTGGCGAAAGTGCTTATCGAGTCACCGAAATCGCGAAAGTACTTCGAAAGTCTGACTTGATTGGAATTAGCGAGGCCTTCGATGAAGAACTGTCAGCCGCGTTGATAGACGGATTCAACAAAATTTCGAACCGGCAGTTTGCGTTTCTAAGGTCACCGATGCCAAGATCCTCAACGCAGTTCGTGAGTGGTGGGCTGGTCTTGTTCAGTCGATTTCCAATCGTTGCTGAAGAAACCATGACGTTTTCTAGTGGCTCGCGGCTTCTCTCCAGCGGTTTCAAATCCGCCGACGGAGTTGCCGCCAAAGGAGCGATCTTCGCGAGGGTTCGACTGCCGCGGACATCGGTTTCCGGCCGAGCAATATTGGTCGATTGTTTCTTGACGCATTTGGATAGTCACTCCGCAGGAATTCGATCTCAGCAATTGGCTGAGTTGGCGAGCTTCATCGACAAGAATCGAAAGCCAGAATCCTTGTTCGTCCTGATGGGCGATTTTAATATCTCCGGGCCCGAACAATTGTCCCAAGTAAGCGGAGGTGAATATTTGCATCTTCAAAAGCTGCTTAGATTCGATCGCTTTGGCATTCGCGATTTGGCGATTGAGCCGTTCGGAGCCAGCAGCGAATCGGTGGCTCGTGGAACTGCCGATGCATTGATCCCAGGAAGTCGGCGAATCGATTATTTGTTTTTGGGGCTACCTGAAAGCGGAGTGAACGCCTGTGGAACTGGTTTTCGAACACTTCCGCTGCTTGACGAAAAAGTTCACGAAGGATCACTTTCCGATCATGCGGCGGTATGGGCGGAAGTCAAATTCTCGAAGGAATAGTTGGGCGTTAGGTTTCAACGGCTCAGTTTATTTCTTGCGAAAGAAAAGCAGTGTCCGCTGTGAACCGTCGATGGCGTGTTGTTCAATCAGATCAAACCGTTTCGAAAAGGCTGCCAAGCACGATTCCAAGTTGACGTCTTTGAATAGATCGACTCGATAATTCATCAGCCGCTGGAACATGTTGTCGTCCGTCGGAACAAACTCAAGGATCAAGTCCCGTTCCGTCATTTCGTACATCTGTTCGCTGATCGCGTCGAGCGACATGTTGGCTGAAACCAGCAAGTGGTGAATCAGCGCCAATGCCATCACGCAATCGGGATTACTGCGATCCAAAAACGATTCACGCTCAACATTCATGTAGCCAATGGCTGGGCTTGGATTTCCCAAATCAACAACTAACGGATTGATCGTTGCCGGCTTCTCACGCAAACGCCGGTAGAGGACTTCGATTGCGTCGTGATCGCCGTCGACGGCCGTTACGTTGGCGCCGCATTCTGCTGCGAGGAAACTGTAGGTTCCCGTGTTGCAGCCGATGTCCAAAACTTCTTTGGGTTTCGAGCCGTTGAGTAGTTTTCGCACCAAGTGCTTTTTGCAACTGTCCGCCTCATTGTCGTAGTTGCAAATTTTGGTGTAGTCCGCCCAAACACCTGCCGGCTTATATCCGCTGGCAAGTTTTTGAAGCTTCCGTCTCAGGCGTTTGAGATTCGCGATTTGGGCGCTCGAGTTGGTGACTTTTTTGTCGAGAGTCTCACGTTTAGAGCCTGTCTTTTTCTCCGACATTCGGTGCAGCGTTAACGGTAACGTTAAATCCAACAGCAGGCTTGGCCGAAGTCGATCCAGCATGCCGAATGATTTTGCAACGCTTTCAATGTCACGACCATTTAGGCTGGATTGAAAATAGGATCTTAGATCCCAACCCTTAAGCCGAGTTAGCAAGAGCGGGTAGACAAACATTTGCAGGAATTGGCCCATCGCAAACCAGACGTCCAGCCGGCTTGGTTTTTCGATTGACGCAACGTCGATCATCGTTGGTTTGCCGTTGACGAATTGAATGTTGTACGCCGTCGCATCTTTGAGTGAGCAATTCGATTTCAACAACTCAATTTGCAAGTCAATCGTATGGATGCCGGCATCGGCCAACATCGAAACGGTCCATTCGTAGGGAAACGTTACCAGTGGAATGGGTTCGTGCCGTAGGAAGTGGTCGGTCGCCGGGAGTTCGTCTTGAAGTTCCGAGAGTAAGTCGCCGGGTTGGATGAACTCGGTGCCAACGATCAATTGTTCCTCGACCCACTGGGCAATTTTGCCTTCGTTCGCCAGTTCCATGAGGACCGAGCAGCATTCCGAATCGATCGAACGGAAAACTTCTTCGTTGCGGAAAAATACGAATCCAGATGGGTCGCGGAACGAACCGGCTACTCGTTGAATCATGTTACTATTTCCTTGTTTCTCATTCGCCGGGGAAGGCGTGTCTTCGTTCGGTTGCTGGGCTGCTTGGTGGTCTGACTAATAAGTTGTCCGACTAATAAGTTGTCCGACCAATCGGTTTGGGCACCATTGCGCGTCCCACTTTTCGGAAACCAAATTCCGCTGGAAGGGCAATCGCGATCAAAAATTGTTAGTTGCTGCTTTCATTTCTTGATGGGCGAATCAGTCGCGAGATCCCACCAAAGATGGTGTGGCGAAAAAATGTTCCGACGCCAACGAAAGCTGCAATGATCAGTTGAAGAACAATCGCACCAGACATTGGGTCGATATAAGCAAGTAGGTTAAGTGAGTTCATCGGGTATCTCCTAAGTTCAGTTTTGGGTTTGTGTTTGACGTTTCAGTCGGCTTGTTTTTCATTTGTGTGGCTGACGTCGGTGGATTGATCCACGTTGTCGTCTCTCACGCTAACGAAGGCCAAGTTGTTGTCAGCCGTGTTCGGCGAAGCCGGTAGTGGCAACGCCTCATTCGTAAGGTCCACGAACGAGTATTTGGATTCGTGATAGGAAGTGTCAGATTTCAAAGGCAGTTTCGTACCGAAGAGTGAATTGAAGATGATTCTGAACGTGTTGACGGGCGTCATGTCTGGATAGAATTTCGAAATCGCAGTTGGTCGAATGTCATCGGACATGCAAATTGCATTCAAGATTGAGAACGATTCACGGTATCGCCATTCGCAATTTTCCCATTGATCCCGGCGGTGGCCGAATCCCATTCTCGGACCGTGATCACCTTGGATAATGATGATGGATGAGCGATCAGATCGTTGAATGGTATCGACCATCTCCAGCAGTTTTTCGTTCATAAACGCAACTTGGTCGCGATAGCCGTCGCGGTAGACGCTCAAGTCAAAATTGAAACGCGAAGTGAATCCGACCCAGTCAGCCAACAGGTAGTGGCCACGGATGTCGGTTTCTCGACCATCCGAACCGAACAGAAATGGTGGGTGTGGAGCGAGCATGTGGCAAAATACGAACGCAGGATTGGCTTGTTGCTGTGCGACCGATGGTAATTCGTCGAACATGAAGAGGACGCGGTCACCATGGCGGCGAGCCGCACTGCGAAGCGTGCCAGTCATCTCGAAAAGTTCCGGCAGCGGAGTGCCGTGATAGAGCACATCCTGGTAGTCAGAAAGTGCTTTGCCAAAAGGAATGTACTGGTCAAAATTGGTGCATTCGGTTTCTGATTTTCCGGTTTCAAACGCGATCGTTGAGTAGCCAACCTGCTTCAGTTCGTTGACGACGAGGTTTTGCCGGATCAACTCTCGCATCGGCAAACGAGTTTTGAATTCCTGCAACCCAAGTCCATCCAAGTGCCGCATGTTCAAAGACGATGCCAAAGAAAATTCGGTCATGTTGTAGTTGGAACGGCTTTGGTCACCAATGTAGAATCCGCGTTCGCGCAATGAAGCGAGGAACGGCTGGTTATCGAAACCATAGACTTGTTCGAGGATGTCTTGCCGCGCGTAAGCATCAACAACGATGTAGTAAATGTCGGGCAGATTGGCTGCTTCAGCATTTCTTAAATCAATTCGCATGCGATCCGCGTTGACTCCGTTGGCGATCATTCGCGTTGAGCCAATACGGCGAAACGGCGTTGAGCCTTGTGCCTTGTGTAATTCCAAGCTCTTGCGTGGTTTCGAATCTTCCGATGCCGCTTGCTTCGAAGCAAGTTGCAACTGCGATTCAGGTCGAAGCGGAGATTCGTCGTTTAGCAATTGAATCAAGCTTTCCAGTTTCGCCAGATCCTGGTTGACCGGAAGTGAGATGTGAATCGTTTGGTAGGCCACCATTGAAGCCGCGCTCACACCGATGGCTAACACAATGTTCTCTAGTGGTTTTGTTAATTCCAATCGGAAACAAACGCAAATGATCAGCGCGTGGGCAACAAGCCACAAACACAAGAATGACGGCTCGGTCGTCAATCCATAGGCGTAAACGCACAATGTTCGGGCTGAACCAAAAAGGCCAATCGAGCTGACCAGTGTTAGCAGGATTAACTCGCGTGCAGGAGTTCGGCGGATAAACATCGCCAAAGCAAAATGAACAACGCCAATCAGAACCAGTATTTTTAGAACTGTTGGAAGCAATAGCTCAAGTGGTGGGATGTCTGTTGGTGAACGCTGAAGGATCCCCAAGCAACACCAGATCGCAAGCAAATATGGAATCACCAATGCCCACAGCGATCGCTTGGGCGCAAGTGCATCGCTGTTTTTGTGAGGTAAGTCCTGGCTCATGACACGGTGGGGAGACGTTTACTTTTGTGAACATACAATCGTTAGGAAAACTTACACCGTTGTAGGAATGATCTGTCAGTAAACATTAGGCAAACTGAGAATTCTTGTTTTCTCATTGTGATGGTGCGAAATGCAGTGATGATTCATGGAATTCTGTTTGTATGGATTGCTCGTTGGGTTTCGGCATCATTTCAACTAGATTGAGCCGAATACGGTGTCGCGATTTGCCGCTTCCCTGAGTCGCAGGAATCAATCGAGTCGATAAAAGCGGAGTTCCTATCTCGCCAAACTTGTGTCGCTAATCATGTTAGACTGGTCTCCGATTCGTTGGCTCTCAGCAGTCCTTGGCATTCAGAGTTCTAGGCCTCTCAGAGTTCTAGGCCTCTCAGAAGTCTTGGCCCATCTCAATAAAGTGACTTACTACTATGAAATTGAAATCGAACATCAAAACGAAATTGCTTCAAATGTCCTTCCGCATCACGTCAGTCAATTTAGTTCTTGCGTCCATTTTGTTGACCGTTGGATCTGCAATGGCAGCACCGCAGGAACCGCCCACCGGCAAGAAGAAAATTGCGCCCAGTGCAGCTCAACAGGGAGAAGGAACCAAGGCAGAGCCAGGTGAATCAGGCTCTAGTGAAGCGGTGTCAGGTATTTCGAAAATGAATGAAATTCTTTTCGAGGAAGATTTCGAATCAGGAATGGAACGTTGGGAGTTGGTCGATCCGGAATCATGGAAGCTTGAGGATCACGGTCTGGGTAAAAGCCTGTCGATTATTCAACGGGAGAGTAAATACGAACCGGAGTATCGCAGTCCCAAACACATCGCACTCATCAAAGAGCTTACCGCCGCGAGTTTTGAGTTGACGTTCAAAGTCAAAAGTACAAAAAACACTGGCAACCATCGCGACTGTTGCGTTTTCTTCAATTATCAAGATCCCAGCCACTACTACTACGTTCACTTAGGAGCGAAACCGGATCCTCGCAGCGGGCAGATCATGATTGTCGATGGCGCGCCACGATTGGCGTTGACGGAGAACGAAAACCTTACGCCTTGGAGCGAATCCGATTGGCACAATGTCAAACTCGTAAGAGACTCCGAACAAGGGACGATCAAAATCTACTTTGACGATATGGAGAAACCGCACATGCAAGTTGATGAAAATCGATTTTCAAAAGCGGGGCGGATCGGGTTAGGTTCGTTCGACGATATGGATGCATTCGACCAAGTGCAAATTCGTTCCCTCAAGCCATCGGTAAAGAAATAACCAATTCGACGTGAAGCCTCCTTTTCCGGCGTCGTTTGCTCGGATTTCAACGAACTCTAGCTACTCGAACTCTACTTAAACTGAGCGTTTTCAAAATCCGCTCCGCTATCAATCGACAAATGGTGGGTCGTAAGAAAGTAGGCCGTAACAAGTGTAGCGCAGTTACGGCAACTTCGGTTTGAATGATAGGCTCGTGTTTTGCCGTGTCATCGTCGCTGACGCTCCTTGGTAGCGGCCTACAACCGCTCAGTTTGAGTACCTAAAACGATGCAGTTTCAAGAGAAATGCGATCCGCAGAGGAAAATTGTTATCGCTGCGAACATCGCCAGAAATTGAAAACGTGAACGGACGTAAACCAGTTCGACTGACATTGATCTGTCTTGATTTTTGCTTTTGTCGTTCATGCGGTTTTCGTTCATGTTTCGCCCTCAGCTTTTTAAATTTGCGTAGTTCTTTGATTTACACAAAACGATGAATCGAATTTCGGTTACGGCCTATGATTGCGTTTCATAAAACGCATTGCAAAAACAGGCTGGCGTGGTTTCAACAACGAGAGTTAGAACACGGAATTTCCACAGAACCAAGTTAATCAGCAAACTTCTGTTTCTTGGATTTGTTTACGCCGAAGATAGTCTTGTCCAACTGTAGATTTAATTCGGCGAATTCGCATGATTCAAAAGCTAACCAATCAACCACACATTGAGTCTGACGTGATGCCATCGCTGTTGTCACAGTGGGTGCCGATGCCTCGTTATTTGCTTCGATGTTGGGTGGTCAAAGGAATTATCCGTAAGCTGGCCGCGACAGACTTTATCGAAATCGGGGCAGCATCGGGCCACATGGCCGATTGGATGAACAAGCGACAGAAAATGTCAGGTATTGCCGTCGAAATTTCTCCGATGGCCATTGCGATGATGCGTGAGCGATTGGCAGGAAATGATGAAGTTGAGATTTTCGAGCAGGACTCTATTCATCTCGAGGCTCAAGCGGATGTGCTCTTAAGTACAGAAGTTCTCGAACATATCGAAGACGATCACGCCGCCCTGAGGAATTGGTTTGAATTGGTTCGTCCCGGTGGACATCTTTTACTTTCGGTCCCGGCCCATCAGCATTTGTTCTCGGCTGAAGACGAAATGGCTGGGCACTTTCGTCGTTATTCGAGGCGTGATTTAGAAAAGAAACTAGTCGCCGCCGGATTTGAGTTGCCCAAAATTTGTAGCTATGGATATCCGCTAGGAGTTGTCTTGAAAAAACTTCGCACGTACGTGGCCGCTCGGAAATTACGGGCCGATGCACGCAGTCGACAAGAACGAACTGAGGCGAGCGGCGTCGAGAGGAAGCAATGGAATTCGCTCCGCTGGATTCTTAACGACGTTTGTTTTCTGCCGTTTCATCTGCTGCAAATGTGTTTCCTGAAAACAGATCTCGGCGATGGCTATATTGCAGTTGCACGCAAGCCTGTCTCTGACTCTGCTGAATGAACAAGCCTTTGTTGCAACGAGCTTTCAATTCAACGCCCGCGTCTATTTTTTCTTACCAGTCGCTTTGATTAGCAAAGCAAGGCCGAACAGCAATGGAATTGCCGCTGTCACGAAAACTAAAATGAACGCTGTATTCCAGTCGCCGACCTTGTCCGCCGCCACTTCAGCTTGAGTTTTGCGGTACTCGAGAATGTTGACCCAGATATTAAACGTACTCCAGACCATCACACCACACGCACAAGCAATACTGCTGAAGTGCCCAATCGTTTCCGAGAGCTTCTTAGAAGCTTTGCGCGCGGTTTGTTTGGGTGGAGTCTTTTGCGCGTGATCTTTAGCCAATGTAGTAAGTCCAAGTCTGACGTTTTACCAAGAAGTTTTCGGGCGAGTTGTTACTGAACCGCGGCGAAACCGAAAAAGGAAGGCTTAGATCGTAAGCCCACCTATTTGCCTTTTTCTAACCCTTCAACGACCAGTCCACAATGCCAGCCTGCGACGGCTGCATAGGCAATCGTAATCAAGACGAACATTGCCGAACCAAGCAGTGAGCAGATCGCCGAGAGTATGAAAATGGGAATCATCATAAATATTCCGGCAATCACCGAAAGAGCCGTCAACGCGATGACATAAACGTAGAAGGCTTGCCATTGCTTTCGATCTTCGGCGGCGTTCTTAAACGCATCGATGGCCACAATTGCGAATGCTGATTTGTTGTACCACGCAGACAATAACAGCGGCGGTGAGAAAAGAAGTCGAAACGGAACGATCAAAATGGAAAAGAACGCGACCGGGAGTCCTGCGAAAAAGTATCCAAAAGAAAATAGACAAAACGTGCTTAGAAAATCCGATTGCCCATCAGTTCCAAAACTCTTGACTTGACGTTTGCCATAGGCGGCATCTCGAAAAACAAATCCGCTGATGTACCACAGCAAAATCGTTCCGATAAGAAACGGTACGCCACCGAATAGTTGCCATTTCAACGCCATGGTAGACCATTCGCCGAATGTCGCCGCCGTTTCCTTGTGGGCTTCAACGTAAGCATTGTTGATTGAATGCATGACGGTATTGCCGATAGCCACTAGCACGCCGGCGATAATCGCTTTGGTTAACAGACCAGGGCTGGCGATCATTTTCCGGACAGCGCTTGTCAGCGAAACGAATCCGAATTCGGGAAAGGTGTCCTTTTGTTTTTTCTCCGACTTTGTCGACGCCGGCTTAGATTTCGATTTTGATTTTGACGAACCTGCTTTCGGAATTGCTACGACCACGTCGCCGCGGGCCTTGGATTTTTCTTCGGCCAGTTTTCTGGCTTGGGCTTCCTGGTAAAGCTCACGCCGTGTCTTGCCTTCGGTGGGCCTTCGACTGGGCTGGGGTTTGGGAGGTTCTTTAGGAGCCAAAGGATCCCGCGCGTATTCGAAGACGTCGACCTCTTCCTGAATCGGCGCCGCGTTGTCGTCAGCGATCTCAACAGCCATGACTTCGATTGGGTTACCGCTGAGCAAATCATCGTCGTCAGGGGCAAGTGGCTCAAGCGTCAACTCGCCATCGCCAACTTCCTCTACCCTTGCTTCATTCACTTGCTCGACATCGACAGCAACACGGGGCGCCAGTAGGTCTTCGGTTTCCGGCGCGAATCCAATCGACTCATCGATTTCTACAGCATCTAGTTCTTCCGGTGGATTGTTCTTTTTTAAAAACTCTTCATCGTCAGTGCGAATATGTGATTTCTTGGGGCGTTCATTTTGTCGCCACTTGTTCTTGTCTACTTTGGGTTTCTTGGGTGCCGCAACGTGAACTTTGACGTAGCAAATTGGACACTCCACTTCCGTTCCGGCTTGCGACGGTTTGACATGAATCCGTGTGTCGCAGACATGACATTTAACGCCATACACATCGTCATGGGTAAAGATGTCTCCGATTCCATCGATCTTGATCGCGGCATCCGGGTCGACCGCGAATGGGTCAGCGGCCACTAGGGGAATTTTTTCTTCGATGAGAGACTCAAGCCCCTCTATTGGATCGTCGGTTTGATGTTCATCCGGAAGGACATCTTCATATTCTAATTCTTCAATTGAAAATGGAGCGGAAGGCGTCGTTGGGGACGCTGTTTGGGAAGCCGTGGAATCGTCCGGTTCCGGCTCGGTCGTCGAATCTGACGTTGGGGCGAGGTTCAGTTCAACGTCAAGTTGCTCGGCGGCGGAAGGTGCGGGTTCCGCTGAATTGGTTTCTTCGAACGAGTCGAAAATGTCGTCGAAAAGACTTGGGTCGACCGATTGGGTTGGCACGACGAGCGAGTAGTCGCAGTTAGGGCAGTCAACTCGGTTCCCTGCGTTTTCGGAGGCGGCGATCACTTCTGAAAGACAGCGAGGGCACTCAAACTCGATTTTACTTCGATCGGCCATGCAATATTTTCATGCTTTTGCAAACGGGGATAACTTGGTCAATCATAGCAGCGATCGAGACAACCGCCAAAGATCAAACGATGTACCAAGAGAACTGCGAAATCGTTGTTAGCGGAGTGGCGCAAGCCACACGGTGCGTCAACATCCGGACGGCTCGCGTTGTTCCGCTGCGAGAAAAGCTGGCTTTGCAGTTCTCCTGCGATGTGCGCGATTGAATTACAAATCGAGACTGCAAAAGCGTTCGAAGGGAGATTCTTCTAATTGCTAAGTCTAACTAAGTCTAAGATTCTTCCAGCGACTGCTGATTCGGGTCGCTTGAAGAGCGTTTCTCAAGCACCATCCGAATCGGAACTTCTCCGAATTCCAGTGAGTCCCGGATCACGCCAAGCAAATATTTCCGGTACGTTTTTGAGAACGAATCCGGGTTGTTGCACTTGATCATGATCGTTGGCGGTTCGATACCAATTTGCGCTGCGTAATAGATTTTTGGTCGCTTTTTATTGGACGCCATTGGCGGTGGGTGCTTAACCAATGCTGTTTTTAGTAGGCGATTGAGCTTTGGTGTGGAGACACGTGCGCGAGATTGTTTGAACAGCATTTGGGCATGATTCAAAAGCCGTTTGCAGTTCTGGCCGGTCTGTGCCGTCACAAACGCGATCGGTGCATTCCACATCGTCGCAAAGTTGTGACGCAGATAGTCGACCCATTCCTGAGTCGGTAAATGCTCTGCCATCAAGTCCCATTTGTTGACGACCAAAATGCATGGTTTGTAGTTGGCTTCGATGTAGTTGCAAAGTTGCCGATCGACTTTACTGATTCGCTTACTCGAATCGAACATCAACAGAACAACGTCGGCATGCCGAATGGTACGGTGGGCGCGGTGGGTGCCATAAAAGTCGATGTCTGTTCGGACACTTTTGCCGCGTCGTAGCCCGGGCGTATCGATTGCCACCATCGTCTTGCCGTCGAGTTCAAATCGAACGTCGACACTGTCGCGCGTCGTGCCGGCGACTTCGCTGACAATCATCCGTTCCGATTCGACAAGCGTATTTACAAACGTGCTTTTGCCGACGTTGCGTCTGCCAACCAGGGCAAACTTCATGGCCGGTTTTTCGGTTTCCTTTTGATCGATCTCTTGTTGCGAGGGCAAAATCTCCAGGATCGAACTCAGCAACGAAGGTTTGCGGCGATTATTTTTCGCGCTACAGCAGATCGGATCTCCCATCCCGAATGAAAAGAAAACGTTGGCTTCGGTTTCCCAGTTGTCACCATCACATTTGTTGACGACCAGTAAGACGGGTTTGTCGAGACTACGCAGGCGAGCAGCGACTCGTTGATCAAGCGGAGTGATTCCGTCCTTAGCGTCGACCACGAACATCAAGACGTCGGCACCTTGAATACCAAGTTCGATTTGGGTTTCGATTTCTTCGTCCAGATCATCGACGTCATTGATACCGATTCCACCGGTATCCACGATTTCGAAATAGCGTCCGGATTCTTCCATCAGAAAATTCATGCGATCCCGTGTCACACCGGCCATATCGTCAACAATGGCTAACCGGCGACCGGCGAGCCAATTGAAGATGCTGGACTTTCCGACATTCGGACGTCCGACGATCGAGACTTGGGGTAAAGACATTTTTCTGAGTATTCGCGTAGTTGGGGATTGGGGGGCCAAAAGGATGACAGAGACAGCGACCTTAGAAGATGGCTGATTTATATAGGCAAAATTTGAGGCCTGCTAACTGGCTGGCAGAGGCTCAATTGAGATGATCGAGCCAACGGCTTCCCATCAGTGGACAGATTCTTTCAAATGATGTCTCGTTGTCAACATTGTTGCTAGGCTCAAAAACTCGATTGGTTCATTAAAGTCCGAATGAATGTCTGAATCCGAAAATAACATCGCTGAAGAAGTCCAATCGAAGACGGCAACGCTAAAGAGAGCGATTGGGCAGCATTTGTCGGCACTTGGCAAGGCTGGTGTTGCCACGCTGCCAAAAGGAACTGGCGAATTCGGATTTGAGTTGACGGCGACTGAGGGAAGTCAAACTGACTCCGAGCCGGTAGCGACGGTTGGTGAGCCTGACCGTGTCGCGTCCGAGAAATCGAGTCTATCTAAGGTTGCCGAGTCGGCGCCCACTGGTCGATACGAGGAAAAGCCACGTCCGACAGTGCCGTCCGGAAGCTCCCAGGCCACTGCTCCGCTACCCGAGAATTTACCGGCGGGCGCTTATGGAGCTTCGCTTGGGATGCAACAGCGAAAAGACGCTTTGGAGATTATCCGTACTGAAGTTGCCGACTGCACGAAATGCGACGACCTATGCAACTCGCGAACGCAGACTGTCTTCGGGGTGGGAACGGAAACCGCAAGATTGGTCTTTGTTGGCGAAGGTCCAGGTGCTGACGAAGACCGAACAGGCGTTCCGTTTGTTGGGGCGGCTGGGCAATTGCTCGACAAGATCATCACGGCTTGTAAGCTTAGCCGCGAGGATGTTTACATTTTGAACACGGTGAAATGTCGTCCGCCCGGAAATCGAAATCCTTCGGTCACCGAACTGGACAATTGTTGGGGCTACGCCGAACGGCAACTGGAAATTCTCCAGCCAGAATTCATCTGTTGTCTGGGAAGTGTGGCTGCCAAACGGGTACTC
Organism: uncultured Pirellulaceae bacterium; assembly: GCA_964589435.1. GTDB lineage: Bacteria > Planctomycetota > Planctomycetia > Pirellulales > Pirellulaceae > Mariniblastus. The sequence goes on from CAZPTT010000130.1 coordinate 15,957, forward strand.
AAGACCACGCAATCCCTCGGCCGGCTACGCCAGAGGTTTCATGCCTATCGTGGCAGTCGGGTCATCGTGACCTATCATCCGGCTTATTTGTTACGAACCGAATCCGCCAAAAGACACGTCTGGGAGGACATGAAGCTCCTGATGAAAGAAATGGGCGTCGACCTTTCGAAGTGACGATACTTCTCAAGCGGCAATCGTTCGCGGCTTAAGTTGAAAAGCGTTTGCAGCGGTACTTTTTTCGAAGTGTGCAAGATTCAGTAATCGCCAGGCGACGTCCTTTTTACCGTTTTGTAGTGAAAATTCCGTCATTCTGTGTGACTTGTTCATCGAACGATGTGAACGAATTCCGATTTGAATCCTACTTGAATCCGACTTGCATTTCAGACGTTGCCTCGATTGAACGGCTGTCCGCAATCAATAAAACCCTCATTTTCGGCTCACTAACCGGAGCGTTGAGTTAAGGTCATCCAAAACCTCAGAAATTCTTGCCCATCGCGTAATCGGCAATTAGTATTGGAGTGGATGAAAAAAATCAATTTAGGGAGTCTGTGCGGGGGCAATTTCCAGGCACGCAGATCCCTTTTTACATTGCGAGAAATTCGCGAACTTTGGAGAACCAATATGATTGGTCGTTTTTTACGAACATCGGCGATTTTGATGGCAGCGTTGGGGCTGGTTATGGTTTCCCAATCGACAGCGTATTGCCAAAACGGCGTTAATGGTGGCGGCAACGGCGGCGGCAACCAAGGCGGCGGTGGTCAAGGCAACCAGGGCAATGGCACCGGAACGGGTGGTATTGAAATCGACGCTGATGGTGTCCTTTCGACTCGTGCACTGCGAGCCAACTCAGGGGCGCTGAACCAGCAACTGCATCGTGCAGCCAAAGCCAACCTGAACAAAGACATCCAGCGAATCAGCAAGCTTCGTAAAATCTCGCTGACTCGGCTTGAGAAGGAAGTGGCCAAACTGGTTGAAGCCGGTAAGCCGATTCCTGCTGACATGCAGTACCTCGCAGGCATGACTCGTCTGACTCATGTCTTCTACTTTCCAGAGTCAAAAGACATCGTGATCGCCGGGCCAGCCGAAGGTTACTTCGTAACTGCCGGCAACCGAGTCGTTGGTACACAAACAGGCCAAGCAACATTGCAGTTGCAAGACTTGATCGTAGCCTTGCGAGCTTTCGCTCCAGGTGGCGAAAAGACTTCTTTGATTTCCGTTTCAATTGATCCAACACAAGAAGGCTTGGTTCGATTCAAGCAAACAGTTCCGCAAGTTGCTGCTCAATTCCGTCCAGGTGACGAAGCACGAGCCGTTAAAGCTTACTGCGATGCGTTAGGTCTTCAGGAAATCACCATCAACGGTGTTTCCACAAACACTCACTTCGCACGAATCCTTGTCGAAGCTGACTACCACATGAAGCTGATCGGAATTGGTTTGGAAAAGCCAGCCGTTGACATCATTAGCTTTATCTCAAAAACAAAGTCAAACACGCTTGCCAAGAATTCGCTGATGCGATGGTTCTTCCAGCCAAATTACGACTGCGTTCAAATCAACGAAGACGAAACTGCCATGGAGTTGGTCGGCAGTGGTGTGAAGCTTGTTGGCGAAGACGAAAGCGTTGCACGCAATGGTTCTCGTCGAGGTTCAGGCGGCATGAACGGTGCCAGCCGAGCGTTCTGCGGTTCGTTCACTCGAATGTATGACAAGCTGGCCACCAAAGATCCATTGTGGGCAGAATTGCGAAACTTGGTCGACATGTCGATCGCAGCCGCGTTCATCCAAAAGATGGATCTTTACGGTCAAGCTGAATGGAACATGGATGTCTTTGGCGATGAATCAAAAGTCGCTGTTGAAGTTTTTGATGCTCCCAAGCACGTTAAGCCATTGGCCAACGGTGTTTGGAAAGGCCGTCACTTCATCACTCCGATCGCTGGTGGTGTTAACATCCAACCTCGCGTTGCGTTGAATTCAGATCGAATCCAGCAAGACACAGAAGGGAAGATTGACGCTGTCAAGAACGACATCAATTTGGATAACCTGGCCGACGGTCAGTGGTGGTGGGACTAACCTCCTTCATCAGATTCACTTGAATCAAATCAATTTCAAAAGGGTGGTCATTTCGACTGCCCTTTTTTTATGCGCAGGATTCGGCTGCGGATTGGTAAAGCTGTTTCGCACCGACGCGTGCATTGATTCGCATTCGAGCATGTCCTGCGCTGTTTGCAGCGAAGCCTGTCGGCTTAATCGCTGCTGGCGAATCGGAAATGCTTTGCGCCCCTAGTCGCCTCGGAGAGGCGAACGACTATGTCTAAATTACTTCAAGCTGTGTATTTGTTGACGATCGGCAAAGAGTTCTCTTGCATTGTCGGAGGCGCGGCAAAGCATGTAACCGCTGTTTCAAAGTAGATCGGCTCTCCGATTCGGAGAACCGAGCAACAATGCCGCTCAGCTTTGCAAGCTAATGGCGTTCGGTGCATTAATTGCGGCATCTATTACACGGCAATCCCTGAATCGCTCAACGGCTGGATGCGTCGATTAAAATCTTGGGAAGGGTCAAAGATGCCCTGAACGCTCGCTCACTCTTCAGGCGGTGAATAACCTACCGGCGAGATCTTATCCAACCCAAACTGCTTGCGAGACAGGGCGACATAATTTAAGCCGATCGAAATTTGCTCGCCTTCGGTAACGCGATTGCCATCTTTGTCGAGCCGGGCGTTCATGATGGCTTTCTTACCCGAATGACAGATCGTTTTAATCTCACCCATGATATCCGCCCAAGCCAACAGGTACTTGCTACCTTCAAATGGCTCACCAAGAAAATCGGTTCGCAAACCGTAGCAGAGAACGGGAATCCCAAGCCGGTCACAGACGAGTGTCAGTTGGAGCACTTGGGCTTGCGTGAGAAACTGAGCCTCGTCCATAAAGATGCAGCTGATTTTGGCTTCCATCTGCTCTTCGCGAATATGCACGAACAGGTCGAAGTCCGCATCAAACGCTTGAGCTTCGCGGCTTAAGCCGATCCGCGACGAGATGATTCCGACACCAGCTCGATCATCGATTTTAGGCGTGAACAACAGCACCCGCATCCCACGCTCTTCGTAGTTGTAGGCGGCTTGCAATAGAGTCGTGCTTTTTCCGGCATTAATTTCCGAATATTAAAAATAAAATTTTGCCATAAAAAGAATTTTATTAAGATTGAGT